>DATMMZ010000375.1:0-2495 GCA_035569455.1 Mycobacterium sp. | reverse complement strand
AACGCCGTCACGCTTGAGGACCTCGTTGTTGGGAACCCAGACCCCGCCACCGGAGCGCGCCGTCGAGCCGCCAAAGTGCGGCGCCTTCTCGACGACTACTGTCGAGAGACCGCGATGAGCGGCGGCCAGGGCAGCCACCATGCCGGCGCCGCCGCTTCCGACCACGACGACGTCGTACTCCTGTGCTGTCATGTAGAACACGTTATAGAATTGCCCGGGTCGGGCGCTACTGGCCCGGTCACACGGACGAGGGGACTTCGGTAATGCTCAGTGTTGCGATCCGCGACGAGCTGGCCGCAGACTTGGCGCAAGCTGAGCGGAGCCGTGAGCCGATCGTTCCGCTGACCGTCGCCTATCCGGACATCGACATCGTCGACGCCTATGAGATCCAATTGATCAATATCCGTCAGCGGGTCGCCGAGGGCGCCCGGGTGCTGGGCCACAAGGTGGGGCTCTCGTCGAAGGCGATGCAGCAGATGATGGGCGTGGACGAGCCGGACTACGGGCACCTGCTCGACGAGATGCAGGTGTTCGAACACACCCCGGTCCACACGGGCCGATACCTCTATCCGCGGGTAGAGGTCGAAGTGGGTTTCATCCTGGCCGATGATCTGCCGGGAGCCGACTGCACCGAGGACGACGTGCTCGCGGCCACCGAAGCCCTGGTCCCGTCCATCGAGTTGATCGACACCAGGATCACCGACTGGAAGATCAAGCTGTGCGACACCATCGCCGACAACGCCTCCTCGGCCGGCTTCGTGCTGGGCGAAGCACGGGTGTCGCCGGCCGACGTCGACGTCCAGATGATCGAGGCGGTGCTGACCCGCAACGGTGACCTGGTCGCCGAGGGCCGCAGCGACGCGGTGCTGGGTAACCCGGTCACCGCGGTGGCGTGGTTGGCCCGCAAGGTGGAAAGCTTTGGGGTGCGGCTGAAAAAGGGTGACATCGTGTTGCCTGGATCGTGCACGAGGGCGATCGACGTGCGGGCCGGCGACGAGTTTGTTGCCGACTTCGCGGGGCTCGGTGCCGTCCGGTTGTCGTTCGAATAAGGAGCAACATGCCGTCTAAGGCGAACGCGGCCTTGAAAGTGGCCATTGTCGGGTCCGGAAATATCAGCACCGACCTGCTCTACAAGCTGCTGCGGTCGGATTGGCTGGAGCCGCGCTGGATGGTAGGCATCGACCCGGAGAGCGAAGGCTTGGCGCGGGCCCGCAAGCTGGGTTTAGAGACCAGCCACGAAGGGGTCGACTGGCTATTGGCGCAGCCCGACAAACCCGACCTGGTGTTCGAGGCGACCAGCGCCTACGTCCACAAGGATGCGGCCCCGAAGTATGCCGCCGCCGGGATCCGGGCCATCGACCTGACGCCGGCCGCGGTGGGTCCGGCGGTGATCCCACCGGCGAATCTGCACGAGCATCTGGACGCGCCGAACGTCAACATGATCACCTGCGGGGGGCAGGCGACCATTCCCATCGTGTACGCGGTGTCGCGGGTCGAAACGGTGCCCTACGCCGAGATTGTCGCGTCGGTGGCGTCGGTGTCTGCCGGACCGGGCACCAGGGCCAATATCGATGAGTTCACCAAGACCACGTCGCGCGGCGTGGAGACCATTGGTGGGGCCGCACGCGGCAAGGCGATCATTATCTTGAACCCTGCCGAGCCGCCAATGATCATGCGGGACACCATCTTCTGCGCAATACCCGAGGACGCTGACCGCGATGCCATCGCCGCCTCCATCCACGAGGTGGTTGCCGAGGTGCAGGCCTATGTGCCGGGATACCGGCTGCTCAACGAGCCGCAGTTCGACGAGCCGTCGCTCAACTCCGGCGGTCAGGCCGTGGTCACCACGTTCATCGAGGTCGAGGGCGCCGGGGATTACCTACCGCCGTATGCGGGCAACCTCGACATCATGACCGCAGCGGCCACCAAGGTCGGCGAGGAGATCGCCAAAGAAACTCTTTCTGTCGCGGGAGGAACGCGATGACTGGTATTTGGGACGTCCGGATTACAGACACCTCGCTGCGCGACGGGTCGCACCACAAACGGCACCAATTCACCAAAGACGAGGTCGGTGCCATCGTCGCGGCGCTGGACGCTGCGGGCGTGCCGGTAATTGAGGTGACCCACGGCGACGGGCTAGGGGGTTCGTCGTTCAACTATGGCTTCTCCAAAACCCCGGAGCAGGAACTGATCAAACTCGCCGCGCAGACCGCGAAAGACGCCAAAATCGCGTTCTTGATGCTGCCCGGGGTGGGCACCAAGGACGACATCAAACAGGCGCAGGACAATGGCGGGTCGATCTGCCGAATCGCCACCCATTGCACCGAAGCCGACGTGTCGATCCAGCATTTCGGGCTGGCCCGCGAGCTGGGCCTGGAAACCGTCGGGTTTTTGATGATGGCCCACACCATTCCGCCGGAGAAACTGGCCGCCCAGGCCCGCATCATGGCCGACGCCGGTTGCCAGTGCGTCTACGTCGTCGACTCCGCCGGCGC
>DATMMZ010000374.1:0-5023 GCA_035569455.1 Mycobacterium sp. | reverse complement strand
CGGAACTGCGCACCATGGCGTCTCGGTGTGGTAGCTGGTGCCGCAGGAGGAACAGGGGCGCATGCCGGGACTGGAGACGCCCAGTAGATAGGTACACGGCGCGAACTGTTGTCGGTCCGTTTACCGTTTGGACACTCGGTCGATCAAAGATTCCACGGGACAGATCCTGTCGATCCCGTGGGGGATTCGCACGACGAGAGGCGCCAACGCGACATGTTGAATCGTTTTGCCACCTTGGCTGCTGTTTGCATGCTGGTCCCGACTGGCGCAGCCCCGCTCGCGTTAGCGGACCCGCCCCCGCCCGCACCTGTGGTGCCGGCCGCCGACTCCGCACCGCCGCCGCCGAGCGGACCCAATGGACCCGTGCCGTCCGGCGCACCGGGTGTCCTGAGGACTCCGGATGGCTGGACCTTGACGGTGACGGGACTGAACGAGTCGATGGAACCGGTTGCGCCGCTGACAGGCGCGCTTTCGTCACGGGAATACCTGGTGGACGGCACGTTCACGGGGTCTGTAGTCGGCGGTGGAAGCACCAAGCTTGGCGGCGGAACACTGGAGGCCGGGTATCAGATCGGCTGCGGGATCCTCGCGGACGACATCGAGTCCATCAGTTCGGCCCAACTCACGCCAGGCCTCGCGATCCCGTTCGTCAGCGGCTCGATTTTCCCGGTAACCCTTTCCGCCAGCCTCACCGAGCAGATAAAGATCGACCTCAAGCCCGGCACGGTGAACATCGTTTCGGTTGACAAGAAGTCCTTCAAAGGCACTGCTCCGCGGATCCAAGTCACGGGTCTGCGTATCAAATTCGACGCTTGCGCCGGTCAGTCCTTCATCCGGTCGTATGCGACGTTGACGAGTTCGACTGACAACACCGACGACGTCATCACCTATCTGGGCGTCACCAAGGTCGTTTGACGCGACGCGTCATTTGCGTCATGAATGGGGCCTCGCTCTAACGCCGGTGAACGGCGTGGTCAGCGGGGTGTAGACGAGGACCCCTCGAGCGGGTGTGGTTAGGCCCGCACCCGCTGCGGGGGTCCTCGTTCTTTCGGGCACTCTGCCGGGACTTCGCTCACCGCCTCAACGGTCTGGCTTCGTGTCCAGCCGATATCTCCGGATCTTCGTTTGCTAGGTCGTTGCCACCACCGCAGATGCCGACTAGATAGTTACGGGGTCTCAACTGTTGTCCGTCCGTTTACCGTTTGGACACTCGGTCCATCAAAGATTCCACGGGACAGATCCTGTCGATCCCGTGGAAGATTCGCACGACGAGAGGCGCCAACGCGACATGTTGAATCGTTTTGCCACCTTGGCTGCTGTTTGCATGCTGGTCCCGACCGGCGCAGCCCCGCTCGCGTTAGCGGACCCGACTGATCCCGCGCCAGTGGCGCCCCCCGCTGACGCCGGCCCCCCGCCTGACACCGGAGTCGTCGCGTCGGAGGTCCCGGGCATCGCGCACACCCAGGACGGCCGGACGTTGACGGTGGCCGCGAAGGACGAGACCCAGTTGCCGGTGGCACCGCTGACAACCGCGCTGTCGTCCCGCGACTGGCTGGTCGGCGGCACCTTCACCGGGGGCGTCACGGGCTCGGTGAACGGCGGATCGCTCGAGGCCGGGTATCAGATCGGCTGCGGCGTCGCGATGGACAAAATCAAGCTGAACGGCTCGATCGGCGTCTCCACCGGCAACGCATCATTGTCCGGCGCTGGTGTGCTCGGCTTTGCCACCAGCGTCAGTTTCCCGATCCAGGGACAGATCGAGGTGGAGCCCAGGCCCGGTGAGGTCATCAATGTCCCGGTGGACAAGAAGACGTTCAAGGGCACGCAGACGCGGGTCACGCTCAAGGATGTTCACATCAAGATCGACAACTGCGTCGGCGCGTCGTCGCTGCGGTCGTACGCGGTGTTGACCAGTTCGGGCACGGATACCGACGACATCGTCGCTTACTACGGCGTCACGAAAACGTTCTGAGGCCAAGCATCAACTGCTGACATCAGACGTCGAGTCGCGGCATGTGAGCCGAAGGAGATGCCCAGCCATGAGTAGCCGAGACCGCAGGAATGCCCCCAAAGGTGTAGCCGTGAACATCGCGGTGGCCGGGGTGCTGTCGGTCGGTGCGGCGGTCGCCTTCGCGGCGACCGCCGCTGCCGATCCTCCTCCGCCGCCCCCCGGTCCTGACGCTCCGGCTCCACCGCCGGCGCCCGGGGGGATGATGAACGACATCGGCACAACGTTGGCGCAGGCGGGGCAAGGCCCCGTGGGCCCCGCGGGCTTACCCCTGGGCGTCTTCTTAGGTCCAGACGCGCCGACCTCGAACATGGACTTCCTGTTGAGCCAGCATCAGATTCCCGCGCTCCAGGGCACCCAGCCCGCGGGGCCGCCGGACAATAGTGTCCTCGGCCCTTCCGGGTACCTCTTACCAAATAACTTCAAGCTGGCGGACCAAGGCCAAACCTCGATGTACAGCGTGGCGCCGCCCGACATGGGCGCTCCAAGCCCCGGCCTCTGGGATTACCTGAGGGGGGCGCACGGCCTTTGGCACCAAGGGATGGGCCGCATGGACCTGGACCAACTCGGTCAGCCGCTCCCGGGAACCGCACCCCCGCCGGGCACCAACCTTCCACCGGGCCCGGAGCAATTCCTGCCTGATCCGCCGCCGCCACCGGACGCCCCGCCGCCTCCGCCGCTGCCGGGTGGGTGAACGGGTTCTCGATTCAGCGGACGCCGGCGCCGTGTTGATCTACGCGCGCCTCGTCGACTGAATCGATATCCCGCTGGGCGACAAGGAACCAGGTGCGCATCACGCCCTTGCCCTTGATCTCCACGTCGCCGCGAGGCTCGAGCACGAACATGTCCTTGAGGCGTTCGTAAACCTCCTGCGGCACCTGGATGCGTCCCTCAACACCAGCCGATTCCATCCGCGAGGCGACGTTCACCGCGTCACCCCAAACGTCGTAAAAGAATCTGTGGGTGCCGACCACTCCCGCGACCACAGGGCCGACACCTATGCCGATCCGGACGGGCACGATCTGCCCCATCAGATCAGTGACCCCCGCGATCGCGTCGCTCATGTTCAGTGCCAGGCAAGCGATCGCTTCGAGATGATCGTGGCGCGGCTCGGGCACACCGCTGACGACGATGTAGCAGTCGCCGCTCGTCTTGACCTTCTCGAGTCCGTGTTTCTCCACGAGTCGGTCGAACTCGGTGTAGAGGCGGTTGAGGAACTCGACCAAGTCGGCGGGCGTCGACTGGCTGGCTCGCTCGGTGTAGCCGGCGATGTCGGCGAACAAGACTGAGGCGTCGTCGTACTTGTCGGCGATGATCGTGGTGGCCGGGTTCTTCAGCCGGTTGGCGATGCTGGCGGGAAGGATGTTGGCCAGTAACGACTCGGAACGGTTGTACTCGTCTTCCATGGCTTCTTCGGCCCGCTCGATTTCGCGCAGCGCGTACCAGACGGTGGCCACGGCAATGACGCACGCCGAGATCACCGACACCACGAAGCCGGCGGGAATCCCCCAACCGGGCTGCATTCCCGTATCGGCCGGCACAGTGAATTGCAGGGTGATGACGATCGCCGCGCCGATCGCAACCAGCGTGCATGCGAGCACGATGTGCTCGATGCCCATCACCAGAACCGCAACGGTCGCAGCGACCAGGAAATAGAACTGCAAGCCCGCCCCAGTTCCAATGCTCCAGGTGACCACGGACAGTTCCACATACGAGGCGACGATCAAGGTCAACGGCGCAACCAGTTCGCCGTAGCGATGCAGCAGCGGAACCGAAACGAAGACAGCTGCCGCGACGAGGTTGATCAGCGCGATCCGCCACACTCCGTGCTCGGCGAACAGTTGTAGCACCGAGAAACTGACGGTGACCACCGCCGCGATGGTCGTGGTGATGTTGATGACCTTGCGATTCCGCGCGATCCGGTCGGCGTAGTGCTGGTTGCGAGCCGGTGTCTGCGGGCGCAGGCGCATCGGCGGACCGCAGAAGGTCCGTGCGATCGGTCCTGCTGCCGAATCCTCGACCTCGGCGGCCATTGCCAAAGCTTATCGGGCAATGGTGACACGCGGTGCCCGCGGTTCTGGCGTCCTGGCGCCGGAGCTTCGCGGCCGGCACATCCGAACCTTCAGTTTGGCAAGCCGGGAATTAGCTGCATTCGACTCTTTGCCCCGAGATTCTGCTGTTTCGATCCGCTGCGCAGTTGCTCACCAAGATGAGATTTTTACCGTCGAAATATCGTGCCCCGAACGGATTTTCGCCGCACACCGGCAGGTCCGCGCAACTACGCACCAGGCTGGTTTGTCACCGTCGCGCCACCTTGAATTCATCCGCGGTTTGCATTGCGACCCCGGTTCGTCTGGGCGCTCTGGTCGAGCGGTTTCGCCCGCCTAATGCGAGGCGGTGAGCTCCTCGTCGGGGTCGGCGTCAGGGGGACGGCGTCAGGTGGCATCCGGATCCTGTTGGAGCTGAGTGGGAATCGCGGGCATCGCGTCGGGGTCATCGCCGTTGGTCGACCCAACCGGCGACGGGTCGCTCGTGTGTGGTGGGCGCAGCTCACTGAGCCACGACTCGATCTCGCCGTCTTCGCCCTGTGCCGGCGGCGACACGGTGCCGTCCGTGCGCTGCGCCGCCGCCACCTCACCGTCGGCGCTGTTCTCCGGGTCGTTGACCGTCGAGATCTCGGCGACCGGCGGTTGGTCGCCGCGAGCGCCGCCGACCTCCGGCATCGGCGTGGTCGTCGCGAGCGACGGTGTGCTCGCCCCCCGCGCCGCGGCCTCCGCCCGGGCAGATCCCTCGGCGGCCGGACGGGTGGGGTCATGCGGCGGCCGCGGGCGCACCGGCGCGCCGGCCCCGACGAGAATCTCCTCCGACTCCGGTTCCGGCTCCGGCACCGCCGGCGGTATGCGCTCGTCGCGCAGACCGATCTCGCCGAGCCCGAGCCAGGTGTGCAGCCGTTTCAAAGACCGTGGCGCCCACCAGCACTCGTCGCCGAGCAGCTTCATGACCGATGGCACCAAG
>DATMMZ010000373.1:0-4715 GCA_035569455.1 Mycobacterium sp. | reverse complement strand
TGGCCGCCACCGCGCAGGCGTTGGACGGGTTGGGCGATCGGTTCGGCCAGTCGATCGTGCACGGCAACGAGATTCTGTCGGACCTGAATCCGAAGATGCCGCAAATCCGTTACGACACCCAGAGGCTGGCTGATCTGGCCGACACCTATGCCAACGCGTCGCCGGACCTGTTCGATTTCCTGCACAACGCGGTCACCACCGCGCGGACGCTGAATCAGGAGCAGTCCAACCTCGATGCGGCGCTGATGGCCTCGGTCGGGTTCGGTAACACCGGCGGCGATGTCTTCGAGCGCGGCGGCCCGTACCTGGTGCGCGGCGCCGAAGACCTCATCCCGACCTCTCAGCTGCTCAACACGTACAGCCCGGAAATCCTTTGCACGATCCGCAATTTCCACAACGTCGCACCGATGGTCGCGGATTCGCTTGGCGGCAACGGCTACTCGCTGCGGGCGCACGCTGAGGTCCTGGGCGCCGCCAACCCGTACGTGTATCCGGACAACCTGCCCCGAGTGAACGCACGCGGCGGTCCTGAGGGCGCACCGGGCTGCTGGCAGGAGGTCAACCGCGATCTCTGGCCCGCACCGTACCTGGTGATGGACACGGGTGCGTCGCTTGCGCCGTACAACCACTTCGAACTCGGCTCGCCGTTCGCGATCGAGTACGTCTGGGGCCGCCAGGTCGGGGAGTACACGATCAACCCATGAAAATCACCGGTACCGCCGTCAGGCTTGGAGCATTCGCCGTCGTGCTGCTGTTCTTCACCGCGGTCATCATCGTGGTCTTCGGACAGATGCGGTTCGACCGCACCACCGGGTACTCGGCGATATTCACCAACGTCAGCGGCCTGCGCAACGGCCAGTTCGTCCGCGCATCCGGGGTGGAGGTCGGCAAGGTCTCCAACGTCACGCTCATCGATGGCGGCCAGCGCGCCCGGGTTGACTTCGCCGTCGACCGATCCCTGCCGCTGTACGAGGGAACGACGGCGTCCATCAGGTATCTGAACCTGATCGGCGACCGCTACCTCGAGCTGAAGAAGGGCGACAGCGACAAGAAGATGCCGGGGGGCGCGACGATCCCGCTCGAGCGCACGCAGCCGGCGCTGGACCTCGACGCGTTGGTGGGCAGCTTCCGGCCGTTGTTCCGCGCGTTGGACCCGCAGAAGATCAACACCATCGCGCAGTCGATCATCACGATCTTCCAGGGCCAGGGCGGAACGATCAGCGACATCCTCGACCAGACCGCGTCACTCACGTCGGCGCTGGGCGACCGTGACCAGGCGATCGGCGAGGTGATCAAGAACCTCAACACCGTGCTGGACACCACCGTCAAGCATCAGAAGGACTTCGACCAGACCGTCAAGAACTTCGAGGTTCTGATCACGGGGCTGAAGAACCGCGCAGACCCGATTGCGAACGCCACGGCCGAGATCAGCAACGCCGCAGGCACGATCGCGGACCTGCTTGCCGACAACCGGCCGCTGTTGCACAGCACGCTCGATCAGCTGGAAACCATCCAGCAGCCGGTGATCGACCAGAAGGATCAGCTCGACGACATCCTGATCAAGCTGCCCACGTCGCTGAAGATCATCGGCCGCGCCGGCGGTGTTTACGGCGACTTCTTCAACTTCTACGCGTGTGACATCACGCTGAAGCTGAACGGGTTGCAGCCCGGCGGTCCGGTGCGAACCGTCCGTATCACGACGCAGCCCACAGGTAGGTGCACGCCGCAATGAGGACGCTGCAGGGTTCGGACCGGGTACGCAACGGGTTGATGGGCATCCTCGTCCTGTTGCTCGTCGTTGGCGTCGGACAGAGCTTCACAAGCGTGCCAATGCTTTTCGCATCCCCGAGTTACTACGCGCAGTTCAAGGATGCGGGCGGCATCCACCCCGGCGACAAAGTGCGCATCGCAGGTGTCAACGTCGGGCAGGTGCGCTCCCTGGCGATCGACGGTGATCGCATTCTGGTCGGGTTCTCGCTCGGCGACGCGCAGATCGGCAAGGACAGCAGGGCATCGATCCGCACCGACACGATCCTGGGCCGGAAGAACATCGAGATCGAGCCGCGCGGTACGGATCAGTTGAAGGCCAACGGGGTTCTGCCGCTTGGCCAAACCACCACTCCGTACCAGATCTACGATGCGTTCTTCGACGTGACGAAGGCGGCGTCGGGATGGGACATCGACACCGTCAAACGGTCGCTGAACGTGTTGACTCAGACGATCGACGAGACCTATCCGCACCTGACCGACGCTCTCAAGGGCCTCGAGCGGTTCTCCGACACGATCGGCAAGCGTGATCAGCAGGTCGATCAGCTGCTGGCCAACGCGAATCAGATCACCGGCATACTCGGCAACCGCAGCGGGCAGATCAACGCGCTTCTGGTGAACGCGCAGACACTGCTGGCCGCGATCAACGCACGCGGACAGGCGATCACGTACCTTCTGCGGCGAGTGTCGGCGTTCTCCCAACAAGTGAAGGGCTTCATCGACGAGAATCCCAACCTGAACCACGTTCTGGAGCAGCTGCGCACGATCAGCGATGTGCTGGACCAGCGGAAGCTGGACTTGGCCGATTCGCTCACCACGTTGAGCAAGTTCACCGCATCGCTGGGCGAGGCGGTCGCCTCCGGCCCGTACTTCAAGGTGATGCTCGTCAACCTGTTGCCGTACCAGATCCTGCAGCCGTTCGTCGACGCGGCGTTCAAGAAGCGTGGCCTCGATCCCGAGAACTTCTGGCGCAGCGCCGGCCTGCCGGCCTTCCGGTGGCCCGACCCGAACGGCACCCGGTTCGCCAACGGCGCACCGCCGCCGGCACCGACCCCGCTGGAGGGCACACCGGACTTCCCGGGACCCGCGGTGCCCCCGGGCTCGCCGTGCTCGTACACGCCGCCGGCGGACGGCATTCCGACAGCGGGGGATCCGCTGCCGTGCTCGCATCTGGACCAGACCCAGGGCCCCTACGGCGGGTTCCCAGGCTTTGCGCCGCCGAACGTGGCGACGTCGGCTCCCAACCCGAACGGCCCTTGGTACACGCCGGGCATCACCAGCGCGGGTGTGCCGGGGCAAACTCCGCCGGACCTGCAGGGCGTCCCGGTCCCGCTGCCGCCCGCGCCTCCGGGTGCGCGGACGGAACCTGTTCTGGGCCCGTCGAACCCGTTCCCGCCGTACGGCGTGCCGCCCGCTGATCTGCCGGGACCGCCGCCGCCTCCTGGACCCGGCCCGCAAGTGCCGGACTACCCGCCGCCGGGCGTGCCGCTGCCTGTAGACATTGGAGGCCACTGACCGATGTCGACGATCTTCAACATCCGAAACCTCAAGCTGCCCGGCGTTTCTCGGACAGCACTGGTAGTCGGCACCGTGGTCGTGGTGCTGGCGATCGTCGGTGGGCTGATCGGCTGGAACGTGTACAAGAAGCTGAGCAACAACAGCGTCGTGGCGTATTTCCCCGAGGCCCTTGCCTTGTATCCAGGCGACCGGGTTCAGATCATGGGCGTCCCAGTCGGTGCGATCGACAGCATCGAGCCCGCCGGCGACAAGATGAAGGTGACGTTCCACTACGACAACACGTACAAAGTTCCCGCCAGCGCCACCGCGTCGGTCCTCAACCCCAGCCTGGTGGCATCGCGCGATATCCAGTTGTCACCGCCCTACACCGGTGGACCGGTGATGAAGGACGGTGCCGTCATCCCGATCGAACGCACCCAGGTGCCGGTGGAATGGGACGAGTTGAGGAACTCGATCAACCGCATCCTGCAGGGTCTGGGCCCAACGCAGCAACAGCCCAAGGGTCCGTTCGGTGACGTCATCGAGTCCGCCGGCAATGGGCTGGCGGGCAAGGGCCAGCAGATCAACAAGACGCTCAACAGCCTTGCGGAGGCGCTCACCGCGCTGAACAAGGGCCGCGGCGACTTCTTCGGTGTGGTCCGCAGCCTGGCGCTGTTCGTCAACGCGCTGTATCAGAGCGACCAGCAGTTCGTTGCGCTGAACAGCGACCTTGCCAGCTTCACCAACAAGTTCACCAACACCAACAACGAAGTCGCGAACGCGCTGCGAGACCTCAACCAACTGCTGACCACCACCCGGCAATTCGTCGACAAGAACGGTGACGTGCTGATCCACGACATCGACAACCTCGCCGACACCACGAACACGATTCTGCAGCCGGAGCCGCGAGACGGTCTGGAGACCGGCTTGCACGTGTTCCCGAATCTGGCGGCGAACATCGCGAACATCACGTCGCCGGTTGCGGGCGGCATCGTCGGTGAGCCGGTCCTTGCGAACTTCGCCAATCCAATGCAGTTCATCTGCAGCGCGATTCAGGCCGGCAGCCGGCTGGGCTACCAGGAGTCGGCGGAATTGTGCGCGCAGTACCTGGGGCCGATCCTGGACGCGATCAAGTTCAACTATCTGCCGTTCGGACTGAACATGGCCACTGCGGCGGAGACGTTGCCGAAGATGATCGCCTACTCCGAGCCGCGGCTACAGCCGCCGGGGGGCTACAAGGACACCACCGTGCCGGGCATCTTCTCGCGGGACACAATCTGGTCGTTCGGCAACCACGAGCCGGGCTGGATCGTCGCTCCCGGCATGCAGGGGACCGACGTGCAGCCGCTCACCCAGAACATGCTGACGCCGGACTCGCTCGCCGAACTGATGGGCGGACCGGACATCGTCGCGCCGCCGGCGCCGCCCGCGTTCGGGGTGCCGCCGGGTGG
>DATMMZ010000372.1:0-4277 GCA_035569455.1 Mycobacterium sp. | reverse complement strand
CACCGCGCAGTTCGCTGCTGGTGCTCGGGGACGGCCGAACCAACTACCGCGACCCGGCCATCGATGTGCTGGCCGATATGGTGACCGCCAGCCGGCACGCGCACTGGCTCAACCCCGAGCCCAAACATCTGTGGGGTAGCGGCGACTCGGCGGTGCCGCGTTACCAAGAGGTGATCACGATGCACGAGTGTCGGTCTGCCAAGCAGCTGGCCGCGGTGGTCGACCAGCTGCTGCCGGTGTGACCTGTTGCTTTGCGGGCCTGGGCTGGGGAATCGGTCCTGCTCGTGGGCTCAAGTAAGCTGGCAAATCGTGCAAAAGCAGCTTCGCAGGTTAGGAGTGATGGGTGGGACGTTCGATCCCATCCATTACGGCCACCTGGTTGCTGCCAGCGAGGTCGCCGACCTGTTCAATCTTGACGAAGTGGTGTTTGTGCCCAGCGGCCAGCCGTGGCAAAAGGACCGGCATGTGTCAGCGGCCGAGGACCGTTACCTGATGACGGTGGTCGCCACCGCCTCCAACCCCCGCTTCTCGGTGAGCCGGGTCGACATCGACCGCGCCGGGCCCACCTACACTCGGGACACACTGCGCGATCTGCACGGCCTCAACCCAGGCTCCGAGCTGTACTTCATCACCGGCGCTGACGCGCTGGCCTCCATTCTGTCGTGGCAAGGCTGGGAAGAGCTGTTCGACTTGGCGCGCTTCGTCGGGGTCAGCCGACCCGGATATGAGTTGCGCCACGACCACATCACCGGTGTATTGGGCGAGCTGGCCGAGGATGCGTTGACCCTTGTCGAGATTCCGGCACTGGCGATTTCGTCGACCGACTGTCGTCGACGCGCCGAGGAGCGCCGGCCGCTGTGGTACCTGATGCCCGACGGTGTCGTGCAGTACGTCTCCAAGCGCCGGCTCTACCGCCGCGATCAAGGGGCCGGTGCGGCCGCCAGCCCGACGACCTCCGGCCTGGCCACCGGGAAGAACCCGTGACCGCAACCCAGGAAGCCATCGACATGGCGACGGTGGCCGCCGGTGCGGCCGCTTCGAAGCTCGCCGACGATGTCGTCGTCATCGACGTCTCCGGCCAGTTGGTGATAACAGACTGCTTCGTCATCGCCTCGGCGTCCAACGAGCGGCAGGTCAACGCCATCGTCGACGAGGTCGAGGAGCAAATGCGCAAGGCGGGCTACCGGCCGGCGCGCCGCGAGGGCGCCCGGGAAGGCCGTTGGACGCTGCTGGATTACCGCGACATCGTCGTGCACATCCAGCATCAGGACGATCGCAACTTCTATGCCCTGGACCGGCTGTGGAGTGACTGCCCGGTGGTGCCGGTGGATTTGGCCGAGAACGCCGACGGCTCAGCGAGCGCGCAATGAGGGTCCGTCGTCTGGTGATGTTGCGGCACGGGCAAACCGACTTCAACCTCGGTAGCCGGATGCAGGGCCAGCTGGATACCGAGCTCAGCGAACTGGGCCGCGCGCAGGCGGTCGCCGCTGCCGAGGTGCTGGCCAAGATGCAGCCGTTGCTGATCGTTTCGTCGGATCTGCGGCGCGCCTACGACACGGCGATCAAGGTGGGGGAGCGAACCGGTCTGAAGGTCTGGGTGGACGACCGATTGCGGGAGACCCATCTTGGCGACTGGCAGGGCTTGACGCACGCCCAGATCGATGCCGATGCCCCGGGCGCCCGGTTGGCATGGCGCGAAGACGCAACGTGGGCACCCCATGGTGGGGAAAGCAGGGTCGACGTGGCCGCTCGCAGCCTGCCGTTGGTTGCCGAACTGGTATCCGGCGAACCCGAATGGGGTGACACCAACCAACCGGATCGACCTGTGGTGCTGGTGGCACACGGCGGCCTGATCGCCGCGTTGTCGGCCGCGCTGCTGAAGCTTCCGATCGCCAACTGGCCGATTTTGGGCGGCATGGGCAATGCCAGTTGGGTGCAGCTGTCGGGCCATTCCGACGACCACGGCGTTGACTTTGACAGCATCCGCTGGCGCCTCGACGTGTGGAACGCTTCGGCTCAGGTCTCCAACGATGTCCTCTGAAGTACGACCGGCGTTGCTAGTCTTCGCGGACTCGCTGGCCTACTATGGGCCCACCGGCGGTCTGCCCGCCGACGATGTGCGCATCTGGCCTAATATTGTTGCCTCGCAACTAGGTTGGGACTTGGAACTGATTGGCCGCATCGGCTGGACATGCCGCGACATCTGGTGGGCGGCGACCCAGGATCCGCGGGCCTGGGCGGCGCTGCCCAGGGCGGGGGCGGTGATATTCGCCACCGGCGGGATGGATTCGCTGCCCTCGGTACTGCCGACCGCGCTGCGCGAGCTGATCCGCTACGTACGACCGCCGTGGCTGCGGCGTTGGGTCCGCGATGGCTACGCCTGGGTACAGCCCAGGCTCTCACCCGTGGCCAGGTCGGCGTTGCCGCCACACTTGAGCGCCGAGTACCTCGAACAAACCCGCGGTGCAATCGATTTCAACCGCCCCGGAATCCCGATCGTCGCGTCGCTGCCGTCGGTGCACATCGCTGAGACATACGGCACGGCCCACCATGGTCGCGCGGGGACCGCTGCGGCGATCACCGAATGGGCCCAGAGCCATGATGTTCCCCTGGTAGATCTCAAAGCCGCTGTGGCCGAACACATTATGAGTGGGCGCGGCAACCCCGACGGCATTCACTGGAATTTTGAGGCCCACCAGGCGGTCGCGGAGCTGATGCTCAAGGCGCTGGCCGAAGCCCGGATATCGACCGAGAAGCCACGCGGGTAGCACCATGTCCGTTATGG
Organism: Mycobacterium sp.; assembly: GCA_035569455.1. Taxonomy (GTDB): domain Bacteria; phylum Actinomycetota; class Actinomycetes; order Mycobacteriales; family Mycobacteriaceae; genus Mycobacterium. The sequence goes on along the minus strand of DATMMZ010000372.1, from coordinate 1,492 downwards.
TGGTGACCGATGCGTCGTCGCGGCTGCCGGCCGAGTTGCTCGAAAAGTGGGCGATACGAGTAGTTCCGCTGCACATCTTGCTTGACGGCGATGATCTGCGCGACGGCGTGGACGAGATCCCCGATGATGTCTACAAGCTCCACGCCACGACCGCGGCTGCCACTCCAGCCGAACTGGCCAACGTCTATCAGGAGGCGCTGGCCGACAGCGGCGGGGACGGTGTGGTGGCGGTGCACATTTCGTCGGCGTTGTCGGGAACCTACGGCAACGCCGAACGCACCGCCGCCGACCTCGATCCGGCCGTGCGGGTGATCGACTCGAGGTCCGCCGCAATGGGCACCGGCTTTTCGGTGCTGGCCGCCGCGCGGGCCGCGGCCGCCGGTGGCGACCTGGACACTGTCGCGGATGCTGCGAGTTCGGCCGTGTCCCGTAGTCACGCGTTCATGGTGGTGCACCGGCTGGACAATCTGCGCCGCAGCGGTCGGATCGGTGGCGCCAAGGCGTGGCTTGGCACCGCACTGGCGCTCAAGCCGTTGCTGCGCGTCGAGGACGGCAAACTTGTTCTGGCCCAACGGGTGCGCACCGTCAGCAACGCAACGGCGGCGATGATCGATCGGGTATGCGAGATTGTCGGCGATGGCCCTGCAGCATTGGCGGTGCACCACGTCGCCAACCTCGACGGCGCGAACGAGGTGGCGGCGACGCTGGCGCGGCGGCTACCGGCATGCGAGCCGGCGATCGTCACGCCGTTGGGGCCGGTGCTCGCGCTGCATGTCGGCGCGGGAGCAGTCGCGGTGTGCCTGGAACTAGCAGAAACCTAGGCGTTTACCGCCCGTCGGGCGTTATCACCGCGCGGGTGGACAACTTGCGGCCACCAGAACCAGCGTCCTAGCAGGGTGGCGATCGACGGCATCAATAGCGTGCGCACGATCAGGGTGTCGAGCAGCAGACCAATGCAGACGGTAGACCCGAACTGGCCCAACACCCGCAAGTCGCTGCCCAGCATGGACGCCATGGTGAAGGCGAACACCAGACCCGCTGCGGTCACCACCCCGCCGGTCCCGGCCATGGACCGGATGATTCCCGTCTTGAGTCCGCCATGGATCTCTTCTTTGAACCGGGAGACCAGCAGCAGGTTGTAGTCAGATCCAACGGCCAACAGGATGATCACGGATAGCGCCATGACGATCCAGTGGATTTTGATGCCGAACAAGTCCTGCCAAATGAGCACAGACAGTCCGAATGACGCAGCGATCGAGCTGGCCGCGGTGCCGACGATCACCAGCGCGGCCACCACGCTTCGGGTGAGCAGCAGCATGATCATGAAGATCAGCGTGAGGGCCGACACCACTGCGATCATCAGGTCGAATTTGGCGCCGTCGTGCATGTCCTTGAAGGTCGCGGCGGTACCACCGAGATAAACCTTGGCGTCCGACAGGGACGATTGCTTCAGTCCCTCTTGCGCGGCGGTGCGCTCCGAATCGACCCGTGA
>DATMMZ010000371.1:0-23064 GCA_035569455.1 Mycobacterium sp. | reverse complement strand
ATGGGCCGGGTCTCCATGAGCTTCGTCGAGCTGATGTCGAGGGCCGGCATCCCGCTCGAGGCGATCATGACCGAGCTCATGCTCTCGGGCGAGATCGAGCGGAGCTACCGGCTGCTGCGGCTCGAGGGCTACGCCGGCCAGATGCGGTACCACTCACCGACCAGCCAGTACGGCCAGATGTCGCGGGCGGATCGGTACGACGGCCTCGACGTCCCCGCGTTGATGCGCGAGGTGCTTAGCGACATCGAGTCGGGCAAGTTCGCCGACGAGTGGGACGCCGAGCGCGACGCGGGCTACCCGAACCTGGAGCGCCTGCGGGCCGAGAAGCTCAGCCCCGAGGTTGTCGCCTTCGAGGACGACCTGCGCGCCCGTCTCGGCGAGCGGGCCAAGCCCCGCCCGGCTGACCGCTGAGTTCCCGGCGAGGCCGTGGACTTTAGACCGGACCACGATTTCGGGATGGCTGAGCGACGGCTCGACCCCTCAGTGTCTGTGACGCCGCGGATTACGGCCAGCGCACGCTTGGCTGTGATCCAACACGACCGAGACGGCCGTGGTCGATAAGGTCACCACCACCACTAAACGAGTGGTACAAAGCACCCCCGGTCCTGAGCCGGGGGTGCTTTGCGTGTTAGGCCAGTGGGCTCGTCACCCTGAAACTGAAGTTGACGAGCTTCAGGACGTTAGCTAGAAAATCGACGTGTTCTAGGTTGAACTATGGGTGTCTTCTTGTTTGGGGTCGGTGTGGTCACCTGGGCGGAGTTTCAGCCGGCGCCCGCGGCCAGCATCGCGCGGCTGGGTGCGCTAGAGGACAGACGGGCCGACTGCGGATCGATACCGGCTAACGCTGCCACCGTCCGCGCCCAGCAGATGCCCAATCGCGCCACCGATAACGACCACGAGCACTGACGTGCACGCAACGACCGGACCACGAAGCTCCGTCGCCGGATTGGATCTACACCTGGATCGTCCCGCCGGCAGGGTGCGTGACAGTGTGATGGACGGCATTCGCGACGCGATCCGGTCGGGGCGATTGGCGCCGGGCACCCAGTTGCCCTCGAGCCGCGCGCTAGCCGCCGACCTTGGCATCGCGAGAAACACCGTGGCGCGTGCGTATGCCGAACTCATCGCCGAGGGCTGGCTGACATCACAACATGGCTCGGGCACATCGGTTGCGCAACGTGCGGCCGAAGTCGTCCGGTCCGTCGCCGCACCCCCTAAGCGACGGGCGCAGCGCCGGTTGAACCACGACCTGCGACCAGGACATCCGGACCTGTCGTCGTTTCCACGGGCAGAGTGGAGCCGTGCGGTCAAGCGCGCGTTGGACGCTGCACCGTCTGAGGCGTTCGACTACGCCGACCCGTACGGCCGGCCAGAGCTTTGCCACGCCCTTGCTCAGTATCTTGCTCGCGCTCGCGGAGTCCGGGCCCGGCCGTGCAACATTGTTATCTGCTCCGGGGCCGCTGAAGGACTGAACCTCGTCGCCGGTGCTCTGGCAGACGCCGGGGTCGTCGCCGTCGCCGTCGAGGCTTTCGGCCTGTCCACACAGTGGGCATCACTTACCAGAGCGGGATTGCGTTGTCCGCCAATAGCAGTGGACTCCCATGGCGCCGACGTCATGGCACTCGGCGACATGCCAGACGTGGGCGGTGTGCTGCTCACGCCGTCGCACCAGTTCCCGATCGGCGTGCCTTTGCATTCCGACCGCCGCGCAGCGGTCATTGACTGGGCGCGACGAACCGGCGGAGTGATCATCGAAGATGATTACGACGGCGAATTCCGCTACGACCGCAGCCCCGTCGGCGCACTGCACGGCGTCGATCCCGAACATGTCATTTACATGGGCACGGCGAGCAAGTCTCTCGCGCCAGGGCTTCGGCTCGGCTGGCTGGTATTGCCCGAACGACTCGTCGAAGCGGTGGCCCGGCAAAGGGGTGAAACCGAGGCGACCAGCGGCTTCGTTGACCAGCTGGCGATGGCTGAATTCATTGTGTCGGGTTCCTATGACAGACACATTCGCACCATGCGCGCCCAGTACCGACGCCGCCGCGAGCAGCTGGTCGCCGCGGTCGCCCGGTCATCCCCGAAGAGCACCGTGACCGGGATGCCCGCGGGTCTGCAGGTGATGCTCGAGCTTGCCGGCGGCGACGAGAGCGCGTTGTCTCGTCAGCTCGGGTGGCGACGCCTCGGCGTTCGGGGGCTTGACTCGTATCGCCACCCCGAAATCGGCAACGAGCGCAACGGTTTAGTGATCGGGTATGCCGCGCCCGCGCCGAGCGCATGGTCGGCAGCTTTGGAGGCCCTGGTCCGACTGCTGCCCTGACGTCTCCGGCTCAACTGGCCCCTCCTCGCCGCACCCAAGTGGCCCACAACCAGCGCGATACCCCAGTTAGCGTTGGAAGCATGTTGGTCGCAGGCAACACCAAGGTCACCGATCTACTGTGCGTCACCCCGCCCCCAGTCCCCCCGGGCGCACACGCGATGACACAGCTCGTCGAGCTTCCCCCCGCGGATGCCGGACCAGAGCCACACCGACATTCGGGACCGGTATTCGGTTACGTACTGCAGGGCCGAATCCTCTTTGAGCTCGAGGGACAAGCCCCCACTGAAATTGCTGCGGGTGAGGCTTTTTGGGAGCCAGGCGGCGACGTGGTGCACTATCAGATGAGGAACTTGGACACCGCCAGCTGGAGCCGCTTTCTTGCGGTGTGCATCTGCGCTCCCGGCGTCGACATGATCACCATGCTGGAGCCGCAAGAGATCGCGTCGCGAGATCCCTTGCGCCATCCCAGCGCCCGCCGACACGCTAGGGAAGACGATGCAAGCCATCATCGCTCGTGACCGCGCCGCCGGTATTAATGGGCTTGCGCTAGCGGAAATGCCCTACCCGCACGCCGCGGAGAACGACGTCATCGTCCGGGTGCACGCGGCCGGGTTCACCTCAGGTGAACTCGACTGGCCGGGCACCTGGACCGACCGTGCCGGGCGTGACCGGACGCCGACCATTCCCGGTCACGAGGTCTCCGGGGAGGTTGTCGAGTTAGGTTATGGGACTACCGGTCTGACTGTCGGCCAGCGAGTCTTCGGGATTACCGACTGGTGCCGCAACGGCACGCTGGCCGAATTCGTGGCAGTGGAGGCCCGTAACCTTGCGCCGCTGTCGGCCGGAGTCGACCACATTATGGCTGCAGCGCTGCCGATTTCAGGCCTCACCGCATGGCAGGGACTGTTCACCCACGGACATCTCGGGGCAGGGCAGACCGTCCTGATACATGGCGCTGCGGGCGCCGTTGGCTCGGTCGCGGTGCAACTGGCGTGCGAGGCGGGGGCACGGGTGATCGGTACCGGCCGCGCCGCCCACCGGCAGGCCGCGCTAGCTCTGGGCGCGGAAATTTTCGTGGACCTGGACCGCGACCGGCTGGAAGGCGTCGGCGAGGTCGACCTGGTGCTCGACGTGTTCGGCGGTCAAATCCTTTGTCGTTCAGTGGCGTTGGTCCGCTCGGGCGGTGCGCTTGTCAGCATCGCCGAACCCCCGGGAACCCCACCCGAGAACGGACGGGCCATCTTCTTCGTCGTCGAACCCGATCCTGCGGGGCTTGCCGCGCTGGAGCGCAGGCTTCGAGATGGGCGGCTGCGTCCCCTCGTTGGCGCTATATACCCCCTCGAGGAGGCCGCTGCAGCGTTCGACCCGACCCGTCGTAGTCCCGGCAAGGCGATCATCCGCGTCGTCGACGATGCGCCGCCGACAACCAATGATCAAGACCAGGGAGAGCGGGTTTCATGACTCTTCCGTCAGTGCTCCTCGTCCCAGGTGCCTGGCACACCCCCGAGCATTTGCGTCTTCTCGTCGACGAACTGTCGGGTAACGTCGCACTCCCCATTTCTCTCCCGACCCGCGACGCTGGCACGGCTCATACGGCGTTCGCTTGCATCCACCTGACGGGAACCAAGCTTTTCAACAACTGTGTTGCAAAGGAATTGCGTGAAAGGAAGAACCATGGACGGTATCGCTGATCCCGGGGCGCCGACGGCGGGGCGGGCACAAGTTGACGTTGTGTTTCCGCAGACACCGGCGGCCACAGCTGCACTTTCGGTGGCTACTCGTTTCTACTCGCCCGAGTTACTCAACCACTGCATCCGTTCGTACCTGTGGGGAGTGATGTACGCAGCGGAGCACGGCATCGCCTTCGACGACGAACTTCTTTACGTCTCGGCGCTGCTTCACGACATCGGTCTCACCGACGCATTCGACAGCCACCGAGTGGCCTTTGAGGAGGCGGGCGGCGAGTTGGCATGGGTGTTCGGGGTGGCGGCAGGTTGGCCGGCTGATCGGGCGGCCAGGGCAACGGAGATCATCGTGCTGCACATGCGCGGCGACGTCGCCTCGACCGCTGACCCCGAGTCCCACATCCTGCAGGTCGCGACCAGCTGGGAGATAGTCGGACGGCGACCTGAGGAATTCCCGGCCGAGGCAAGGGCGGAGATACTCGCGCGCTATCCCAGGCAAGCATTCGGTCGAGAATTCCTGGCATGCTTCGAAGACCAGGCAACACGCAAGCCGGGCGGCGCCGCGTCCGCATCGATTGCCAATGATATGGCCGGACGTATGAAAACCAACCCTCTCGAGGGCTCGGCGAGTATCCGCTTGACAGCGCTGAGCTAATCCGCTCGACGGCGAGAAGCTCGCTGGCCTGGTGCGGTGGTCGATAAGCCCGCAAAGGCCGGCGCCCGTCTGCGCTTGCGCTTTGGGTTGGATCCGGCGCGGCTGTAATCCGCCAGTTAGCGCAATCCGGCGAAGAATCGGCGTACGTCGTTGACCAGAAGGTCGGGGGTTTCCAGGGCTGCGAAATGGCCGCCGGTGTCGAAATCGCTCCAGTGCACGATGTTGTTGTTCTGTTCGGCGAACCGCCGGATCGCGACATCTTGGGCGAAAGCTGCCACTCCGGTGGGAACTTGGCTCGGCTGGGGCCAGTCACGGCTGTGTGCGCTCTCGTAGTACAGGTTTGCTGATGATGTGGCCGTTTCGGTGAACCAGTACAGCGACACGTTTGTCAGAATGCGGTCCACGGCCACGGCGTGTTGCGGCAGTTCATGCGCGGCGTCGGTCCACTCTTTGAACTTTTCGACGATCCACGCCAATTGACCGGCTGGGGAGTCGGTTAGCCCGTAGCCGAGCGTCTGTGGCCGGGTCGATTGCTGCCGAAAATACCCTGACATTTCGGTGTCGAAGTCCTGCAGGCGCTGCAGACGCTGCTGTTCGACGGGTGTCATCGTCTGCTTGTCGATGTCAGACACCGGACCCAGCGGGATGAAGCCGAAGGTTGCCGCGTTGACGTGCACGCCGATGACGTGATCGGGTGCGGCGCGGCCCATGTCCGGGGCGACGAACGCGCCGTAGTCGCCGCCTTGGACTCCGTAGCGTCGATATCCCAGTGCATCCATGAGGTTGGTCAGGGCGGTGGCGTTGCGGGCGCTGGTCCAGCCGGGCGAGGACAGGGGCGCCGAGAACCCGAAGCCGGCCAGCGACGGAATGACCAGATGAAACGCTTGCGTCGGGTCGAGGCCGTTGCGGGCGGGATCGGTCAGCGGCCCGATCACGTCGAGGAATTCGATGAACGATCCTGGCCACCCGTGCAAGAGCACCAGCGGCATCGCCTCAGGTTCGGGCGAGCGCACGTGCAGGAAGTGAAAGGTCTGTCCATCGATCTCAGTGATGAACTGCGGATAGCCGTTGAGGTGGTGTTCGGCGCCGCGCCAGTCGTACTCACCGGCCCAGTAGGCGGCCAGCTCCTGCAGGTAGTCCACCCCTACGCCGCGGCTCCAGGGCTCCCCGGGCAGTTGTGTGGGCCACCGCGTGTTGGCCAGCCTGGTTCTCAGGTCGGTGATCGCGGTCTCGGGTACGCGGATCTCGAATGGCCGGATGGTCACCGCGGTTTCGGTTGTCATTATGCCTCCTCGATTCAGAACGGAGTATTCCGTTCAACTTTACTTGAACGGAATAATCTGTTCAAGTAGTACGCTGGTGGCATGCGAGTTGACGAGTCTGGGGAGGCGGTGGTCCGGCGCGGCCGATATGCCGAAGCCGAACGCAACGACGCTGCGATCCTGGCGGCCGCGCGGGAGGTGTTTCTCGCCGACCCGACGGCGCCGATCTCCGCAGTGGCCAAGCGTGCCGGGGTGGGCATGGGCGCGCTGTACCACCGCTACGCCGGGAAAGAGGATCTTCTGGCCACGCTGTGCCTGCACGGCCAGGACCGCTATTTGGCCGAGGTGCGCGACGCACTCGGCGCCGGCGGCGACCCGTGGGAGGCCTACGTGGGATTTCTACGCCGCATCGTTGCAGCGGACACCCATTCGCTGGTGGTGCGCCTGGCCGGCACCTTCACCCCCACCGCCGGGCATCTGGCTAGGGCCGAGCAGATGGAAAAGCTGGGAACCCAACTGTTCGAGCGGGCCAGGGCCACCGGCAAACTGCGCGCGGACGTCACTTTCCTGGACGTGAGCTTCCTGCTGGAACTCATCGCGAAAAGCTCGCTGGAAACTCCGGAGCGAACCGCCGAATTGCGTCAGCGCCAGTTAGCCATCGTCATTGACGGCCTGGCCAAGGTGCACGACGAGCCGCTGCCGGGAACGCCACCGACCTGGCACGAGCAACGGCGCCGATGGGGTTGAGCGCATGGCTGCAATCTAGGGGACCGGCCTTCATCGGGTTAGGGCCTCGGGGCTCCTGCCTGGGCAGGCGCGATGCCACGGTTCAGCGCCGCTGTCGGTTTCCGATCGGTGACTGTGACCAGCAACGTGGCCTTCGCACCCAGGACCGGCAGTGCCTGGGCTGCGGCCGGCAGCGGCAACGCAAAAAACCACCGACCGTCGGCGGGCTTGATCTCACTTTGGTCGGGCGTGATCGGATCTTGTTGGTCGTTCGCGCCCTTGACCTGGCTGTTCCACGCCGCCCAGGCCGCCATGCCGGTATTGGTGGCATTGGGCCCGACATCGAAAATCGCCGTGTCCGCCCAGTCGGGAACCTGTTCGAGGTGTTCACGGAAGTCGAAGCTGTTGTCTTGCTGGAGTAGTTTCGCTACCCGCAAGGTAAGGCTGTACCGCACCCGTCCGTGATGCTTGGCCGCGTCCTCGTCACCGGGGGCCGGCGTGGCGCCAGATGCGGTGGTCTGCTCGAAGAGAAACGTCGTCAGCAGCGGTAACGGATGGTCCGGGCTGTCGTTGTGCTGCTGAAGTTCGGCGTTGAGCTGAATCGGGGTGTACTGATCGGCTTTCTGCTCACTGAGCACGACGGGTAACCCGCGCACCGACAGCCGCAGGTCGGCCTGCCAGACGGCCGCCGGTTCTGCCTTCTCGACCTCCGCATAAGTTGGTAACCCGATCAAGTCGACGCGCACCTGCCAGCGGCCGAAGAGAAATCGCCGCAGGTTTTGGTAGCCCTCTTCGGAGTTGACTTCGCCGTAGCTGCCCGAATGCGATTTGAATATGAAGGCTCGGTGTGCCTTCCGAACGTAGGCGTGCTCAATGCGGACCAGCCCGTCGCTCTTCGGGCCCACGGCGACCTTGGATGCGCCATAGTCCTTGGAGTCCGTGCCGATCAGGCAGAAGACGTCGTTGGTGTCGAACACCTCCGCCGGGATCGACTGCGGATCCCAATCGTCGGGCGAGCGATCTCCGAACTTGCGGCCCGGAGTCAGATATCCGTACATCTTCTCCGGCGAGAAGATGTCGGAACCCGCTGGCCCCATGACTTCCTCGAACCAGTTCATTAATCCAGTCTGGAAAACGATGCCCCCGTGAGGTGTCCCGTAGGTGAAGAGCTTTGCGACAAGGTTCTTCGCCTCCTCCTGCTGGTCGTGGGCCACCTTCTGGATCATGCAGCGGGCAATCAATCCCCCCATCGAATGCGCGACCAGAAGGACGCGTTTGTCTGTCGCATCGGTCTTGCGCTGAACCAACTTGATCAGGTCGTACAAGCCCTTCGCCGCCGACTCGATGTTGAATCCGTTTGCGCTGAAGTGCTTTCCGACGTCGGTGAAGATCCGCTCGTAAAACGGTCGACGAGGCGGCGCGGCGAACGTCGTGGCCGCTTGGTCATAGAACCGGTACACCCAGATTGAATCGGCCGGGACCGCGCCGTCCTCGCTGTTTTCCAAATACGCTCTTTGATCACCCTGGACGAGCAGCTTGTACTGGTGCTCGATCATCAACCGCAGCATCGGTCCCTCGAATTGATAAAAAGCCGGCTCGCCGGATCCGCCCACCCGCACGTGGGTTGCGCCCCGGTTGAAGCCGTAAAACGGGTCGTCGACCTGCGCATCGATCCCGGTGGTGGGCCCGGCATACCCGCGGATGTAAATAATCGGCAAACGCTCCACAACGCCTCACTTGTCTCGCGATCGGAAGTTGGATGACGTGAGCGCCGGACTGGATGGCCGGCGTCCCGTCGACGTGATCGTCTCGCATCGCTGTCTCGGCGCTGGAGCGCAATTCACTACTCGAATTCTCAACGGATCTTGACAAATGTGAGCAGGTGCGGCCTGACGGCAATAGAAGTCCTGCCGTTCTACCCGATTTCGTTGTCGAGTAGTTGCTTGACGACGGCAAATCCGCCGGCCGGGGTTCCAGGTAGCGGACGGCCACTGTCCTTGATGCGGGTGAGGACACGTTCCGCGCTGTTGTCAGCGTCCGTGTTCACTCGGTTCAGGTCAACGTCGACCAATTGTCCGTCGCGCTTGACGAACCGTCCGGCGACGAGCACGTGCCGGACGCTGTCAGCAGTGGTTTGGAAGAGCAGCGTCCCGGCTGGGTCGATCTGGGGATGCTGCGACATCGCCGGACCGCCGACAACGAGGATGTCGGCTTGCTTACCCGGTGTCAGGCTCCCGATACGCTCATCGAGTCCGACCGCCTCTGCGGCGTTGACCGTGGTCCATTTCAACGCATCGTGTGCGCTGATGGTGACCGCTTCCGGGTCGCCACCGGCGAGGTTGACGGGCTCCGTGTCGGCCCAGCGCTGAAAAGCCAGCCCGAGGCGCAACTGGGTGAACAGGTCGCCGGTGTTCAGCGAAATGACGTCGCACGAGAGTGTCGGCTTGATCCCGTGCCGGGCGGCGGCGGCGAAAGCCGGCCGGCCCATCCCCATGTTCAGTTCGGTTTCTGGCGAGATGGACAGCTTCACGCCGTTGCGTGCCAACATGCGCCACTCTTCATCGGTGAGGGTGTTGCAGTGCACGTGCACCTGGTCGGGCCCCAGCAGGCCGGCGGCGTCGAGCTCGGCCACGCCCGACGGCAGGGTCCACACGCAGCCGGTGTGCGTCACGATCAACGCGTCACGCTCACGGGCAGCGAGGATTTCGTCGCGCGTCGCCGCCAACGGGACCAAGCCGGGCTCGGTCAGCGCGGCACCCAGCGTAATCAAACTGCTGCGGCTGGTGAACCACTTGTCGGCAACCCTCTCGAAGTCCGCGAGCCGGTCGGCGTGGGCGGCGAAGTGCGGCGGGGCGAACGGGCTGGATTCGAAGAATCCGTAGCCAAACACCGCGCGAATCCCGACTTCCTGCAGGGCCGTAACCGCCGCGTCGGCGTGCTCGGGTGTGTTGTTGCAGTGCGAAAAGTCCAGGATCGTTGTCACCCCGGCGTTTAGGGCGTCGAACGCACCCAATCGGTTGCCCAGATAGACGTCTTCGGCTCGGTAGGCCGGCGAGACCGTCAGCCGGATGCCGAACAGGTAGTCGGCCAGAGTCCAGTCAGCGCAAAGCGCCCGCAGTTGCGTCTGCCAGGTGTGGCGGTGTGTGTCGATCATTCCCGGCGCAACGATGTGGCCTGAAACGTCGACAACCTCAGCGTCGTCGGACGGTAAACCAGGCGCGACGGCAGAGATCAGCCCGTCCTCCACGAGCACATCGGCGTCGGTTTGGGTGCCGATCAACGGGTCCATCGTCAGGACCGTGCCGCCTCGCAGGAGAACGCGTTGAGAAGACATGACCGGCACCCACCTTGCCCGTGTTGTGCATTGCAGACTTGATGCGACCTACAGCACAGCACATCCACGTGGGCCGATCATCAAGTCAAACGGTGATAAATTCGGCGATGGTGGTGGACCAGGGGATCAGCGGTGGACGCGCGGTCGCCGAGGCGCAGTCCATCCTCACCGCCGTCGGCGCACATGCCGGTAACCCAACACCACGGAGACCTTCATGATCCGCCGATGACGACGGCAGCCGATCTCGATCAGCATTTCATCCAGACCGTGAGCGGCCTGCCCGGCGGCCCAGCCCGCCCAGACGGGGCGGCGCCGGTCCGCCCGGGCAGCGGCCTGGATGGCGACACGCTGCTGGCCATCTTCGATGCACAGGCGCAGAGCAGGCACCTGGACTTCGCCGCGCGGTGGATGCAGCAGCAAGGACGTGGTTTCTACACGATCAGCTCGGCCGGTCATGAGGGCAACGCCGCGGTAGCCGTGGCGCTGCGGCCGAGCGACCCCGCGCTGCTGCATTACCGGTCCGGCGGGTTCTATTGCGCCCGTGCGCACCAGGTGACCGGCATCGACCCGGTCAGGGACGTGCTGTTGGGGGTTGCCGCGTCTGCGGATGAGCCGATCGCGGGCGGGCGGCACAAGGTGTTCGGCCGGGCGGAACTGTCCGTGATCCCGGCGACGTCGACGATCGCCTCGCACCTACCCCGGGGGCTCGGGGTCGCGCTCGGTATCGGCCGGGCGGCGAAGCTGACGGTGGACTGCAGGTGGCCCCGCGACGCGGTCACCGTCGCTTCATTCGGCGACGCGTCCGTCAACCACTCCACCGCCGTCGGCGCGATCAACGCCGCCTGCTACACCGCCTACCAGGGCATCCCGGTGCCGCTGCTGATGGTCTGCGAGGACAACGGGATCGGTATCAGCGTGCCAACGCCGCGGGGGTGGATAGCGGCCGCTTACCGCGACCGCCCTGGCCTCGACTACCTGGCGGCCGACGGCTGCGACCCGGTCGCGACCTACGACGCGGCCGTGGCGGCGACCTGGACGGCACGGGTGAAGCGGCGGCCGGTGTTCCTGCACCTGTCGATGGTCCGATTCCTGGGCCACGCGGGCAGCGACGCGGAGAGCGCCTACCGGTCGCCCACCGAACTGGCCGCCGACCTGGACCGCGATCCCCTGGTGGCGACGGCGGCCACCGCGGTCGGGTGCGGCCTGCTCACCCCGGACGAGGCGGTGGCCCGCTATGTCGCGATCGGCGGCCTCGTGCACGAGGCGGCCGAGCAGGCGCTGGCCAGCCGGCCGCTGGACGGCGCCGCCGAGGTGATGGCGCCCCTTGCCCCGCGCCACCCGGACCGGGTCGCGGAGGCTGTGCGGCGGGGCGCGGCCACCGCGGTTGCCGAGCCGGTCACGCTGGCCCAGGCGGTCAACCTCGCGCTCGGCGAACTGCTTGAGACCTATCCGGGCATGTGCGTCTTCGGCGAGGACGTCGGGCGCAAGGGCGGCGTCTACGGCGTGACCAAGGGGTTGCAGCGCCGGTTCGGGCCCGCCCGGGTCTTCGACACCCTGCTCGACGAGCAGTCGATCCTCGGGCTGGCCCTCGGCGGCGGCCTGACCGGACTGCTTCCGGTTCCGGAGATCCAGTACCTGGCCTACCTGCACAACGCCGAGGACCAGATCAGGGGAGAGGCCGCCACCCAGCAGTTCTTCTCGTCCGGCCAGTTCCGCAACCCGATGGTGCTGCGGGTGGCCGGCTACGCCTACCAGAAGGGCTTCGGCGGCCACTTCCACAACGACAACGCGGTCGGGGTCCTGCGCGACATCCCCGGGCTGGTCATCGCCTCCCCGTCGCGACCCGACGACGCGGCGGCGATGCTGCGCACCTGCCTGGCCGCCGCCGCCGTCGATGGCTCGGTGTGCGTGTTCCTCGAGCCGATAGCTCTGTACCACACCCGCGACCTGCACAGCGACCGCGACGGCGGCTGGCTGGCACCGTATCCTCGGCCAGGCGCGCACGTGCCCCTTGGCCGGGCCCGCACCTACGGCGAGGGACGCGACCTCACCATCATCACGTTCGGCAATGGGCTGCGGATGAGCCTTCGGGTCGGAAAGCGGCTAGCCATCCAGGGGATCGGCGCGCGGGTCGTTGACCTCCGCTGGCTTGCCCCGTTCCCGGCCGAGGACGTGCTGCACGAGTCGGGGGCGACAGGACGGGTGCTGATCGTGGATGAGACCAGGCGCACGGCAGGGGTCGCCGAGGGCATCGTCACTGCGCTCGTCGACAAGGGTTACCGGGGCAGTATTTCAGTGGTGACCAGCGCGGACAGTTTCGTGCCGCTCGGCCCAGCGGCCGACGCGGTGCTGCTGGACGAGCCTACGATCGAGAAGGCCGCCGTCGACCTGGTGCACGCCGGCTGACCGCGCCGGGCGCTGCTCCGCATGCCACCGATGATGAATTCGCAACCGGGGAAAGACTTTTACGTGGAGCAGCCGTTTCCCTTCACGTTGAATCGTTGTTGCAGCGCGGCACAGCGGCCAAGTTTTGGTGGCTAGGGCTCGCGGCGACGAGATCGGCCAACCCTGGCTTCGAGGGCATATCGGGTGGGCCGAGGCGATGCCATGACGGGTGGTCGTTCAGTACCCCTGTCGGTCGTTTATCAAAGTCCAAGCAGTCTCAGAATTAATGTTCTCAGTTTCTCAAATGTTGCTGCCAAAATTCTCAAATGTTGCTGCCAAAACTTGAGTTTCACGACAAGCGCACGCCGAAGGGGCCAAGCGATCGCGCGATGAAGGGACTATAGTCACTCGTGCCGGCGTGGCGATGGTCACATAGTTGAGACTCGCGTTAGTCACCCGCGTAAAAAGGTTGGTCTCCGCGTCCCGCGAACAACGGTAACCACCTGGATGTTTGAGGAGTCCAACGATGACCGAGACACCGCACAAGACCGGACCGGTATGGGCCGAATTGCCTGATGACGTGCTTGAATCGGTTGAGATCGTCCGTATCGCGGCAATCGGGGAACCGTGCCGCGCGGCCTAAGGTTCGTCACCTCCGTTGCCGCCCAGCTGATGGAGGCTAATGCGTTCACCGCTACCACTGTGAGCGAACAGGTACTGGCGAGGCTCGTCGACTTGTTCGACGCGGAGACCGGCTTCCTACGCCACAACGACCAAACCATCGGGACCTCGAAGTTGATCGCAGAATGGCCACCGCGACCCAGCCGTCCGCACCCGGATCCCCTGCCGATTGTCGAGTTCACTAGCGCCGACGATGTCTTCGCCCCCTGCGCGTATGGCAAGGAACCGCTGGTGATTCAGCCCACCAAACCCGTTGTGATTCGGCCCCCGGCCTCGACAAACTATGCATACAAGGCTTTCCAACGCGAGATCACCGGAAGGCGCCGCGTCGCGACGCCCTCGGTGGCCGCTGCGCCGCTGGTTTCAAAGGCGGTGACAACCGGTGTGCTTGGCTTCGTTAACTTTCGGGGCAGGAAGTGGAAGCGGGATGAGGTTGGCACGCTAGGGGCGGTCGCCTCTTTGTTTGCACAGCTGCAGGCCCGCATCGCCGCCGAAGAAAGGCTTCGCTACCTGGCTGAGCGTGACGATTTGACCGGTCTGCACAATCGTCGATCGCTTATTGCGCACCTTTCCGCCAGACTCACGGCGGGACGCCCCGGACCCGTCGCGGTCTTGTATTTCGACCTCGACCGACTGAAGTCGATCAACGATTACTTCGGGCACGCCGCCGGCGATTTTTACCTCCGGGTATTCGCCGAACGGCTTCAGGAGAGCATGCGAGGGCTGGGCACGATCGGTCGGATCGGCGGGGACGAGTTCCTCGTCATTCCGGACCGGGCGATGCTGACTGAGACCGCGGAATCGCTCGCGCACCGGCTTCAGACGACGTTGCGCGCTTCCCTGAAGATCGGTGACGATGTGATCAGCCCCTCCGTCAGCATCGGGATGGCGGCGGGCAGGCCGGGCCGCGACGACTTCGCGGATCTGCTCCGTCGCGCCGATGAGGCCGCCCTGACGGCCAAGCGCGCGGGCGGCAACCAGGTTGCAGTGTGCACCGATGACATCTCCCGCAATGTCGTCTTCCGCAACGATATCGAGCTCCATCTGCAAGCAGGCATCGACAGCGACGCCCTGCTGCTGCATTACCTGCCAGAAGTCGACTTGCTGACCGGCGTGATCCTGGGGGCCGAGGCGCTGGTCCGTTGGCGGCACCCGACGCGCGGGCTGCTGTTACCGGATTCGTTCATCGGCGTAGCCGAATCGACCAACCTCGCCGGAGAGTTGGGCCGATGGGTGATGCGAAGCGCCTGCGCCGAATTCAGCCGGTGGCGATCGCATGGCTTAGGGCGAGACGTCACATTGCGCATCAATGTCTCGCCTCGTCAATTGCTCATCCCCGATTTTGTCCGCACTGTGGCGGACACCATCGACGAGTTCGGCATCAACGCCGACTCGGTGTGCCTGGAGATCACTGAGCGTGCTGTGGTTCGCGACATCGAAACCACTCGCAGAACCCTTGCGAAGTTGAAGGAGGTGGGGGTGCAGATCGCCATCGACGACTTCGGCACCGGCTACGCCGTCCTCTCGCACCTGAAAGAGCTTCCGGTCGACACGCTCAAGATCGACGCCGGGTTCGTCCGTGACCTGGACACCAACTCCAGCGATCTGGCCATCGTTCGCTCCATCCTCGTACTCGCTGAGGCCTTCGGCCTGCAATTGGTCGCTGAAGGCGTTGAAACGCCAGCTGCCGCAATGACTTTGATACAGCTTGGATGTCACCGGGCGCAGGGTTTCCTGTTCTCGCCCCCCGTGTCAGGCGAAGAGATGGAGGCACTGCTGTCCAGGCGCCGGTTGCGGATGACCTGCTTCGCTGACGACGAGGTGCTGAGCGTGGACGCAGTCTAGGGAGGGACCCAAACTTCGCGGAGCAATGCGGACCGAGTTCGTGCTGTTCTCGACTCTGAATTGCCCCGCGGCGTCATTGATTCACGCCTACCAACCCACCTGCACGCGGATGCCGGCGAGCGCCTCCAGCTGGCGTTCGTGGTCGCCAACGAAGCGGATCACAAAATGGGTCAGCCCGGCGTCGGCGTATCCCACGAGCCCGTCCGCAACGGCGGCGCCCGGACCGGCGAACCACCGCTGGTACTTCTTCATCATCTCGCCGCGGCCGGGATAGTACGACTCCAAAAACTGGCCGATGCGCGCTTCGGCCCGCGCAACGTCGTCGTCGATGCAAACGGTCACGTACATCGTGCCGTCGAACGCAGCCAAGGCGCGGCCCGCCTCGCGCCTCATAGCGAGAACCTCCCGCCACTGCCGACCGAAGAGTTCAGGCGACGCCGATATCGGGAACCAGCCGTCGAAATAGCGTGCGGCACGCTGCATCGCGCCCGGCGAATCGCCGCCCATCCAGATTGGTGGGCCGCCTTTGCGGTGCGGGACCGGGCCGATCACCGCGTTCTCAAGCCGCCAGCGCCCGTCCCACGTGACCGGCTCTCCGGTCCAGAGCGCACGGCATAGCCGCATGGATTCGAGCACCCGCCCGACCCGCTTTTCGAAAGGCGCACCGACTGCGGCGAATTCGGCCTGGCTGCCAGGGTGATCCGGGCTGATGCCAATGCCGAGGATAATCCGCCCTTCGCTGATCTGATCAAGGGTTGCGACTTGATGCGCCAGTTGTACAGGGTTGCGAAGTGCTGGCAGTAGGACGCCAGTGCCAAGTAACACTCGTTTCGTCCGTGCAGCGACCCCGGCCAGCATCACGAGCGGTTCATGTCGCGGTCGGTCGAGCAGCGAATCGCCGATCCAAATCGAATCGTAACCGAGCTCCTCCGCCTGTTCGGCCAATTTCAGCAGCGGTCCGGCGGCGGGTCTGCCCTGCATCACGCTTTCGCGCGTCGGGAGCAAATATCCAACTTTCGGCGCCATCCGGTCTCCTCGACATTCGGCTTTGCGTTCGCCCCCTTACCAATTCGAGGCGACGCTCGTCCTTTCCTGGGCTGCGCTGGTCTTTGAGCGAGCGCGCTTGACCCGCTGTCAGCGCAAGGATGTGGTGACGTGGACCTCCGAAGTCAGGGTCTGATGTACAGGGCACCGTTCGGCGATGTGCAGCAACCGTTGCCGTTGGATGTCGTCGAGGTCGCCGGCCAACTCAACGTCTCGATCAATGTGATCGACCCACCCGCTGCTGGTTTCGCAGTCGGCGCAGTCTTCCGCGTGAATGCGCGAGTGCCGCAACGTCACTCGAACTCGCTCGAGTGGCCAGCCCTTGCGGTTGGCGTACATCCGCACCGTCATGGAGGTGCATGCCCCGAGCGCGGCCAGTAGCAAATCGTAGGGTGTCGGCCCTGCGTCGTCGCCGATCGGCCGTGGCTCGTCGGCGGCGAGTCGATGGTGCCCGGCGGTGATCTGTTGCGTATACGTCCCGGAACCTGTCTCCGTGACGGTCACCGTGCCTTCGGACGACGCCGCGTCATGGCCAGTCTCGTGTGTCGTCATGCCACTCTCCTTGGCGGTTCAACGCACGCCGGATCGGATCGTCCGCGTCTTCGCGTTGCCGACTGCCATCGTGGCACCGTTGGGCGCCACCAGGCTATTGGGCTATTGGGCGTCGGCTGGGTTCCCGCCGGACGGCATCACATTGCCGGCCGAGCGCGGCCGAGTGACGACGTGGCCGGAACGGCGAGGAGTGAGGCTAATCAGGCACTGCGGCGGATACCGCGTGTGCGGCCTATGTCGCCCTTGAGCAGCATGTCGCGCTCTGATTCGGACAGGCCACCCCAAACGCCGTAGGGCTCACCGACCCCCAGGGCGTGGGAACGGCACTCCTCGATCACCGGGCACCGCCGGCACATCTCCTTGGCGCGCTGTTCGCGCTGCATGCGGGCACGGCCGCGCTCGCCGTCGGGATGGAAGAACATCGACGAATCGACGCCGCGGCACAGGCCCTGCAATTGCCAGTTCCAGATGTCGGCATTGGGTCCAGGTAGCTGCTCCGGCTGTGGCATGGCTTACTCCCTCTCTGCACTGCACGCCCAAGTGGAGGTCGGGTTCGCGACTGAGCGAGTGCGCAACTTAAATGGGGGTGGCGTCACCGATGACTACCCGTCAAGGTTAGACGGTAGGGGGGCTTCCGAAATACAGTCAATAGCCACGCTCTCCGGGTGAATGTCTAAGCGTTGCAAGAGAATTAACTCTCCGTTCATCTGTGACGCATTTCCGGAACCCTAGACGTGCTAACGGGTCGCCGGTCTGTGCCGGGATCTCCCAGGTCAGGCGGGTTTAAGCAGGTTGTCGCAATTAAGGCACATCGGCCTGGGTAATGTTTCGGTAACACACAGACCACACACTTTTTACTAATGACGCCCACTATCAACGTGATTGAAACTCGTCACACTTCGATGATTGAACGAGCGTTGGCCGCGGCCGCCTTCGGAAACGAGCCCGGCCGTTGGCCGCTGCCCACGGCGATCACACCGCGCCAGCTGTGGCTGCGGGCCGTCGCGTCCGGCGGGCAGGGTCGCTACGGCAGCGCCTATGGCGACCTGGCGGCGCTGCGACGTAGCCGCGCGGATCGACAAGCCGACCGGCGGTTGGTCTCGCTGGCGCACAGCACGCAGGGATCGTTGCTGCGTCAGCTGGGTTGGCACACGCTGGCCCGAGGTTGGGACGGTCGTGCGCTGGCGCTGGCCGGCACTGATCCCGAGGCGCGCGCTGACGCGCTGATCGGACTGGCGGCCGATGCGCTCGGCGTCGGGCGCTTCGCTGCTGCGACGACCTTGTTGACGCGCGCGGACGCGGCGTTGGCGGCCCAGTTGCCTGCTCATGTTGCGGACCGGCTGGCGGTGCGCCGGCGGTGGGTGGCCGCCGAGTTGGCGATGGCCGCCGGCGAAGGGGCAATCGCCGTCCGCCATGGCGAGGAAGCAGTCGAGCTGGCCCAGCAAATGGTGGTTGCGTCGGCGCGACACCGGGTCAAAAGCGATGTGGTGCTGGCCGCCGCGCTGTGCAGCGCCGGCGTCACGGAGCGAGCACGCGCTGTCGCCGAGACGGCGCTGGAGGCTGCCGGCCGATTCGGACTGACGCCACTTCGCTGGGCGCTGGCTTGCTTGCTGATCGATATCGGAAGCGTCACGGTTCCGGAACAACAGGTGCGCGAACTAACCGAAATTCGGGATATTTGCGCAGGCCAGGTGCGGCGCGCCGGTGGAACCTGGCATACCGCTTGAAATGCGGTCTGGCCGTTATTGTCTAGCTGTGTGTTAGCCCGGGATGTGTCCTGACCGTGACGTTGGAGAGACCACCGTTGATGACAATTCAAGGGGAACGTCTCGACGCTGTGGTTGCGGAAGCCGTGGCAGGAGATCGGAATGCGCTTCGGGAAGTGCTGGAGACCATCCGCCCGATCGTCGTGCGATATTGCCGCGCGCGGGTCGGCACCATGGAGCGGAGTGGCCTGTCGGCTGACGATGTGGCACAGGAGGTTTGCTTGGCGGCTATAACCGCGCTGCCGCGCTATCGGGACCGGGGACGTCCATTCCTGGCCTTTCTGTATGGCATCGCGGCCCACAAGGTAGCTGATGCCCATCGTGCCGCCGGCCGTGACCTTGCCTATCCGGCCGAATCGGTTCCCGAGCGCCGATCGGCCGACGCCGGCCCGGAACAATTGGCGATCGAGGCTGATTCGGTCACCCGGATGAACGAATTGCTCGAGATCTTGCCCGCCAAGCAACGTGAGATCCTCATCCTGCGCGTTGTCGTCGGCCTCAGCGCCGAAGAGACCGCCACCGCCGTCGGCAGCACCACGGGCGCGGTCCGGGTGGCCCAGCACCGCGCACTTCAACGGCTCAAGGACGAAATTGTCGCGGCAGGTGACTATGCCTGAATTTGGTTATGGCCTCGGCGATCAGCCGGGTCTGGACGAGCTGGCCCGCACCGATCTGCTCCTCGACGCGCTCGCCGAACGCCAGCAGGTTGATCTCGAGGATCCCCCCGACCCCAACATCTCTGCGCTGGCCATCCTATTGGGGGACTGGCGCGACGACCTGCGGTGGCCACCTGCCAGTGCACTGGTCTCGCCGGAAGAGGCCGTCGAAGCCCTCCGCACCGGAATAGCCGACCGCAGGCGCGCTCGCCGCGGCGTGGCGGCAATCGGATCGGTTGCCGCGTCACTGTTGGCGCTAAGTGGGTTGGGTGCGGTAGTCGCCGAGGCCCGTCCCGGAGACGCGCTGTACGGGCTGCACGCGATGTTCTTTGACGAACGGCGGGTCAACGAAGATCAGATCACGTTGTCGGCCAAGGCCGATCTGGCGAAGGTTCAGCAAATGATCGACCAAGGCCAATGGGTTCAGGCGCAGAATCAGCTCGCCGAGGTGAGTAGCACCGTGGAGTCAATGGACGACGGGAACCGCCGGCAAGACCTGATGGACCAGGTGAATCTGCTGAACACCAGGGTGGAGTCCCGAGACCCGAACGCGACACTGCCGCCCAGCTCGCCGCCAGGGGTTTTCCCGTCTGCCCAAACGAAGCCGCCAAGCGCCCCGGCGGCATCGCCTCCGCCGGTAGCCGGCACGACCACTCCGAGCTCGTCCTCAGCTCCGCCAGCGGGACGGCACCACCATCATGGCCAGACCTCTACTGACCCGTCGGTGGCGCCGAGCACGGGGCCCTAGACGCGGGCGTCAGTGGCGCCGGTGATACCCCTCGGCGTCTGACGTCGCTTCATTGAGCGACGCGTCGGCATATCCCCGGCAGTAATCCCACGTGACGTATGCGTCGGGCTCGGGATCGTAGGCTGGCTCGTGCGGGCGGACTGTGCCGTCTATCAGCAGCTGCAGCAGGTTGGCCCGCAACATGTCCCAGTCGTGATAGTGGTCTTGCTGACACTCGTCGCAACACACCACAAGTCCGCGAATTCCCTTGTGCGCCAACAGAGATTCGTAAACGGCCAGATCGGCCAGGTCGGCCTCGACTGCCACCCGCTCTTGCTGATCAAGGGGTTGACCTGGCTCGACGGCGTCCAGCGCCGCCGACGGGTCGCAGGGGTCGTCGGCAAACGGATCGGGCGGCAAACCCGGCGGGAGGTGGTCGCGCACGCCACTAGCCTACGCAGGGGGGGAGCGATAACGCCAGCAGGGCGCCACGCCCGAACAAGCGAAGCCGGGACGGTATCCGATTGTCCGGCTTCTCCTCGCGCCGTCTCGGCGCGCGTCGTCACCGGAGGGAAGAGAGCCGATAGGATGGGTTTCTCACTCCAAGCATGCGTACGGAGGGCCCCGCCGATGTCTCGTGGCATGTCGAACCTAGAAGACAGCTCCGACCTGGTCGCCAGTCCGTACGTGCGCGTCGGCGGCCTGGCGGATGACCCGGTGTTGACCGGGGGCGACAACCCGCACAAGGTGGCGATGCTTGGGCTGACGTTCGACGACGTGTTGCTGCTGCCGGCGGCTTCTGATGTGGTGCCCGCCGCCGCCGACACCTCTAGCCAGCTCACCAAGAAGATCAGGCTCAAGGTGCCGTTGGTCAGCTCGGCGATGGACACCGTCACGGAGTCGCGGATGGCCATCGCGATGGCCCGGGCGGGCGGCATGGGTGTGTTGCACCGCAACCTGCCCGTTGCCGAGCAGGCCGGTCAGGTCGAGATGGTGAAGCGGTCCGAGGCCGGCATGGTCACCGACCCCGTCACCTGCCGGCCGGACAACACCTTGGCCCAGGTCGAAGCGCTGTGCGCCCGGTTCCGGATCTCCGGGCTGCCGGTGGTCGACGACTCCGGCGCGCTGGTCGGCATCATCACCAACCGCGATTTGCGGTTCGAGGTCGACGAGACCAAGCAGGTCGCCGAGGTGATGACCAAGGCTCCGCTGATCACCGCTCGGGAGGGTGTCAGCGCCGACGCGGCGCTGGGCCTGTTGCGCCGCAACAAGATCGAAAAGTTGCCCGTCGTCGACGGTCACGGCCGACTGACCGGGCTGATCACCGTGAAAGACTTCGTCAAGACCGAACAACACCCGCTGGCCACCAAGGACTGCGACGGCCGCCTGCTGGTGGGCGCCGCCGTCGGTGTGGGCGGCGATGCGTGGGTCCGCGCGATGATGCTGGTCGACGCCGGGGCCGACGTGCTAATCGTCGACACTGCGCACGCGCACAACCGGCTGGTGCTCGACATGGTCGGCAAGCTCAAGGCCGAGGTCGGCGACCGGGTCGAGGTGATCGGCGGCAATGTCGCTACCAGGTCTGCGGCCGCGGCCCTGGTAGACGCCGGTGCCGACGCGGTGAAGGTCGGCGTCGGGCCAGGGTCGATCTGCACGACCCGCGTTGTGGCCGGCGTAGGCGCGCCACAGATCACGGCGATCCTGGAGGCCGTCGCGGCGTGCGCACCGGCGGGCGTGCCGGTGATCGCCGACGGGGGGCTGCAGTACTCCGGCGACATCGCCAAGGCGCTGGCCGCGGGCGCGTCGACGGCCATGCTGGGCTCGTTGCTGGCCGGCACCGCCGAGGCGCCCGGTGAGCTGATTTTCGTCAACGGCAAGCAGTTCAAGAGCTATCGCGGCATGGGGTCGCTGGGCGCGATGCAGGGCCGGGGCGGGGGCAAGTCGTATTCCAAGGACCGCTACTTCGCCGACGACGCGCTCTCCGAGGACAAGTTGGTACCCGAGGGGATCGAGGGCAGGGTGCCGTTCCGCGGCCCGCTGTCGTCGGTGATTCACCAGCTGACCGGCGGTCTGCGCGCGGCGATGGGCTATACCGGCTCGCCGACCATCGAGGTGCTTCAGCAGGCGCAGTTCGTCCGGATCACGCCTGCCGGGCTCAAAGAGAGCCACCCGCACGACGTCGCCATGACCATCGAAGCGCCCAACTACTACGCGCGGTGAACAGCGAACTGGCCATGGTCGAGATCGGGATGGGCCGCGCTGCTCGGCGCACCTACGAACTCAGCGAGATCAGCATCGTGCCGTCGCGCCGCACCCGCTCTTCGCAGGACGTGTCAACAGCGTGGCAGCTGGACGCCTACCGGTTCGAGATCCCGGTGGTGGCACACCCGACTGATGCTCTGGTTTCGCCGGAGTTCGCCATCGAGCTGGGCCGGCTCGGCGGGCTGGGCGTGCTTAACGGCGAGGGGCTGATCGGTCGGCATGCCGATGTCGAGGCGAAGATCGCGCAGCTTGTCGAGGCCGCCGAAAAGGAGCCCGAACCCTCGGCGGCGATCCGGCTGCTGCAGGAGCTGCATGCGGCGCCGCTGAATCCGGACCTGCTTGGCGCCGCGGTTGCCCGCATCCGCGAGGCCGGAGTGATCACCGCGGTGCGGGTCAGCCCGCAAAATGCCCAGGCGTTGACACCGGTGCTGCTTGCCGCCGGAATCGACCTGCTCGTCATCCACGGCACGATCGTTTCCGCCGAGCGCGTGGCCAGCAATGGTGAACCGCTCAACCTGAAGACCTTTATCGCTGAGCTCGACGTTCCCGTGGTTGCCGGCGGGGTCCTCGACCACCGCACCGCGCTGCACCTGATGCGTACCGGCGCCGCCGGCGTCATCGTCGGATACGGCTCCACCAGAGGGGTGACCACCACCGACGAGGTGTTGGGCATCAGCGTGCCGATGGCCACCGCGATCGCCGACGCCGCCGCCGCACGGCGCGAATACCTCGACGAGACCGGCGGCCGCTACGTGCATGTGCTGGCCGATGGCGACATCCACACCTCCGGCGAGCTGGCCAAAGCCATCGCCTGCGGTGCCGACGCGGTGGTGCTGGGCACGCCGCTGGCCGAATGCGCCGAGGCGCTCGGCGATGGATGGTTCTGGCCTACCGCCGCAGCGCACCCGTCGTTGCCGCGCGGCGCGTTGCTGCAGATCGCCGTGGGGGAGCGACCGCCGATGCGACAGGTCCTGAACGGGCCGTCGGACGATCCGTTCGGCAGCCTCAATCTGGTCGGCGGCCTGCGCCGATCGATGGCAAAGGCCGGTTATTGCGACCTCAAGGAATTCCAGAAAGTCGGTCTGACCGTCGGCTCTTGAACCTCGCCGAGGGCATCAGTGATCGATGCGGGTGAACTGTCGGTTTCGGTACTGCTCGACACAG
>DATMMZ010000370.1:0-5274 GCA_035569455.1 Mycobacterium sp. | reverse complement strand
TGACCCCGCGTGTGCTCGACGTGTTCAAAGCGGCCGATTCGACGCCCACGTTGGCCACGGTCGGGGAACGCATCGTTGTGGTTTCGGCGCGACCGGTTTTGCGCGAAGGACGTGAGCTGGGAACCGTTTTGGTGGTGCGGGACCGAACCGATGTCGAGTCACTGACCCGCCAACTCGACGCGGTGCAGGTGATGAGCACGGTGCTGCGCGCCCAGCGCCACGAGTTCGCCAACCGTCTGCACCTGCTGAACGGGCTGTTGCACGGCGGTCACGTCGACGAGGGATTGGAGTATCTTGAAGAGCTCCTCGGGTCGGGCCCGCTGGGATCCGCGCTACCCGGTATCGACGCCATCCGCGATCCGTACCTCCAGGCATTCCTCGCGGCCAAGGCCGCGGCCGCCCGCGAAGCGGGGGTGACGCTGAAGATCGGTGAGAACACTTGGATATCTGGCCGACTCTTAATACCCGTCGACGTCACCACCGTGGTGGGAAACTTGCTCGACAACGCCGTCGACGCCGCCCGGTTGGGGGGCAACCATATCAAAGAGGTGGAAATCGAACTGTTGCAAGAAGGTTCGACGCTGCATGTCATAGTGGCTGACAGCGGCGACGGCGTCGCACCCGACTTCGTCGAGGATCTATTCACCGAGGGCAGGACGACAAAGCCGGACTCCGGGATACCCGGCGGCCGGGGTATCGGGCTCGCGTTGTCACGCCAGATCAGCCGCGCCCTAGGCGGCGATCTCTGGCTGGCGAGTCCAGGCGATCCCGATCGGGAGCTTCGGCTGACTGGCGCGGAGTTCATCGGCTGGCTGCCAGGCGTGATGGAAGAGCTGCCGGCTTTGGTGGAAGAGGATGCGCCATGAGTGATGTAGACCTGACGGTGCTGGTGGTCGATGACGACTTCCGCGTCGCCAATATGCACGCCGAGGTCGTCAACACGTTTCCGGGCTTCACTGTGACAGCCACCGCGAACACCCTCGAGGCCGCGCGGAAGGCCGATGCTGTCGACCTTGCCCTGGTCGACGTCTACCTGCCGGACGGGTCCGGCATCGACTTCGTCCGTGAACTACAGGGCGACAGCTTGGTGCTGACGGCGGCAACCGAGGCGGTAACGATCCGCGCTGCCATGGCCGCCGGGGCGCTCAGCTACCTGGTCAAGCCGTTCGCGACCACCGAGCTCGCCGCCCGCCTCGCCGGCTACGCTCGCTACCGCAAAATCCTGGCCCGCGCCAATCTCAGCGCCGGCGACGTGGATGCGGCACTGGATGCGCTGCGCCCCAGAATCGCCGCCCCCGCGCCCCCGACAATCGCGGCATCCTCCACCAAACAGCTTGTGTTGGCGGCCTTGCGAACATCGGAGCAGCCGATGTCGGCGGCGGAGGTCTCCGCGGCGATCGGGATATCAAGGGCAACCGCCCAACGGTATCTGGCGTCGTTGGCCACCACCCGTGACGTCACCGTCGGGCTGCGTTACGGCACGACCGGACGACCCGAGCAAGAATTCGCGGCGACCGACAAAAGGCCGACCCGTCCCTCGCGCTAATCGGCACCGGCTCGCCTCGTGCCGGCGACCGACAAGCGACGTGCTCGCTTACCGTGCTGACTGAGTGCCCGCCGCTGACGAGCCGCGGAACGGCGAATGTTGTTGGGAACCAACCGATGAGAGAAGTCGCCGTCAATGCCCTCGGCCACCGCCTGCACTGGGGCTTCGGCGGCGCTCGGCGCCACTTCGGTGTCGGTGGCGTCAGTGGTGTAAACGGCTCGGGTGACGTGAGTTTTCTTGGAGGGCCACCAGTTCGCCCGACCGATCAGCGCCGCCAGGGCCGGCACCGTGACTGTGCGAACCACGAAGGTGTCGATCAACAAGCCCATGCCGATGATGAACCCGGTCTGCACCATGTTCGAGAGGCTGCCGAACAACAACCCGAACATGGAGGCGGCGAAGATGATGCCGGCCGAGGTGATGACACCACCCGTCGAACGGACTGCACGAATGATGCCGGAGCGGATACCCAAGCGTGACTCTTCACGAATTCTCGTGATCAACAGCAGGTTGTAGTCCGCCCCGACGGCGACCAGCACGATGAATGCGGTTGCGGGCACAGTCCAATAGATCGGCTGTCCGAGCACGAACTGGAAGAAGATGACTCCTACGCCCACCGCCGACATAAACGAGATCACCACGGAGGCAATGAGGTACAGCGGAGCCACGATCGCCCGGAGCAGGAGGATGAGGATGAAGAAGACGACGAGAAGTGTCATGATGACGATCAGCCGAATGTCGTCGTAGGAGTAGCTGCGCATCGCGCTGTACATCGCAGTGGTACCGACAATCGATATCGACGCATCCGAAAGCGAGGTGTTCGGCTGCGCGCTCCGCGCCGTGTCGAGAATCGATGCCACCTGATCCATCGCGGCTGCGCTGAACGGGTCGAATTTCGTCTCCACGACGTAGCGCACCGAATGCCCGTCGGGCGAGAAGAACATCTTCGCGGCGTTCTTGAAGTCGTCTGACGTGAGCACCTGGGGCGGGATGTACATGCCCGCCATGGAGGGTTGCGTGGCGTCACGCTTCATCGACAACAGCAGCTGGGCCGCCTGGTTCATGCCCAGGCCCATCTGCTTGACCTGGTCGACAAGTGTCCGTACGCCGTCGGCCAGCCGCCGGCTGCCGTCGGCCAGCTGGTCGGCAGCCGCCTGCATTTGCGCAATCTTTTGCGACATGCCGGCGGCGTTGCCACCTGCGGCCCGCAGACTGTTAGATGCCGTTGCCAATTGCGTGGTCAGACCCTGTACTGCCGCTTGCAGGCCTGGTAGCGCACCGTTGTTCCGTCCCTGGACGAGCTGTTCGAGCTGGGCACGCGCGGCGCCGCATGCCTGGTCGACGTTGCATAGCGGAATGTTGTTCAGCACATTGAGCATCGAGGCCCCTGCGCCGGCGGCACCGTTGGCGAGTGTCGAAGCGGACCCGTTCGCGAGCCCGCGCACGTTGTCCAGGAGGTTGGCCGCCCCGCCGAGCTGCTGCTGCACCTGGTTCAGCGTTGCGGTGAACTGAATCATAGGCCCGGCGGCGCCACGGAGTTGGTCGCGAACCTGGGCGAGCGCTGCCGCCAATTGGTCAGCGCCATTGGTCAGCGCGTCGAGGTCGCCGGTTCTGTCGCTGATCTGTGTCGAGGCGTCTCCGAGCTTGGAGCCGACCTCTCCGGCTTGAAAGCTGAGCTTGGTCTGATCGAGCGGCTGGCCGGTAGGCCGCGTGATGCCGCGCACCGCAACGATATTAGGCAGCTGAGATACCCGTTGCGCCATCTGGTCCAGGTCGGCGAGGCCCCGTGACGTCCGCAGGTCGTTCGGCGAGCGGACGTAGATGTATTGCGGCAGTAGCGTGCTCGTCGAGAAGTGGCTTGCCATCGTCGAAAAGCCGACGTTACCTGGCGCCGATTGCGGCAACTGCAGACGGTCGTTGTAGGTGGGCTCGAGGAAGACCGCGCAGCCGGCCAGCGCGATCAACACCGACAGACTAACCAGCAGATGCGCTTTGGGCCGGCGAACCAGCTGAACGGCAGACCGCTGCCACAGGCGGCCGGTGAGCGCCGGTCGTGGCCTCACCCATCCGCGTCGACCGGCGAGCACCAGTATGGCGGGCAGCAGCGTGACAGCGGCAAGAAACGCGATCACGATCGAAACCGCAAGCGCCGGGCCGATACTCGTGAATGCGGGCATGCGGGTGAAGACCATGCCGAGAAAGGTGACGGCAACGGTCGCTGCCGACGCGGCGATGACCTCGCCGATGGAGCCCAGTGCTTTTTGTACAGCCAGGTCGGAGTCCATGCCGGACCGGATGTACTCGTGGTAGCGGCTGATCAAGAAGACGGCATAGTCGGTGCCGGCACCGACTATCATCGCCGTCATCAACACGATCGTCAGTGCGGACATCCCGAGTCCGAGTTGGGCCAGCCCGGACACCACGCCCTGGGCCGACGCGACCGAAATTCCGATGGTGATCAACAGCACCAACACGGTCACGGGTCGCCGGTAGACCACCAGCAGGATGATCAGCACGAACAATGCGGTGACCATCTCGATCATGTGCATATCGCGGGCGGCGACGATCGACAGGTCGCCGGCCATGGCAGCCTGTCCCGTCACCTCCGCGGTCAGCGAGGAGCCCGCGGTGGAGCGTTTGGCGATTTCTGTGATCCGTTGGTAGGCCTGCGAGGACTCAGGGGAGCCGATAGGTGCCCGCAGGGCCACCGCCAAATAAAACGCCTTGTTGTCTGCGCTGACCATCAATGGACGCAGTGCGGGTGTGGTAGCGATGTCCTGCACGCCCGCCACATCGTTGGTCTTGCTGCGTAACGTATCGGCGAGCTTGCGGTAGGCGTCCTCATCAGCAGGTTGCAGACCCTGATTGTCGGTGAGTACGACAATCAGGACATTCTGGGCGGATTCACCGAAATCCTTGGCCATCTGCTCGGCCGCCGCCATGGCTTTGGGCGGCAGCGGCTGTAGTGGATGGCTTTCGGCCACCTTCGTCAGTGGGGGGAAGGCCACGGCCAGCACGGCGACCACTGCGATCCAGGCGGCGATGATGAGCCAGGGCGCACGCACGACGAAGCGACCCAACACCGAAAACGCACCGATGCGCCTCGAGGTCTGGGGAGCGGCAGAGTTTTTGGACATGGTGAGACCCTTCATTGGTGTGTCAGGCGTGGGTAGCCAGGGGCGGCAGCAAAGACGTGCTCCCCCGCTCCTCGGCGAAGTGCGCGACTCACGGACGCATAGCGCGTTAGTTGGTCGAGGTCGAATTTACGGCGCCGCATCCACCCGTGTCGCGCTTGTAAGCGATAGTCGGAATTAGCGCCGATTTCGCGGTTTTGCGCATTGTGCTACCCGTGCGTCTACTGATGTTTATCGGGCCCCAGTCACTGGCTGAGGGCATGGCCAGCCGATCGTGGCGGTGAGCGCGAAGTCACTCAGAACGCTCGAAATATGCTGCCGCAATTCGCGATTCGAGTTGGGACGGTCCAGCTGATACGTAACGATCGAGACGAAGACCTGTCCGTGCACTCTTCCCGAGAGCAACCCCAGCAGCCCGCCGGTGTGGTGTATCGTCGCCACAGGCGCCCCCGTCCCGGTCGCCCCCAGGAAGAAAGAGTTTCCGGCGAAGTAGTCGGCGTCTGTGCCGTCTGGCCGGTTGACGGCCGGGTTGATCGCACCGAGGTTGGATGATCCGCTGGTCGTCGCGCCGCCGAGGGCCACGCTGACCATTCG
>DATMMZ010000369.1:0-9390 GCA_035569455.1 Mycobacterium sp. | reverse complement strand
AGCGCCCGGCTCAACCGCACAGGCGCCCGAAGCGCCCGGCTCAACCGCACAGGCGCCCGAAGCGCCCGGCTCAACCGCACAGGCGCCCGAACTGCCCGGCTCAACCGCACAGGCGCCCGAACTGCCCGGCTCAACCGCACTCACTCGTTGTCAAACAAGTGGCCTTGTGTTGGGCGGCCGTTGGGGGAAAAGTTGCTTACGGGCGTCCTGTGGGCTAGGACACACCCGCAAGCGGGCGAGCACGCCTGCGCATGCCGGGTGTCCTCACCGCTCGCGGGGTCATGCGACCCGGGAGAACTGGAGGAAAGTCATGGCCGACAGAGCGAATGGTTCCCAGGGCGCGGGAGTCGCTCCCACAGCGGACGGTCCGGGCGCCGTTCGCAATGTGGCTTTGGTGGGGCCGTCGGGCGGCGGTAAAACCACCCTGGTCGAGGCCCTGCTGGTCGCTGGCGGAGTGTTGTCCCGGCCCGGCTCGGTGGTGGAGGGCACCACGGTCTGCGACTTCGACGAGGCGGAGATCCGGCAACAGCGGTCGGTTGGTGTTGCCGTGGCGTCCCTGTCGCACGACGGCATCAAGGTCAACCTCATCGACACACCCGGATACGCCGACTTCGTGGGCGAGTTGCGGGCCGGGCTGCGAGCCGCGGATTGCGCGCTGTTCGTAATCGCGGCAAATGAGGGTGTCGACGAGCCGACCAAGTCCCTCTGGCAGGAATGCAGCCAGGTCGGCATGCCTCGCGCCGTGGTGATCACCAAGCTCGACCACGCCAGGGCGAACTACCAAGAGGCGCTGGCCGCGGCGCAAGATGCGTTCGGGGACAAGGTTTTACCACTTTATCTGCCAAATGGCCTACCAACCTGCGCAGGCCTGATCGGGCTCTTGTCGCAGACTTATTACAAGTACGACGGCGGCAAGCGGACGATGCAACCGGCGGACCCGTCCGACGCCGACCGGATCGAGGAAGCGCGGGGCACGCTGATCGAGGGAATCATCGAGGAGTCCGAGGACGAGTCCCTGATGGAGCGCTACCTCGGCGGCGAGGAGATCGACGAGTCGGTACTGATCGAGGACTTGGAGCGAGCCGTCGCCCAGGCTTCTTTCTTCCCGGCGATCCCGGTGTGTAGCGGCACCGGTGTCGGCACGCTGGAACTACTGGAGATAGCCACCCGCGGCTTCCCGTCTCCGATGGAACACCCACTACCGGAGGTCTTTACGCCGCAGGGCGCTACGCATGCCGAGCTGGCCTGTGACGCCGAAGCGCCATTGCTGGCAGAGGTGGTGAAGACGACGTCGGACCCGTACGTCGGCAGGGTCAGCTTGGTCCGGGTGTTCTCCGGGACCATCAGGCCCGACGCGACGGTTCATGTGTCGGGCCATCTTGCGTCGTTTTTCGGTGGGTCGAACGGGGCTGGCAATACGCATGCGGACCATGACGAAGACGAACGCATCGGAGTCCTGTCGTTCCCGCTCGGCAAGCAGCAGCGCCCCGCGGCGGCGGTGGTGGCGGGCGACATCTGCGCGATCGGCAAGCTGAGCCGGGCCGAAACGGGCGACACGCTCTCGGACAAGTCCGAACCCCTCGTGCTGAGACCCTGGACGATGCCGGAGCCGTTGCTGCCGGTCGCAGTTCAGGCGCACGCCAAGACCGATGAAGACAAGCTGTCGGTCGGCTTGGGGCGGTTGGCCGCCGAAGACCCGACGCTGCGGATCGAGCAGAATCAGGAGACACATCAGATCGTGCTGTGGTGCATGGGCGAGGCCCATGCCGGCGTCGTACTCGACGCGCTGGCCAACCGGTACGGAGTCACCGTGGACACGATCGAGCTGCGGGTACCGCTGCGGGAAA
Organism: Mycobacterium sp.; assembly: GCA_035569455.1. Taxonomy (GTDB): domain Bacteria; phylum Actinomycetota; class Actinomycetes; order Mycobacteriales; family Mycobacteriaceae; genus Mycobacterium. Next base: position 7,543 of record DATMMZ010000369.1, on the reverse strand, counting down.
CCGTCAGCGGCAAAGCGAAAGGCCATGGTCGCCACGTCAAACAGTCCGGCGGACACGGCCAGTACGCGGTGTGCGACATCGAGGTGGAGCCGCTGCCGGAGGGCTCCGGGTTCGAGTTCGTCGACAAGGTGGTCGGTGGAGCGGTGCCGCGGAATTTCATCCCGAGCGTGGAGAAGGGTGTCCGCGCGCAGATGGAAAAGGGGGTGCAGGCCGGTTACCCGATGGTCGACATCCGGGTCACGTTGTTCGACGGCAAGGCGCACAGCGTCGACTCATCGGACTTCGCGTTTCAAATGGCCGGTGCGCTCGCATTGCGTGAGGCGGCGGCCGCCACCAAGGTGACCTTGCTCGAGCCGATCGACGAGATCTCGGTGCTGGTACCCGACGATTTTGTCGGCGCGGTGATGGGCGACCTGTCGGGCCGTCGCGGCCGGGTGCTCGGTACCGACACCGCGGGCCACGAACGTACCGTGGTGAAAGCCGAGATCCCTCAAGTCGAGCTGACACGCTACGCAATCGACTTGCGCTCGCTGGCGCACGGGGCGGCATCCTTCACCCGTTCATTTGTCAGATATGAACCCATGCCGGAATCCGCGGCGGCCAAGGTGAAGTCCAGCGCATGAGTCACACGACCCATGTCGACAGTTAACGGACTTCCCGCCCACATCCTGCTCAACCATTTCGTCGTCGTCCTGGGCCCGCTGACCGCGATCCTGGCGATCGTCTGCGTGCTATGGCCGGCGGCGCGACGGCGACTGATCTGGCTGGCGCTGTTGCTGTCGGTGGGCACGCTCATCTTGGTCCCGTTGACCACCAGCTCGGGTGCGTGGTTGGTGGGAAAGATCGGCGCGTCACCCCCGGTCCGGGTTCACCAAGGACTGGGCGAAACCCTGATCTACATGGTGGCGGCCCTGGTGGCCACTCTGATCCTGCTAGCCGCCGTCCACATTCGCCAGGCACGCGGACGTTCGGTGAAACTCGCGCTGCACGCGGTGGTCGGGGTGCTGGTCATCGTCGCCGCGGTGGCCACGCTGGTCCAGACCTACCGCGTCGGGGATTCGGGTGCGCGCGCCGCTTGGGGAAACGTCGCGCTGTCCGCGCCCGCATAGCGTCACGCTCCGCGGCCGAACTGTTCTGCAACGGCGCGGCGGTCGAGCGAGCCTTTCGCCGTGTGCGGTAGGGCGCTCACCGCCTGGAAGCGGGCCGGCACCTCGAAGGCCGCCAGCCGCTCGCGGCAGAACGCCGCAAGCTCCGCTGGGGTCGGCGAAGCGGACCCTCGGGGAACGATCACCGCCGCCACTGTCTCTCCGTACATCTTGTCCGGGACGCCGAACACGGCGACCTCGAGCACGTCGGGGTGGCTGGCCAGCACGCCTTCGACGCGCTCCGGCGAGATTTTCTCGCCACCCCGGTTTATGAGTTCCTTGATCCGGCCGCGGATGGTCAGGTCGCCGTCCGCCGACAGCGACCCCAGGTCGCCGGTGCGCAGCCATCCCTGGGTGAAGTTAGCTGAAGTTATCGCCGGATCGCCTAGGTAGCCGCGCACCACGGTGGGGCCGTGCAGCCAGACCTCGCCGACGGCACCCGCGGGGAGCGGCTGGCCGTCGGGCCCGACGATCCGGATCTGGGCTCCAGTTGATCGGCCCACCAGACCGGTTGTCGCAGTGGGGTTTTCGTTGCTATCGACGCCGGTGGTGGTCACCTGGTGAGTGGCCTCGGTCATGCCGAAAGCGCACACCACAGGTGCCGAGAACACGTCGTGCAGCGCTTGCGCCGTTTCGGGCGTGAGCGGCGCGCTGCAACTGCGGATGAAGCGCAGTGCGGCTCGTGGTCTCGCCGGCGAGTCGGTGGCGGCGCGCTCCAGAAGGATCTGGTGAATCGTCGGCACCGCCGTGTACCAGGTGGCCCGAACGGCGTCGATGTCGTCCCAGAATGTGTGCGCCGAGAATCGCCCGCGGGCGGGCAGCAACACGGTACCGCCGGAGGCCAGGCTCGACAGCAACGCGGCGACCAGCCCGTGTCCGTGGTAGAGCGGCATCACCGCGACGGTCGCATCCTGCACGCCGAGCCCATACTCGGCGATGATGGCCCGGACTGAGCTGGCGATGTTTGCGTGCGTCCAAGGGACCATCTTCGGCAAACCCGTGGTCCCGCCGGTGAACATGATCATGGCGTCGTCGTGCCCGAGCCCGTCTGGGGTGGAATTCACCGGGTTGAGCGGCATGGAAGTGTCCAGCTGGACTGACAGGTCGGCTTCCAGCGCGCCGCTGGTGCGGCCGACGGACACCGCGATCGGCCAGCACGGCAGCATCGATTCACGCCCGTCACCAGTCGCGGCGCCATCGACGAGCACCACCCGCGCGCCGGCCGCTTCGCTGCGGGCGCGCTGCTCGCTGGCGGGCAGGGCCGGGTCCAACGGGACAACGATCAACTCCCCCCGCGACGCCGCCAATAAGCCGACGACGAATTCGGCGTTGCTGGCCGCGCGCAGTGCGACCCGATCGCCCGGCAGCAGTCCGCCCCGCGTCAACTGCACGGCCAGGTCGTCAACCAGTCGGACCAACTCGCGGTAGCTGAGCGGAACGCGGTCGGGGGTGACGACGAGCGCTTGCGCCCCCGGCAGCCGGGTTGCTGTCACCTGGACCAGATCGGCGATGCGCGGGCTCAAGGATTCGGTGGCCGGCTCCGCCCCGAACGGTTCAGTGGCGACCTCACGGCCGGTGGTCGGCTGAGTCCTCATCGCCCGCACTCCTTCTCTTTCACAGGTGCGAAATCGGTTCCTACTGAGACCATGCCGGGCTACCCCGTCGATCGTCCAATACCGATCCGCTACCGGTCCATAATCGCTGGCTATTGAACGGTCGATAGACGGTGTAAATCGCTGCATAGCCGTTTGGTCTTGGACAGCGGCGGGTCATGCGGACCACAGTGATTAGCGAGCACAGGTACACACCCGAGGAGTCGCGACATGACCACACTTTCGGCATCTCCCAGCGGAGCGCCGGCAGCGGCGCAGTTGACCGATGGCTTCCACCTCGTGGTGGACGCCCTCAAGGCCAACGACATCGACACCATCTATGGGGTCGTCGGCATCCCGATCACCGACCTCGCTCGCATCGCGCAGGCGTCTGGAATCCGCTACATCGGCTTCCGGCAGGAGGCCTCCGCCGGCAACGCCGCTGCGGCCGCAGGATTCCTCACCCGCCGCCCCGGCGTCTGCCTGACGGTCTCCGCGCCGGGCTTCCTCAACGGCCTTGCCGCGCTTGCGAATGCCACGACCAATTGCTTCCCGATGATCCAGATCTCGGGTTCAAGCGATCGAGCGATGGTGGATTTGCAGCGGGGAGACTACGGTGAACTCGATCAGCTCAACGCCGCAAGGCCTTTCGTGAAGGCGGCCTACCGGATCAGCCGGGTCGAGGACATCGGGCGCGGCATCGCGCGTGCCATTCGCACCGCGATCTCCGGCCGGCCGGGCGGCGTCTACCTGGATATCCCTGGTGACGTGCTGGGTCAGGCGATGGACGCTGGCGCCGCGGCAGACACCGTGTGGCGAGTCGTTGACCCGGCTCCCCGCCAGCTGCCCGCGCCGGAGGCCGTCGATCGCGCGCTCGGCGTGCTGGCAGCAGCGCAGCGACCGCTGATCGTGCTTGGCAAGGGCGCGGCTTATGCGCAGGCCGACAACGTGATTCGAGAGTTTGTCGAGACCACCGGAATTCCGTTCCTGCCGATGTCAATGGCCAAAGGACTACTGCCCGACTCGCATCCGCAGTCCGTTGCCGCGGCGCGCTCGCTGGCGATCGCCCGCGCGGACGCGGTCCTGCTGGTCGGCGCCCGGCTGAACTGGCTGCTCGGCCACGGCGAGTCGCCGCAGTGGTCTGCCGATGCCAAGTTCATCCAAGTTGATATCGCCGCATCGGAGTTCGACAGCAACCGGCCGATCGCGGCGCCACTGGTCGGCGACATCGGTTCGGTCATGTCGGCGTTACTTGACGGCGTGTCCACTCATCAAATCGTCGCGTCCAGCCAATGGACCGGCGAGCTGGCCGATCGCAGAGCGGCCAACGATGCCAAGATGTGCCGGCGCCTCGCCGAGGATCCGCACCCGATGCGGTTTTACAACGCGCTGGGCGCCATTCGTTCTGTGCTGCAGTCGAATCCGGAGGTCTATGTCGTCAACGAGGGAGCCAATGCGCTGGACCTGGGTCGCAACGTCATCGACATGGAGGCGCCCCGGCACCGGCTCGACACGGGAACCTGGGGCGTGATGGGTATCGGCATGGGCTACGCCATCGCCGCGGCCGTCGAGACCGGCAAGCCGGTGGTCGCGATCGAGGGCGACAGCGCATTTGGCTTCAGCGGCATGGAAATCGAAACCATCTGCCGCTACCGGCTGCCGGTCACCGTTGTCATCCTCAACAACGGCGGCGTCTATCGGGGCGATGAAGCGCCAACGGGCAGCGATCCGGCGCCGACCGTGCTGAATGCCCGCGCGCGTCACGAGCTGATGGCGGAGGCGTTCGGCGGCAAGGGGTATCACGTCACCACCCCGTCGGAGCTGGAGAAGGCGCTGACCGAAGCGATCGCGTCGAACGGGCCGTCGATCATCGACTGCGAACTCGACCCGGCCGCGGGTGTGGAAAGCGGTCACCTGGCGAGCCTCAACCCCACCAGCGCAGCCACCCCTGCACCGTCGGCGGTCAGCGCCGACGGGTGATTCCCACTAGCTGCGCATCGAAGAATTCGTTCAGCGCCAGCTGTTGCGCGGACGCGACCAGCGCGCGGGCCACCGGAGATCCCGGCCCGGCGGAGTTAGTGGCGAGGCCGATCTCGGCTTTCAGAGCTGGATCGACCATTTCGACGGCACGGATCTCTCCTCCCATTGGGCTTGTCCACAACCAGGTGTGCGGCACGATGCAAGCCCAATTGCCGGTGGCGACCTGAGCGAATAGTGAAGCGACGGAGTCTGTCTCAACTTGGGGCGTGACTGCGATCGCGTGGCTGGCGAATGCCTCGTCAATGAGGTGACGGTCCCGCATGTCGGGCGTGAGCAGCGCCAGTGGCAGTTGTGCGGCGTCCGGCCAGGTCAGTGTCGATGCGCCAGGAGGCAGCATGTCCGCCGGTGACAGCAGCACGTAGTGCTCCTCATAAAGCGGCACCAGGTCCACGTCGTGGACGTCTTCTCCGGTTGAGTGCACGATGGCGGCGTCGAGCTCGAAGTCACGCAGCCGGCGGTACAGCTCGGTGGCGGCCAGCCGGGAACTGATCTGCACCTTAGCCAACGGGTGCGCCGAACAGAAGGCTGACAAAACCAGGGACGCCGTCGTCGAAGCCGTTGGAACCGTGCCCAGCCGGAGCGTCCCGGTGATCCCGGACCGCACGGCGTGCACCTCGGCCTTGAACGCATCGTGCTCAGCGAGAATCCGCTTGGCCCACACGACCAAGCGCTCCCCTTCGGGCGTGAGGCCCTCAAAGCTGTGTCCGCGGTTGATCAGCGTGACGTTCAGCTCGCGTTCGAGCTTGGCGATCGCGGCCGACAGCGCGGGTTGCGACACGTAGCACTTCTCGGCCGCCCGCGCGAAGTGCCGCTCCTGGGCGACCGCGACGAAGTACTCCAGTTGACGGAAGAGCACCCGCACCCCTTCCTTCGGCCTCTTTCGGGCACTTTTCGGGCAATGACGTTGCTGAGGCTAACGCGTTGCTAGCCGGCCAGCCAATCCAGTGTCTGTGAAAGGTCGCGAACGTCTACCCCGATAGCACGGCACTCTTCGACACCGCGGTCATACAACCCCGACACGGCGTCGGACACCAACACAATCCGGAAGTCGCGTTCGGAGGCCTCGTAAATCGATGTCCTGGGACAGTTCGGAAAGTTGCATCCCGCGAAAACCAGCGTGCTACTGCCGCTTCCGCGGAGATGTCGCTCAAGTTCGGTGCCGTAGAACGCTCCCCACCTCGGTTTGTACATCACGTGCTCGGCGGCCCCCAGCTGTTGCAAGCCACCCGACAGCAGCAATCCATGGTCCAGCTCAACAACATTGGGCAACAGTTCCACGGCAATCTGCGAACCGGCGCTACCCGGTGCGGCGATCCGCGCGCCTTGCTCAATCAATCGTCGTCGCGCCAGGTCGACGTTGCAACCGTCTGGCCGATACAGCCGGACCACATGCACGATGGGGAGCCCACGTTCACGGAACGCTTTCGCCAAGTGGACCATTGCGCAGATCGCCGCGCGCGTGCCTTCAACGGGCATCGGGGCTTTCTGGCCTGTGATGTCGCCTGGGATGTCCAGAAAATCGCGCTGCATGTCGATTAGCACGAGTGCGGCCGAGTCCGCCAACGGACGTGTATACGGGTCGCCGACGGTCATTCCCGCTCCTTGCCTAGTGTCTCGCCGACTGCCAACCGGGCGAGCCAGGACCGAACTCAAGCTGTGACCGGGCCGTTACCGCGACGATCGGCTACCGTGCCACAGTTTGCTAAAACACGTAATGGGTAGACACCAACTAGAATACGGTTGTGTTGATTGCACCATCTCGAAGGGTAACCGCCATGCGCCGAGCTGTTCGTTATCTATTCGTTATGGTGGCGATCACAGCGACGGCGATAGCGGGATCGACCAGCCCAAGCGTGGCCGCGATCCCGGTACCCGATCCGGTTCCTGGCGTTGCTTCCGTTTTGCCGGCTAATGGCGCCGTGGTGGGCGTGGCCCAGCCGGTCATCGTTACGTTCACCGCGCCGGTGACCGACCGTGCCGCCGCCGAACGGTCCATCCACGTCACCTCGCCGAGCAATATGCCGGGACATTTCGAGTGGGTCGAGAACAATGTCGTGCAGTGGGTTCCAAACCACTACTGGCCCGCCCACACCCATGTTTCGGTGGGGGTGCAGGCCCTGACGACGGGCTATGACACCGGTGATGCGTTACTCGGTGTTGCCAGCATCTCCGCGCACACCTTCACCGTCAGCAGGAACGGAGAAGTGCTCCGCACGATGCCGGCGTCGATGGGCAAGCCCAGCCGCCCGACACCGATGGGCAGCTTCACCGCATTGTCGAAGGAGCGCACCGTGGTGATGGACTCGCGGACCATCGGCATCCCGCTGAGCTCCCCCGAGGGGTACAAGATCACGGCTTCGTACGCGGTCCGGGTGACCTGGAGCGGTGTTTATGTGCATTCCGCACCCTGGTCTGTTGACTCGCAGGGCTACGCCAACGTCAGTCATGGATGTATCAACCTGAGCCCGGAAAACGCCGCGTGGTACTTCAACACCGTGAACGTCGGCGATCCCATCGAGGTTGTGGCCTGAGGTCGCCGACGCGCCGACGACAGCAATTCCTGGTGCGGCCGCGGATACGCGCGCCTTGAGGCCGTTGGCCGGGTGTGACGATGGTCACACAAGGGGGGTGGATGACGGAAACTTCGCGGAGAGTTCTCGCTAGGCGAGTGATCCGATCGGGAGGCCGGCCGTGACCGTTGACGTTGATGTGACGCGAGCAGAGCGTCGCGCCAGACGCTTCGAGCAGCTGCTCACTGGCGACGAG
>DATMMZ010000368.1:0-16437 GCA_035569455.1 Mycobacterium sp. | reverse complement strand
ATCGGGTGGTGGTTGCCGCCGGCCGGCCCTGCCAGAAATGCCCGAATTGCCGACGCGGCGACGTGGTGAACTGCTTGTGGATTCAGTTGATGGCCTTTGCGTACGACGGCGCATGGGCCGAATACACCGTGGCGCAGGCGGCCGGGCTGACCCGCGTGCCGGACAACGTTCCACTGGAGCAGGCCGCGATCCTGGCCGACGCGGTGTCGACGCCGTATGGCGCCGTGGTCCGCACCGGGAAGGTGGCGGTCGGGGAATCGGTCGGGGTGTGGGGCGTCGGCGGTGTGGGCACCCACATCGTCCAGCTCGCACGGTTGGTCGGTGCGGTACCGGTGATCGCCCTCGACATCAACCCGGCCGTACTGGACCGCGCCCTCGAACTCGGCGCGGACTACGCGTTCGACTCGCGCGACGACCAGCTGCGGGACAAGATCGCCGACGTCACCGACGGCCGGAAACTGGATGTGGCCTTCGACGCCGTCGGCCTGAAGGTGACGTTCGAGCAAGCTCTTGATTGCCTGACCCCCGGCGGCCGGCTGGTGGGTGTCGGCATGAGCGCGGAGGCACCGACCATCGGACCCACGGCCACGTTCGGGTTGACCCGCAAACAGGTGCTCGGCCACCTCGGCTACCAGAATGTGGACATCGCAACCCTGGCGAAGTTGGTTTCGGCTGGGCGCCTGGATATTTCGCGGTCGATCAGCGAGATCGTCGCACTGGAAGACATTCAGTTGGGCATCGAGAAGCTGGAGCGTCAGGAAGGCAACCCGATCCGCATCCTGGTCAAGCCCTGACGCGCGCCGCGGTCAGATCGCGACACATAAACCACGCACACGACACGCCGGAAAACGCCGCCGTAGTTTATGTTTCGGCGTTGAGAAAGGCGCGGACGCGGGGAAACCGTGTACCAGCATCACCGCCGGACCGTCGGCGGGACCGGCGTCTGCGACATGGATCGTGACACCGTCCATGGCCACCATGTGTTGAGGCTATGCCAGGAACCGTTCGACGTAAGGCGCGAAGCGGGAACGCAGATCGTCCTCCGCCAGCCCGAACATCTCATACGACGTTTCGACGTTTCCCAGTCGGCCACGCTGGTGGCCTGCCAGATAGCCGGCGACCGCCGTACGCGCTTCTTCGGTGAACGGCTCGCCGGCCAGGGCGTACGCCCGCTCGGCAGCGCCGGGTTCGTCGGCCATGAAGTCGTTGAAGCGCATGTCGATTGAGCGCTGCGGACCGATGGTGTCACGATCGCGGACGAGTGCGGTGAGCATCTGCTCGAGGCGGTCGATCCACGAATCCGCAATCTGTTCCACCGGCACCGGCGAGCGGTGCATGCGGGCCGAGTAGGTGATCATCGCGATCATCGACAGCGCCACGGGCACCGGGTCGCGGTGAGTGAACACGACAATGCTGCCGGGAAAAACACGATCCAGCACCGGCACCTGCTCGAGATGCTGGGGCGACTTGAGCAGCCAGCGCCGCCCCCCACGCAGGAACTGCATCGCCTTGAGTTGCCTGGCGAGGTATTCGTAATGGGGCGTCTGGTCGTGGGTCCGGTAGTAGTCACGCCAGCGGGGCACCTCGCCCAGCGTCTCGAACAACATCGTGGAGACGTCGTTGGCCAGCAGCTGGATCTCTTCGTGGACGTGATCGGTGGTGATCTCATGCATGAGCGCGAAATGCGGCATCACGGTGTTGATCACGCTGACCGCGACGTCCATCCGGGCCCGCCGCGGATCCGGCTCGACTCCCGCCTCCTGCGGCAAGGGAAACGGCTCGACGCTTTCCCAGTACGGCATGGTGCGGAAGGTGGGCGCGACTGCCAGCAGGTTGTGCAGGTGGGTGGTGCCGGTGCGGGGCAGGCCGGCGATGACAACCGGCGGTGCCAGTTCGATGTCGTCGATCTCGGGATGCCGGGTCAGCAGGTCGGTCAACAGAAGCCGGTTCTTGAGCAACTGCAGCAATTGCCCATAGAAGTTGACCACCCCGGCCGCGTGCAGTCCGCCGATCTCGCGCAGCGCCGCGAGGTAGACGTCGAGCCGTTCACGGTAGTCCTCGGGACCGAAATCGTTCAGGCCGGTATCGGCACTGGCCTTGGCGTGCAACGCGTTTGCATCCAACGCACACTCAGGGGCCATCGCAGCCATCATGTCGAGGATCTGCTGCGCCTCAGCGCTGAACCGGGGCTCGGCCAGGTCTTCCAGGCGAACAACATTGGTCGCGGCGTTAGTCATGGCGACTTATGTTACTCTGAGTTACGTAATGGTAGTCGATTTTGGCCGACCTCGTGACCCGCGTATCGATGATGCGGTGCTTCGCGCCACGGTTGAACTTCTCGCTGAAACCGGTTACCCCGGGCTCTTGGTCTCCGCGATCGCCGAGCGGGCCGGTACCAGCAAGCCCGCGATTTACCGGCGCTGGCCCAGCAAAGCGCATCTCGTGCACGAGGCGGTATTCCCGATCGGCGCCGCGACAACAATTCCCGACACCGGATCGCTGCCCGAGGACCTGCGCGAGATGGTGCGCCGCACAATGGCTTTCCTGACCACACCGGCCGCCAGGTCGGCCCTGCCGGGGCTGGTCGGCGAGATGGCATCGGATCCGACCCTGCATTCTGCGCTCCTCGAACGGTTTGCCGACATCTTCGCCGGTGGCCTCGCGGAGTGGCTCGAGCGCGCCACTGGCCAGGGTGAGGTCCGGACCGGCGTGACCGCCGCCGAGCTGGCCGAGGCCATCGCCGGCATTACATTGCTGGGCCTGCTCACGCATGTCACCGAACTCGACGAGGCCTGGGTCGATCGGACGACCACCTTGCTCCTGAAAGGAATCAGCGCATGACACACGAGTCGACTGCCGCATGGCGAGAGCTACTTGCGACCGTCAGTGACCTTGACCGCTCCTTCGTCGAAGGTGACCGCGCGGTTACCGACGACCGGCACGTTGCCGACGGCTATCGCATGCTCGCCGCCACACTGGGTGTGGCGTTCGACACCTATCTGTTCCCCGAACCCGGTCGGCCGCAGTTCGTCGCTGTGAATACCCCGTTCCGACGTGATCGTCGGTGGGGTGGCGACAACACCGACGCTTATTACTTCATCTGTCCGGTTGATCCGAAGCGGCGCTACCGCATCAGTGGCAATAAGGGCGACAGCGTGTATTTCTCGGTGACCGCCTATAACGAACCATCGCCCGGCGCGTGGTCGGACCGGGTCGTTGCGATAGTTCGTGACAGCGATCTCGACGTCCTTGATATCGACGCCGACGGCAACTTCAGCTTCGAATTCCCCGCGACGCCCGACGCGGCCGTGCTGATGACCCGCGACTACCAAGCCGACCCGCTGACCGGCCGCCCGGTTTCCTGGCGTATCGAGGCGCTCGACGAGCCGGACCCGATACAACACGGCGACGCCGAGACGGCCGCACGCGTGCGGGCGGCCGCCACCTGGATGCGCACTATGTTTGCCATCGTGCCGCTGGCCGTCGGGACCAGGGTCGACGACAAGCACTCACTTGGGCACGAGACTGCCCACGCCGCAAACCAATTCGCCGATCCCTATCAAGTGCCCGACGCCAACTTCGGCTGGTCGGCGCGCGACGCCTGCTATTCCTACGGCAGTTTCGTGCTCGACGACGACGAGGCGCTGGTCATCACGCACCGACCTCCATCATGCAGGTTCTGGAACCTGGTGGTGTGGAACCAGTTCATGGCCACCTACGGCGCCGAGGATGCGCGTTGCTCCATCAACGGCCACAGCGCGGTGCTCAATGGCGACGGTTCGGTGACGATCGTCTTGTCCCGCGGGATGACGGCCCACCCGAACTCATTGACCACGCTGGGCTATCCGCGTGGCAACCTCGCCTTCCGGTGGTTCCTGGCCGACGGAGTGCCGGGGCGGCCCGAGGCGAAACTCGTGAAAGTGTCGGAGGCACCGACAGCCGTGCACTGAATCATGGGGCTCCCGCGCCCGACAACTCGACCGCGGTGGCGGTCCGCGTCAACGCACCCCGTGTTCGGCCAGCCTCTTGATCGTGGCCAGGGTCTTTTCGATCGCCGTCTCGAACTCCCGCAGCCGCACGAACACGATCTTTTCCTCCTTGTCGGGCATCGAGTCGATCGCCGACGACAACCCCGAGCGTCCCGGTCCCATCCGCATCCAGTAGCTCAGGGCGGTACCGCCATCTCGTGGTGTCAGCCGGAATCGCCATGTCGCCGAGGGGTATTCGGGGTCGCCGACCGCCCAAGCGAATTCCCGCGCTTCGTCGCAGGCGACGATCTGTGACGTGGTGCTCCATACTCCGAACGCGTCGTGTGAGTTGTGTCCAACGAACTGCGCGCCGACCCGGGGCCCACCGGCTCCGCCGACCCACTCCACAGCCTGCAGCTCGTTGGAGAGGGTCGGCATCAGCTCGATATCGGAAACCAGACCCCAGACCCGGGCTGGATCGGCGTCGATCCAGGTCGAAGCTTCCACTGTTGGTTTGTCCGCGTAGCGCGCGCCGGTCCATTCCACGGGGCCTATTCTCCCCCGCCTGGACCCGGGCGACACCCGGCAATTTACGCGGCGACGGGGACTCGTTCGGCTGGCTTGCCCCGGGCCGCCCGCCGTAGCGACCAGGACTCCGGAAAGGTCAGCTTGACGATCTTGCGGACGACGGTGCCGAACTGTCGCAGCAGCGGACCGTTGTTGTATGGGATGCCGTAGCGTTCGCAGATCTCTTGCACCTCGGACGCGATATCGCCATACCGTCGCGCCGGCATGTCCGGGAACAGGTGGTGCTCGATCTGGTGCGACAGGTTGCCGGACAGCAAATGGAAGATCTTGCCCCCGGTCAGATTCGCCGAACCGAGGACCTGACGGAAGTACCACATGCCGCGCGACTCGTCCTTGGTCTCCTCGATGGTGAATTCCTGTGTGCCGTCCGGGAAGTGTCCGCAGAAAATGATCATGTAGGACCACACGTTGCGCATCAGGTTGGCCGAGAGGTTGCCCGCGAAGACGAACGGCGCGAACGGTCCCGCCAACAACGGGAAGGCGACGTAGTCCTTGAGCGTCTGCCGGCGCGTCTTTCTCCAGATCGCCTTCAGAACCTGTCGCTTGTCGGCGAGCCGGATCTCACCGGAGCGAATGCGCTCGGTTTCCAGTTCGTGCAGCGCGACGCCGTACTGGAACAACACCATCAGCAGGAACGCGTAGACCGGGTTGCCCAGGAAGTACGGACGCCAGGGCTGGTCTTCGCTCATCCGCAGGATGCCGTAGCCGATGTCGCGGTCCATGCCCACGATGTTCGTGTGGGTGTGGTGCATGTAGTTGTGCGAATGCCGCCACTGATCGGCGGGGCAGGCGGTGTCCCACTCGAAGGATCGGCCGGAGATCGCCGGGTCACGCATCCAGTCGTACTGACCGTGCATGATGTTGTGGCCAATCTCCATGTTGTCCAAGATTTTCGATAGGCCCAGCATCGCGGTTCCCAGCAGCCAAGCCGGCGGCAGGAACAACAGAGCGCGTCCGCCCACTTCCAGGGCGCGCTGGGCTTTGATGACGCGGCGGATGTAATCCGCGTCCTTTTCACCGAGGTCTGCCACCACGCGTTCCTTGATGGCGTCGAGTTCGCGGCCGAATGCATCGGCCTGCTCGGGGGTCAGGGTGATCTTGTCGTGTGACATTGCTTCTCCTTGAAAGGGCTTTAGAGGGCGAGCTCGACGTCGCCGACGGGAACGGACACGCAGATCTGCACGTCTTCGTCGGGGCCGGTCGAGACCGCACCGGTGGTCAGGTTGCGCACGGTGCCGGAAGTCTTCCGCCGCGTGCAGGTGTGGCAGATGCCCATTCGGCATCCGTTCTGTGGCGTCAGGCCGGCCGATTCGGCCTGGTCCAGCAGCGAGCGGCCGTCGTCGACGACGTCAACCTCGCTGTCCGAGAACGTTATTCTGCCGCCCGACGCATTCGCCGGCGGCTCGAACACCGGCGGCACGAAGCTCTCGGTGTAGACGTTCTCGCAGTGCTCGCGGACGGCTTCCACCAAAGTGGCTGGCCCGCAGGCGAACACCACATCGGGTGAGGGCATGGCGGCGGCCAAATGCTCCGCCCCGAAGCGGCCGACGAGATCGCCGGCATCCGATCGGGTGTACCCGTGCAGCACACGGACGCCAGGCATCCGGGCCAGCTCATCGCGGTAGCACGCCTCCGGGGCACTGCGCGCGTAATGAACAAACGCGATCTCGTTGCCGGGTGCCTGGGTGCGTCCCTCCGCGACCAGGGTGCGCAGCATCGCCATGACGGGCGTGATGCCGCTCCCGCCCGAGACGAACAGGATCCGTGGCGGCCGTTGAGTCGGCAACACAAAATCGCCGCCGACACCGGCCAGGCCCACCACCATGCCGCGACGGGCCCGCTCGTACAGATAGGTCGAGACCAGTCCGCCGTCGTGCAGACCGATTGTCAGCTCGAGGTTGCGGCCGCCCTCGGCGTTGGCCGGCGAGTAGCAGCGGGTGTGCCGTCGGCCGTCGATGTCAACCGTGAGGTTGACGTACTGACCCGCCTTAACGGTGTGGGTGCAAGTGAAGCTCTCGTTCGGAGCGAGGATGAGGGTGACGCTGCGCGGAGTTGTCCGGCGCACATCGACGACCTTGGCGCGACCCTCGCCCAGCGTCCATGTCGGCGCCACCAGCTCGGTGTAGCGGTCGACACCGTGCGGGCCGGTGAGCAGGTCAACCAGGTCAGAACCCAGGACTCGCCGTTTCAAAGTTTGAGTGAACATATGTACACTGTGCGGCGAGTAACCGCAGTTAGTCAAGGGTTTCTGCAGCTCTGTGGTAGGGTTCACATAGTGAACAGTCGTACTCCCAGCTCACGCTCGCATCGGTCGGGTCGCGAGCGTTCACGCGAAACCCCATCGCGCGAGGAGCGCAAGGAGGCGACGCGGCGTGCCATCATTGCCGCGGCCCTCAAGCTGCTGCAAGACCGCAGCTTCAGCAGCCTGAGCCTGCGCGAGGTGACCCGAGAGGTCGGGATCGTGCCCGCGGCGTTCTACCGTCACTTCGAGTCGATGGAGGCCCTCGGGTTGGTGCTGATCGACGAGTCGTTTCGCGCCTTGCGCGACACCCTGCGCGGGGCCCGGGCCGGCAAGCTCGACCCGACCCGGGTCATCGAATCGTCGGTCGAGATCCTGGTCGGCAGTGTCGCCGACCGGCGCGAACACTGGCGGCTCATCGGCCGGGAGCGCTCCAGCGGCCTGTCAGTCCTGCGCTATGCCATCCGGACCGAGATCCGGCTGATCACCTCCGAGCTGGCCACCGACCTGGCGCGCTTCCCCGGCCTCAATGAATGGAGCACCGAGGACCTCACTGTGCTGGCGACCCTGTTCGTGAACGCCATGATCGCCATCGCCGAGGCAATCGAGGACGCCCAGAGTGCCGAGGCGCTGGAGGAGATCCGGCGCGTCGCCGTCAAGCAGCTGCGGATGATCGCCATCGGTATCGCCGGCTGGCGAAGCAGCCCCTGACGCGGCCTCAGATGGTGAGCGGATAACCGCCACTGACCTTAAGGGTTTCCCCGGTGATGAACGACGCTTCGTCGGAGCAGAGATAGAGCATGGCCGACACGATGTCGTCCATGGTGCAGATCCGGTGCACCAACTGCAGCTCCTCAATGAAGTCCTCGACCAGCGGCTGCGGCAGATCGGCCAGCGCACTTTCGGTGTTCGTCAGGCCCGGGGCTATCCCGTTGACGCGAATCAGGTCCGCAGACAGTTCGGAAGCGAATGCGACCGTCAATCCGCGCACCGCGAGCTTGGACACGCCATACGCGGTGTTGCTCAGGAAGCCAGCCGACGAGGAGATGTTCAGCACCACGCCGCCGCCACGTTTACGCATCGAATCGCGGCACGCGAGAGTGCAATTGATCACGCCGATTACGTTCACGTCGAACAAGCCACGGACCTCGGCCCGGGAAAGCGCACCAAAAGGCTGGTTGTACTTCATCAGGTGGCGGCCGGCGTTGTTGATGAGGATGTCGATGCCGCCGAACCTCTCGATCGTGGCGGCGACGGCGGCGTCCACCTGGTGCTCGTCGGCGACGTCGCAGGCCAGCGCGATCGCCCGAGCACCTCGAGCCGTCAGTTCGTTAGCGGTGCGGTCGGCACCCTCGAAGTCGATGTCAGCGATACCGACGGCGGCTCCCTCGCCGGTCAGCGCGCGGGCGAAGGCCCGTCCGAGCCCGACGGCGCCGCCCGTGATGAAAGCGGTCTTCCCCTGGAATCGCACAAGCCAACGCTATCTCGGCATGGACCGTTACCGCGGTGCACGCCACATCGGCCACAATGTTGGGCCACCGTCGGGCAGCTTCATCTCACCGGTGACGGTGAAACCGAAACGTTCGTAATACGGCACATTTTCGGGTTTCGAGGATTCGAGATAGGCCGGACAGTACTCGGCATCGCAGCGCTCCAGCCGTGACCGCATCAGGGCCTGTCCGAAGCCCTGGCCGCGGACGGCCGGGTCGCTGCCGATCGCTGCCAGATACCAGTGCGGTTCTTCGGGGTGCACGCGCTTCATCAGCTCCTGCAAGCCACGTGCCATCGCCGTCCGGAAGCCGAACACACGCAAAAATGTCGGCGTCATCGCGAGCTGTGCTCGCTGCGTTTCTCGCCATTCGTTCGGCGGATCCCAGAGTGCCGCCGCGCCGACGCCCGGTCCATCACAGGCCACCTCCACGCCGCCGCGGGCCAGATGGTGATGACGGGTCATCGTCGCGAACATCCGGCAGAGCTGCGCGGTCCGCGCCTTCTCATTCGGAAGCAACCAGGTCGTCACCGGGTCGTCGTAAAACGCCCGGCCCAGCGTGCGTGACAACTCGCGGACATCGTCTTTGCGCGCCCGGCGCGCCTGGGGAGCCACCCAAGCCACGCTAGTGGGTGGCTGGGCGGCTACGACGAGTAGTCGCGGAAAGTCATACGATCGAAAGCCACAGCATGTTTATGGACGAGGCCAGCGAACAGGTCAACACCGCGCGCCGCTCAGCCAGCGCATCTGCTCGGCTGATTCTTCAGCATCGAGCTTGCGCATCACGGCTCAGGACACCCAGGGGCCGATGCCGCCGATCTTGTCGATGCGGATGCGAGTGAGGACTCCCGGCGGTGCACCCTCAGGCGGGAACACGTCCGGGTTGGACAGTGTCTGGGCGAGCTCCTTGAGCAGCTCAGGCGCGCCGCCCTGCACGATCCGCGCGGTGCCGTAGACCGCGAGGTAGGGGCGCATCTCCGGAGCCACGTCTCCCACGGCGGCGATCGTGAGGGCCACCCGGGGATCGTTGCGCACGTTGCGAACCTTCTTGTGTTCGCCGAGGTGGGCGGTGACGAGTTCGTCTCCGTCCGGCGTCGACTGCAGTGCGACCCAGACCAGGGAGACCTGGGGGCTGCCGTCGGGATTGAGGGTGACCAGCGTGGCGTCGGCACCCTTTCCAATGAGATCACGCGCGGCGTCGTTGAGTTTCATACCGTCGTCTACCGCCCGGCGGGCGAATTCATTCCCGCATTTACGATGGTGATGGCTCCATAAACCCTCCATCAAACGAGCCGGTGCGATGCTGGCACCGGGGAACGGTTGCCGACGGTGTGGGATTTTGAAACGGACCCGGAATACCAGGCGAAGCTGGACTGGGTCGAAAAGTTCATGGTCGAGGAACTCGAACCGCTCGATCTGGTCTCCCTTGATCCCTATGACAAGAAGAACGCCGAGATGATGGCGATCCTGCGGCCGTTGCAGCAGCAGGTGAAGGACCAGGGACTGTGGGCGGCGCATTTGCGACCCGAACTTGGCGGACAGGGGTTCGGCCAGGTCAAGCTCGCGCTGCTCAACGAGATCCTGGGGCGCTCCCGGTGGGCGCCGTCGGTGTTCGGCTGCCAGGCGCCCGACTCGGGGAACGCCGAGATCCTCGCGCTGTTCGGCACCGACGAGCAGAAGGCCCGCTACCTGCAGCCCTTGCTCGACGGCGAAATCACCTCCTGCTATTCGATGACCGAACCGCAGGGCGGCTCCGATCCCGGCATGTTCGTCACGGGCGCGACCCGCGACGGTGACGACTGGGTCATCAACGGGGAGAAGTGGTTTTCCAGCAACGCCAAGCACGCCTCGTTCTTCATCGTGATGGCCGTGACCAAGCCCGACGCCCGCACGTACGACAAGATGTCGCTGTTCATCGTTCCGGGCGAGACGCCGGGCATCGAGATCATCCGCAACGTCGGGGTGGGAGGCGAGTCGACCAAGCACGGCTCGCACGGCTACGTCCGCTACAACGGCGTCCGGGTGCCGGCCGATCACGTGCTGGGTGGTGAGGGCCAGGCGTTCATGATCGCCCAGACCCGACTCGGCGGTGGCCGCATCCACCACGCCATGCGCACAATTGCATTGGCGCGCCGGGCCTTTGACATGATGTGCGAGCGCGCGGTGTCACGACAGACCAGGCACGGTCGACTGTCCGATCTCCAGATGACCCAGGAGAAGATCGCCGACAGCTGGATCCAGATCGAGCAGTTCCGGCTGCTGGTGCTACGCACCGCGTGGCTGATCGACAAGCACCACGACTACCAGAAGGTGCGCCGCGACATCGCCGCAGTCAAGGTTGCCATGCCCCAGGTGCTGCATGACGTCGCGCAGCGGGCCATGCACCTGCATGGCGCGCTGGGCGTCTCCGACGAAATGCCGTTCGTCAAGATGATGGTGGCCGCCGAGTCACTCGGCATCGCCGACGGCGCCACCGAGCTGCACAAGATGACGGTGGCCCGCCGCACACTGCGCGAATATCAGCCTGTGACAACGCCTTTCCCATCTCAGCACATACCTACCCGGCGCGCCGAAGCCCAGGCCCGGCTGGCCGAACGCCTCGAACACGCGGTCGCCGACTTCTAGCGGCCCATCGCCACCGCGACACATAACCTACGCACACGACACGCCGAAAAACATGTGCGTGGTTTATATCTCGAGAAACCTGGCAGGCCCGTCACGAAATGTAGCGAACGAGGGCTTCGGCGACGCAGGCCGGCTTGGGCGACCCGTCGATCTCGACGGTGGTCGACACCGTCGCCTGTACGGCACCGTTGCCGAGGTCTTCCACGCCGACCAGCGAACTCTGCGCACGCACCCTGGAGCCGACCGGCACCGGTGCGGGGAAACGAACCTTGTTCAGGCCGTAGTTGATTGCGAGCTTGATGCCGTTGACGGTGTACATCTGCTGCTGCAACCGCGGCAGCAGCGCCAGCGTCATGTAACCGTGTGCGATGGTCTTGCCGAACGGACCCGCGGCCGCCCGCTCCGGGTCGACGTGGATCCACTGGTGGTCGCCGGTCGCATCGGCAAACAGGTTGACGTCTTCCTGAGTGATGGTCACCCAGTCGCTCTGCCCGATGGTCTCGCCCGCGGCGGCAGCAAGGTCGGCGACTGACTCGAAGGTGCGCATGGGTCTCTCCTCTGCTTTCCGGTGATCAACATCGTGCCACCCCCGGATTCGTGATTTGGGACCGGTAGCAGCGCGGGGATGATCCACTCAGCACATGACAACGATGCAGGCCGCATTGGCCACGGCGGTGTGGACGGCGGCCACCCGGCAACGATCACCTTCGCCGGTCCCACCTCCGCCGACCCGGCTGTTGGTGCGTGTGACCCGCAGGCGCTCGCGGTGGCCGCTAGCTCGGCACAGCCTGGGCTAGGTGTACTGACCTGAGAGGTTAGGTACGCGGGCGGCGAGTGGTTGGCCGCCGAGGTAAACGTCGACGGTGCGGCGCCGGTCCATGCCAAGCAGACACCGGGCGGATACCTGGGCGGCGCCACGCCCGGCACGACCGTCACACTCGAGCCTGGCCACGGCGCCCACGCGATGGTCGAATGGGTCGCGGCCGCCGGGGGGCCAGATCCAACGTGCGCGATCTACGGGCCCTCGGGGGCCGATGTGACCCTGCGCGTCACACCGCCCGGAATGTCGCAGACATTTACCGTCCCGATCTCGGTCGGGCGCAACCCTCTGCAACCTGCAGATCCACCCGCTGACCGGCGACTGAACCCTAAAGCAAGATGGTCCTGTGAGGCTGCTGCTGATCGCCGATACCCATGTCCCGAAGCGGGCGCGCGACCTGCCCGCACAGGTATGGCACGAAGTCGGAAAAGCAGATGTCGTCATCCACGCCGGCGACTGGGTAACGCCCGAACTGCTCGACGTGCTGGAATCCAGGGCCGCTCGACTAGTCGGCTGCTGGGGAAACAACGACGGACCCGAACTCCGGGCACGCCTGCCGGAACGAGCCGACGTGACGTTAGCTGGTGTGCGTTTCACCGTTGTGCATGAGACCGGCGCCACGACCGGCCGCGAAGCCCGGATGTCGCGGCTGTATCCGGACTGCGACGTCCTGGTCTTCGGGCACAGCCACATCCCGTGGGACACAACGACGAAAACCGGATTGCGCCTGCTTAATCCGGGATCGCCGACGGATCGGCGCCGAGAACCGTTCTGCAGCTACATGACCGCGAGCATCGACAGCGGCGCGCTGACGGACGTGGTCCTCCACCGCCTCGAGAAGTAGCCGGCTGCTAGCTCGCGCATAGCTTCCGCACATATATAGCTCGTATACAGAGGTATATATGCAAACCATGAAGTCACGTACTGATCTGATCACCGAGGTGTTCGGTGTCGTCGGCAGGTTCCGCCGCCAACTCCGGCGGTCGGTCCCCAGAGGGTTCGATTCGGCGTGGCTCACCGAGTCACAGGCGGAGCTGTTGTGGCTCATCGGACGGCGGCCGGGGATCTCGATCAGCGCCGCCGCCGCCGAACTCGGTCTGGTCCCCAACACCGCTTCGACGCTGGTCTCCAAGCTGGTATCCAACGGCCTGCTTCTCCGGACGGTCGACGCGACGGACCGCCGCGTCGGCCGGCTACGACTCGTCGGGCCCACCCAGCAGATCGTCGACGCGTCTCGCACCGCCCGGCGAGCGCTGCTGTCGGAGGTGTTCGACGAGCTTGATGACGATCAAATCGAGTCTCTGACAAAAGGATTGGAGGTCCTTGACACGATGACCCGCAAACTGCAGGAGAGGCGATCATGAGCGGAACGCTGCCAATGGCGGTCGACGCTCGGCACCTGACCTATCGCTACGGCCAGTTCACGGCCGTGGATGACGTGACATTGCACGTGCGGCCCGGCGAAACCATGGGCCTGCTCGGACCCAACGGCGCCGGGAAGACGACGGTGGTGCGCATGCTCACTACTTTGACACCGGTGCAGCAGGGCGAATTGCGCATCTTCGGTATGGACGCCCGCGATCAGACCATCGACATCCGAAGCAATATCGGCTATGTCCCGCAGCAACTCTCGATCGAGCCGGCGTTGACCGGCCGGCAGAATGTGCAGTGGTTCGCGCGCTTGTACGGTGTGCCGCGCGCCGACCGAGCCGAACGGGTGGATGAGGCACTGGAAGCCATGGAGCTACTCGACGTGGCTGAACGTCCGGCAGCGACCTATTCCGGCGGCATGGTCCGCCGCCTCGAGGTGGCGCAGGCGCTGGTCAACCGTCCGTCGCTGCTGGTGCTCGACGAACCGACCGTGGGGCTGGATCCGATTGCGCGTGACCGCGTCTGGACGCAGGTGCAGCACATGCAGGCTCAGTTCGGCATGACCGTGCTGCTGACCACCCATTACATGGAAGAGGCCGACGCATTGTGCGATCGGGTCGCGCTGATGCATCACGGCGAGCTACGAGCCGTGGGGACACCGATGAAATTGAAGTCGACGGTGTCGGCCCGCGCCACGCTTGAGGATGTGTTCCGCCACTACACGGCCGCGGGCTTGGCCCACGAAGACGCCGGGTCGGGTATCCGCGAAATCCGTTCCGGCAGAAAGGTTGCCCGCCGTGCCGGTTGACCGCGCCATCGAAGTAACCCTGATCCGCGCCCCGCACGGGTGGCAGCGGGTACGCGCAACGTTGGATCGGGTCAGCGCGTTCGCGATCGTCGAGCTGCAGAAGCTGCGGCACGACCGCACCGAACTCGTCACGAGGATGGTGCAACCGGCGCTGTGGCTGTTGATCTTCGGCACCACGTTCAGCAAGCTGCACGTCATCCACACCGGGTCGGTGTCCTATCTGGCCTTCCTGGCACCGGGGATCATCGCCCAGTCGGCGCTGTTCATCGCGATCTTCTATGGCATTCAGATCATCTGGGATCGAGACGCCGGCATCCTCGCCAAACTCATGGTGACCCCGGCGCCCGCGTCGGCGCTGATCACTGGCAAGGCATTTGCGGCCGGCGTGCGATCGGTCGCCCAGGTCGTCGGCGTCATGGCGCTGGCCTACCTGATGAACGTCGGGCTGACGATCAACCCACTGCGGATCCTGGCGGCGATGTTCGTCGTCATGCTCGGTGCCGCGTTCTTCGCCTGCCTGTCGATGACCCTGGCCGGACTGGTCCGCAGCCGCGATCGGCTGATGGGAATCGGGCAAGCCATCACCATGCCGTTGTTCTTCGCTTCCAACGCGCTGTATCCGGTCGACGTGATGCCCGGCTGGCTGCGCGCGCTGAGCACGGTCAACCCCCTCAGTTACGAGGTCGACGCCTTGCGGGCGCTGTTGATCGGCACCCCATTCAACCCGGCGGACATCGTCGTGTTGGTGGTGGCGGCGGTGATCGGAATTGCCACGGCATCAACTCTGTTGCGCCGCTTGGTCGCTTAGGCGTCTTCCAGGCCCGGCTTCAGCGACGAGTCCGCACCGACTCTGAATCGTTAGCCAACCGCGACGTCATCCTCCGGCCCCGACAGCAGAATTACGCCGCCCCCCTGTGTTTCACTCGCCCAGACAGATTCGACCGCATCACGCGGCAGATGAAAGTTGGGATGGGTAGAGAGCTATGTCGTTCTTCGAAGAGGTGCGAAAGTTGCGTGGCGCAACGGCGAAATTGCCGCGCCGGCTGGCTATCGCGGCTACAGGAGCTGCCCTGTTGTCCGGTCTCGTCTGTGCCGTCGGCGGCACGGCGACCGCGGGGGCGTTCTCCAAGCCGGGTCTTCCAGTGGAATACCTGCAGGTGCCATCACCGTCGATGGGCCGCAACATCAAAGTGCAGTTCCAGGGGGGCGGACCGCATGCGGTCTACATGCTCGACGGCCTGCGGGCACAGGACGACTACAACGGCTGGGACATCAACACCCCGGCCTTCGAGGAGTACTACCAGTCCGGCTTGTCGGTGGTCATGCCCGTCGGCGGTCAATCCAGCTTCTACAGCAACTGGTACCAGCCGTCGCAAGGCAACGGTCAGAACTACACCTACAAGTGGGAGACGTTCCTGACCCAGGAGATGCCCGCCTGGCTGCAGGCCAACAAACAGATTTCGCCGACCGGCAACGCCGCAGTGGGCCTGTCGATGTCGGGCGGCTCCTCGCTCATTTTGGCCGCGTTTTACCCGCAGCAGTTCCCTTACGCCGCTTCACTTTCGGGCTTCCTCAACCCGTCCGAGGGGTGGTGGCCGACGCTGATCGGCTTGGCGATGAACGACGCGGGCGGTTACAACGCCAACAGCATGTGGGGTCCGTCCACCGACCCGGCATGGAAGCGCAACGACCCGACGGTTCAGATTCCGCGGCTGGTGGCCAACAACACCCGCATCTGGATCTACTGCGGTAACGGCACACCGAGCGACCTCGGGGGTGACAATATGCCGGCGAAGTTCCTCGAAGGTCTCACGCTACGCACCAACGAAACCTTCCAGAACACGTACGCGGCCGCGGGCGGACGCAACGCAGTGTTCAACTTCCCGGCCAACGGGACACACTCGTGGCCCTACTGGAACGCCCAGTTGGTTGCCATGAAGCCCGACATCCAGCAGGTGCTCAACGCCGGGAACAACTCCGCTTAAGCCTTAAGCGGAGCCTGAGACACAAAGCCAGCATCGGCAGCAGCGCAACGGCCAGCGCTGCTGCCGATGCTTCTTTTTGGGCTTAATCCAACACGGCGCGGCGATCCTGATGGAAATACGTATACGCGGTTGTCAACGCACACACCACGGAGGCGATCACCAGCATCCAGGTGCCATTGGCGACCACGCTGATGCAGCCACCCACCGCGCCGCCCAAGACGAAGCTGGCGAACAACAGAAAGTAGCCAAGCCAGTCCGCGGCTTTCCCACCGGCGATGTGGCGTTCGATGCCTTGGCCCATCTTGACCAGCGTGCCGGTCACATAGCTCAACGGTATCGACACCTCGCCATCCTTGACAAATGACGTGTTCAACGCGCCAACACCGAAGACCACCAACATGATTGGCGCGAAATCAAGCTGAGCTTCTTCCCATCCCTCATCGATGAAATCCACCGCGGTGGCGGCCAGCAGACTGAAGGTGGTCAGCACGGTCGGGCCGTGCGGATGTCCCGTCCAGAAACGTCGCCGGCACATCGACGCGAC
>DATMMZ010000367.1:0-26206 GCA_035569455.1 Mycobacterium sp. | reverse complement strand
CGCCGGACGCATGCCCGGGCACATGAACGTGCTGCTGGCCGAGGCCGAAGTCGATTACGACGCGATGAAAGACATGGACGACATCAACGACGAGTTCGCCCGCACCGACGTCACCGTCGTGATCGGCGCCAACGACGTGACTAACCCCGCGGCCCGCAACGAGACATCCAGCCCGATCTATGGCATGCCGATCCTCAACGTGGACAAGTCCAGGTCGGTGATCGTGCTCAAACGCTCGATGAACTCCGGGTTCGCCGGCATCGACAACCCACTGTTCTACGCCGACGGCACCACCATGCTGTTCGGCGACGCCAAGAAATCGGTCTCAGAGGTCGCCGAGGAACTCAAAGCGCTGTAACAGCGACCGGCGTCGCCGGACGCCGGTCGGAGGCCGTCGCTGGATCTTTAAACGGGCGGATAGGCCGGCGGCGGATAGCCCTGGCCGTTTTCGACCCCCCGCAAGCCCCAGGTGAGGTACCTGAAGAAGTACTCGACCTCGTCGCTCACGTCGTAGTCCGGACTCGGATCCATCAGCCCACCTCTCGAATCGCGACTAGTTCACTGCAAGAGTCTAGTCCCATCCGCGTCTGTGCGACAGGCGACGGGGCCTTGCCTAAACTGTCCAACCAGTTGATTGATAATTGCTTCATCCGGGACCTCATCCGGGGCGCCGGCAGCCACGATAGGGAGTGGTAAGAGAAAAAATGCCATCCGAGAACGGGCTTTCGCGCCGCGAGGAGTTGCTGGCCGTTGCCACCAAGCTGTTCGCGGCCCGCGGTTATCACGGCACCCGGATGGACGACGTCGCCGATGTGATCGGGCTGAACAAGGCGACGGTGTATCACTACTACGCGAGCAAGTCACTGATCCTGTTCGACATCTACCGCCAGGCCGCCGAGGGCACGTTGGCAGCCGTGCATGACGATCCGTCCTGGACAGCCCGCGAAGCGCTCTACCAGTACACCGTCCGGCTGCTCACCGGGATCGCCGCCAATCCGGAGCGGGCCGCGGTGTACTTCCAGGAGCAGCCCTACATCACCGAGTGGTTCACCAGCGAACAGGTCGCCGAGGTCCGGGGGAAGGAAGCTCAGGTCTACGAGCACGTGCATGGCCTCATCGACCGGGGAATTGTCAGTGGTGAGTTCTATGAGTGCGACTCGCACGTGGTGGCGTTGGGCTACATCGGGATGACGCTGGGCAGTTACCGTTGGCTGCGGCCGAGCGGACGGCGCACCGCCAAGGAAATCGCCGCCGAGTTCAGCACTGCGCTGCTGCGGGGTCTGATCCGCGACGAGTCGATCCGCGAGCATTCCCCGCTCGGGCCTTAGCTGGGGCCCGGGGCTCATTCAAACAGGTCCGGCGGAATCAATTCGAGTACTCGTCCGGCGGCGCCACTCAGGACAGATAGCCCCGTCACACTGGATTGTTGCCCCAGCTGGATATGCAGGTGTGGATCCGGGGACGGAAGGTACGGGTACGTGTCCGGGTACAAGGACGTGGTCGGCGGCAACAATCCAGCCTCCACTCCAATATCCAGCGCGGCGGAATAGGGTCCCTGCACGGCACCCCTGGCCAGGTCGACGGTGACTGTGATCGGGTTGGGTATCGAGAACAGCGAGGCTGGGGTGGGAACATTCGCGTAATAGCCCCCGGGCCCGATATCGCCGTAGCCCAGGTCGACGATCACCCGCAGGTCGGGCTGGAAGATATCCGCTATCGGGGGACCCGCATAGGGGATGTCACGAATCAGCTGGACCAGCGGCAGGTCCTGAGTCATCACCATGTAGTACTGGGTGCTCCCGGTGTAGCCCGGAGATGTCGCCAAGGGCACCGCGCTGGCTACCTGGTCGGGCGTGAGGAATGGATAGTTGCCGTGCACGAAGAAGTAGCCCAGGAAGGCGTTGAGGTCCGACACGACGTTGAGCGGGTATTGCGGGGCGTCGGCGATGCCGTCGTATTGGATCGTGTAAATGCTGGTCGGGTAGGGCGAATTCGGCGGAGTCGCCCCGTTGAATGCCACATCCAGAATTGGGATGTAAAAGCCGGGGAAGCGCTCCAGTAGGCCGCCGTCGGGGTTGTTGGGATCACCAACCAATGTGAAAGAAAGCTGGCTTGAACTGGGCGCGCCGGAACCCATCGCCATGAGAGCTCTGATTTCATTGGTGGCGACCGTGGCGCTCTGCGAGTAGCCGAAAACGACCACGTTATTTCCCTGGGCCAACTGCGCCGTGATCCCGCCGTCCAGCAGGCTTACGCCCTGAGCGACGGACTGGCCGAACGTGAGGCCGCCGAGCTGGGGAGTAACCGGCCAGAACTGCTCGGGAGTGAATTGGGCCAGCGGATTGGCCCCGGGGAAGAGGCGCTGGATGTATGCGTTGTTGACAGACGCCAGGTAGCCAGGATCGGGGCCTGGGTTTGCGGTGCCGCCCATGATCAACGCCACCACTTGTTGGGCCGCGGGGCTCGCGAATCCCGTCTGCGTGGTGATGCCACCGGTCCCGCCGCCTGTCGGCGTACGCCCCAACATCGCCAGGATGGGCGCGCGCAACCTGCTCAGCGCGTTGGACATCGTGGCCGCGTTCGCGCCTTCGGCCTGCCCATAGGCGTTGCCCGCGGCGGCCAGCGTCTGGGTGAACTCGTTATGAAACACCGTGGCTTGTGTGAGGACCGCCTGGTACTGCTGGCCGTACCCGCCAAATAGTTTGGCGATGGCCACCGATACCTCGTCCTCGGCGGCGGCCACCAAACCGGTTGTCGGGCCCGCCGCGCTCGCATTGGCGTCGCTGAGCGCCGAACCGATCTCTTCGATGTTGGCGGCAGTTGACGCCAACATCTCCGGGGCTGTGACCAGGTGCTCCATCTCCCCGTCCTCCCTGACAACCGGGGCCATTCCCAGCCGAGTGGGTCCGACCGTAACCGCGGGTATTAGGTACTTACAGAGGGTAGAACGGCTCCGCCGGGAAGTCCTGCATTTTTGCACCAAAGCGTTCCGACCGGGCCCTGCGGCAAGTGGGGCCGGGTAGGCGGCTGTAGAAATTATGGACTAGTGTCTAGAAAAGTTTTGAGCGTTCACACCCGGGACGGAGGACACTCATGGCGATCCGCGTCGCGCACGTCGGCACCGGGAATGTCGGGCGGCTGGCCCTGACCGAACTCGTCACGAATCCTCAATTCGAATTGACCGGGGTGTGTGTGTCTTCGCCGGAGAAGGTGGGCCGCGACGCCGGGGCGCTGTGCGGGGTCGGCCTGGAGTCCGGCGTGAAGACCGGTATCGCTGCCGTCGCCGACCTCGAGGCCGTCCTTGCCACCGAGCCCGACTGCGTCGTCTACTGCGCCATGGGCGACACCCGGTTGCCCGACGCGATGGCGGACGTCATGCGCATCCTCGCAGCCGGCATCAACGTGGTCGGGTCGTCGCCCGGGCTGCTGCAATACCCGTGGGGCGTGATGCCCGAGAAGTACATCGCGCGCGTCGAAGACGCGGCCCGGCAAGGCAATTCGAGCCTCTTCATCAACGGCGTCGACCCCGGATTCATCAACGACCTCATACCATTCGCGCTCGCCGGCACCTGCCAGCGCATCGAGCAGGTGCGCTGCATGGAGATCGCCGATTACGCCACCTACGACGGCTCGGAGGTCATGCACTACATGGGGTTCGGCCGGCCCCTGGACGATATGCCGATGCTGTTACAGCCGGGCGTGCTGAGCATCGCCTGGGGTGCGGCGATCCGTCAGCTGGCGGCCGGACTGGGCATCGAGCTCGACGGGATCACCGAGTCATACCAGCGCGAGCCGGCGCCGGAGGACTTCGACATCGCGGTGGGGCGCGTGGCCAAGGGAACCATGGCCGCGCTGCAGTTCGAGATCCGCGGCATGGTCAACGGCCACCCGGCCATCGTCGTCGAGCACATCACCCGACTGCGGCCGGACCTGCGCCCCGACTGGCCGCAACCCGCTGCCGGCGGCGGCTCGTATCGCGTGGAGATCACCGGGGAACCGTCTTACGCCGTGGATATCGTTCCGAGCAGCCGCAAGGGCGACCACAACCACGCCGCGATCGTCGGGGCCGCGGGGCGGATCGTCAACGCCATCCCTGCGGTTGTTGCGGCGCCACCCGGCATCGTGACCACGCTTGACCTGCCGCTGGTCACCGGCAAGGGGCTGTACGTACCAAGCAACAATCTCGTCGCCAGCTAGAGACCGAAAGGAGCCCTCCTGTGGGACATGTGGGACGGGTAGAAGGCAAAGTTGCACTCATCAGCGGCGGAGCCCGCGGGATGGGCGCTTCGCACGCGCGGCTGCTTGTCCAAGAAGGCGCCCAGGTGGTGATCGGCGACATCCTCGACGACGAGGGCAAAGCGCTGGCCGACGAAATCGGTGACGCCGCGCGCTACGTTCACCTCGATGTGACGCAGCCCGAGGAGTGGGACGCCGCCGTCGCGACGGCGACGGGCGAATTCGGGAAGCTTGACGTGCTGGTCAACAATGCCGGCATCGTCGCGCTGGGGCAACTGAAGAATTTCGATTTGGCCAAGTGGCAGAAGGTGATTGACGTCAACCTGACCGGGACGTTCCTGGGCATGCGGGTGGCCGTCGAGCCGATGACCGCGGCCGGGGGCGGCTCGATCATCAACGTGTCGTCGATCGAGGGACTGCGCGGCGCGCCGGCGGTGCACCCGTATGTCGCGTCCAAATGGGGAGTGCGCGGCCTGGCCAAGTCGGCGGCTCTGGAGTTGGCGCCGTTGAACATCCGGGTGAACTCGATTCACCCCGGCTTCATTCGCACCCCGATGACTGCCCACCTGCCCGAGGACCTGGTCACCATTCCGCTAGGCCGCCCCGCCGAATCGAGGGAGGTGTCGACGTTCGTCGTGTTCCTCGCCAGCGACGAGTCGTCCTATGCCACCGGCAGCGAGTTCGTCATAGACGGCGGCCTCGTCACCGACGTGCCGCACAAAGAGTTCTAAGGCGTGCCCCCAGCGACCTCCTTCCGTTAGTCGTCCAAGAACACCACGTTCTGCTCGATCGGTTGCCGGGCGACGCGAATTTTGTTGGCGGGGAAGTCCGGGTCCGCGTAGCCGATCGACATGCCGCACAGGATCGTGAACTGCTCAGGGATGTCCAACTGCTCGTGGATGATCTCGGGGTAGCCCGCGATCGCCACCTGCACACAGGTGCCCAACCCGCGCGCGGTCAGCGCCAGCACCAATGTCTGGAGGAACATCCCAACACCAAGGCTGTCGACCAGCCCCAGTTCGCGGTCCATGCACACGATTGCGGCCAGCGGCGCGCGGAAGAACTCCCAGTTGCGCAGCACCGCAGCGCGCCTGCCCGCCATGTCGTCGCGCGCGATACCCATCGACCCATAGACCACCTTGCCCGTTTCGCTTCGAAAATGAGCGAAATGCTCGGGCAGTGCCGGGACTTTCGGCGGCCCCGCGTTAGCAGCCTCGAGCAGCGCCGCCACCAACCGGTCCCTGGCCGCCCCGGAGACGAACGCCACGTGCCACGGTTGAATGTTCGAGTTCGACGGCGCGCGAATCGCCAGGTCGAGCGCTTCGTCGATCAGCTCCCGGGGCACGGGTCGATCGGGCAGAAACATCCTGATCGAACGACGTTGCCTGATCGCGTCCTCAAGGTCGTACATCCCCACTCCTCGCGTCCGTCGCCGATCCGCATCGGGGAAAGTATCGCGCTAACCGTGCTATAACCGCGATCATGCTGCGCAGCCTGACGGATGCGGTCGGGCCGAACCACGTCGTCACCGACCCCGAAGTGTTGGCCGGCCGCAGTGTCGACCACACCGGACGCTACCGGGGCCGAGCCACCGCATTGGTGCGGCCGGGTTCGGCCGAGCAAGTCGCCGAGGTGCTGAGGGTGTGCCGTGACGCCGGTGCGCACATCACCGTGCAGGGCGGTCGCACCTCGTTGGTGGCCGGCACGGTTCCGGAGCATGACGATGTGCTGCTGTCCACCGAACGGCTTTGCGCGGTAAGCGATGTCGACACTGTTGAGCGCCGGATTCAGGTCGGCGCCGGCGCCACGCTGGCCGCGGTGCAGCACGCGGCGACGGCGGCGGGCTTGGTGTTCGGCGTGGACCTGTCGGCCCGCGACACGGCGACCGTCGGGGGCATGGCCTCGACGAATGCCGGCGGACTGCGTACGGTTCGCTACGGCAACATGGGCGAGCAGGTCATCGGCCTAGAGGTAGCGCTGCCCGACGGTTTGCTGCTGCGCCGCGATAGCCGGGTGCGCCGCGACAACACCGGCTACGACCTGCCCGCGCTGTTCGTTGGGGCCGAAGGCACCCTGGGTGTCATCACCGCGCTGGATCTGCGGCTACACCCCGCCCCGTCGCATCGGGTGACGGCGGTCTGCGGGTTCGCCGACCTCGAGGCGCTTGTCGACACCGGCCGGACGTTCAGAGACGTGGACGGAATCGCGGCACTCGAATTGATCGACGGCCGGTCCGCCGCGCTGACCCGCGAGCATCTCGGGGTGGGTGCACCCGTTGAAGGTGATTGGTTGCTGCTGGTGGAACTGGCCGCTGATCACGATCAGACCGACCGGCTCGCCGACCTGCTCGACGGAGCGCAGCTGTGCGGCGAGCCCGCGGTTGGCGTGGATGTCGCTGCACAGCAACGGTTGTGGCGCGTTCGTGAATCGCTCGCCGAGGTCCTCGGCGTGTACGGGCCGCCGCTGAAGTTCGATGTCTCGTTACCCCTGTCGGAGATCGGCCGGTTCGCGCGCGACGCGGTCGCCTTGATCCGGGCGCGCGTCGGTGAGGCGCTGCCACTGCTGTTCGGCCACATCGGTGAGGGCAACCTGCACCTCAACGTGCTGCGTGTCCCGGTTGAACAGGAGCAGATGTTGTACGCGCCGATGATGGAACTCATCGCCGAGTGCGGCGGCAACGTCAGCTCCGAACACGGCGTCGGCAGCCGCAAGCGCGCCTACCTCAGGATGTCGCGGGAGGCCGCCGATATCGCCGCTATGCGGACGGTCAAGGCCGCCTTGGATCCGACCGGCTACCTCAACGCCGCGGTCTTGTTCGATTAGTCAGCCACTTTGATTCCGACGGCGTGGCGCAGCTGCGCCAGGAACTGGTCGGCATCGTCGCTTCGGACTATGTAGTGGGATATGGCGATGCGGATCACCGTCGCCGCCTTTACCGCGGCGTTGGGTCCGGTGAGGTGTCGTTGCAGACCGTCGCGCATCTGCGGGATGACGCGGGAAAACTGGGCGATGGTGTGCTCGGGTTCGACATCGACCATGCGCACGCCCGAGTACGAATGCTGGTACTCGACGATGAATCGCAGTACGGCGTCGAGCTTGTCGGGACCCTTCAGCCCTGCGGTCGCCTTGACCAGACCGCTCTCGAAGATCTGCCGCTCGTAGGCCGAAAATGCCGACAGCAACTCCTCCTTGGACGCGAACCAGCGGTAGAGCGTAGGGCGCGAGACCCCGGCCTGGGTGGCGACGTCCGACAGGCTGAGCTTGGTTTTGCCGTTGCGACCGAGTACCTCGGCGGTGGCCGCGAGGATCCGCTGCCGCGTCGACGTGTCGGTCTCGGCCTTATCAAGCGGGACTGCCTGGCTCATATCTGTCGCTCCCACATCAGGTTCGGGGCGGACGCCGGCGCACCAGCACGGACTGCTGGATGGCGCCGATTGCGCCCTGCTCGTCAAACAGTGTGCCAACCGTCGTCCCTATGCCGTCCGGCCCGTAGCTGGTGTCCGCGCGAATGCCGATCCACTCGCCCTCAGGGATGCGGAACACGTGCACCGCGAGATCGGTGTTGAGGAAGGTCCACTTGGTGATGTCCAGTTTGCTGCCGATGCCGTTGGCGCAGTCGGCCACCGCGAACAGCCGCTCCAGCGGCGTCATCGCGTCGCCTTTGACGAGGTCCACCTGTGGCTTGATCCAGGATTCTCCCGGGCCCTTAGTCAGTCGTTCGGTCAGCCACAGCCAGTCCAGGCTGTGCACGTAGTTGCGGTCCCAATTTCTTGCCTTGAGGTTGCGGCTGTGGGCCTCGGTCCTTGGCCGGAGCAGGGGGACTGCAGCGTACGCCAGGTCCTTGGTATCAAGCTGCTGCAACCGCCATCCGCTGGCGCGGGCGACCGGCCGGGGCTCGCCATCGGGACCCGGCGCCAACATCTCGGCGCTGACTAGCTCAATCTGTTTGCCGCCACGGTCGAGTTGCGAGCGAACCCACAGGTCGCCCACGGCCGGCACCCCGCCCAACAAGTCGATGACGACGCGGGACAGGCGGGTGTCGTCGCGCCGTTCGCACCGTTCCAGCGCCCGCACCAGCAGCGCCGACACCGGACCGCCATGCTGTATCGAAGCCGACCAGGTGCCGCGCGCCAGGTCGGTCGTGCTGAACTTTTCGCCCAGCGCCCCGGCGTCATCGATCAGCTCGTAATAGGAATCGGTCACTTGTCCCCTTCGTTGGCTGTCAGGGCAGGCCGGCGCCGGGAGTGGCAACCGTGACGGCGTCCAGCCGGGATAGCCGCGTGCCGACCAGGCGCTTGGGATACGCATCGGTGCTCGACAGCAGAAACAGTGTGCGGCGTTCGGGCCCGCCGAGCGCGCAGGCGATGGCAACACGCTCGCCCATGTCGATGCGGTCCGTCACAGCCCCGCCCTCGGTGATCCGCTCGAACTGGTGAGCCAGCGTCATCGATGTCCACACGCCGCCCTCGGCGTCCAGCGCGATACCGTCGGGAGGGCCGTCAAGGCCTTCGGCGAAGACCCGGCGATCACCGAGCGCGCCACCCTCGCCGATCGTGAATGCGGTCAGCCGGCGGCCGATCGACTCGGCGACAATCAGTGTTTTGCGGTCGGGCGTGATGACCATCCCGTTGGGAAAGTCGAGGTCCTCGGCGACGACGGTGGCGCTGTCGTCCGGGTCGAGCCGGATGATCACGCCGTCACCGGAGAACGCCTGGGATCCAATGTAGGCGCGCCCGGCGTCGTCGACGACCATGTCGCCGAGGCTGGCCGGCGCCAGGTCGGCGAGATCGGCGATGGTGTCGACGGTTTCGCCGTCGTAGCGCAACACCTGCCGGTCTTCGGTCGAGGCGATCAGCAGTGACCCGTCGGGCCGAAACCCCAGACCCGACGGCGAGTGCCCGGGCAGCGGCAACGTGGTCAGCGAGCCGCGCATGTCCGCGGTGTGTACGGCCTCACCCAGCATGTCGGAGAACCAGAGCAGTCCCTCGAACCAGCGTGGACCTTCACCGAAGCAGAAGCCGTTGGCCAGCGGCTCTGGGATCATCCGTTCGCAACTTTACAAAACACGGCAAAAGTGTCACGCACCGCAGGTGCCGGTGTCAATCCGGCGCCGCTCGGCGGCCCGCCGACTCACTTTACAAACCATGGCCAAAGTGTCACGCTGAGCCGTGAGCTGCTGTCGCGATGCTGCGGTCCTTGGTTAGCGAGAGGTGGGGCGGAGTTGACTGAAGTTTCTGAGGAATCTGAGCAGGCCCAGTGGTCGGTCGAGGGCCTGCTGGACCTGTTTGACGTGCAGGCTGACGGGCCGGAGCGGTTCGTCGGCGTCACCGGTATCGCCGGCCAAGACGGCCGCCAGGTGGTGGAGGGCACCCAGGTGCTCGCGCAGGCGATTGTGGCTGTGGCGAAACGATTCCCGGACAAGTCGGTGCGCTCGGTGCACGCGGTGTTCTCCCGTGCGGTCGCCGTTGGCCCACCGATCGAACTTGTGCTCGACGTCATCGCCCAAGGCCGGTCCACCGCCACCGCGATCGTCGCCGTGCATCAGAACGGTCGCCGCTGTCTGAGCATGACGGTGCTCGCAGACGTCCCGACCGGTGACGTCATCCGGCACCACCTGCCGCGGCCCGACGTGGCCGCGCCGGCCGACGCCAAGTTTTGCGAGATGCCGATGATCGGGCGGGAACTGCGCCTCGTCGACGTTGTCGACGTCAACAGCCCCGACGAGGTCGGGCCGCCCGAGCTGTATGCGTGGCTGCGCTACGACCCGATTCCGACCCGAGACGATCTGGCCAAGGCGCTGGTTGCGTATTTCACCGGGCATCTGGGGATATCCGCCACCATGCGCGCCCATCCGGGCATCGGTACTAGCCAGGCGCACCTCACGGTGTCGACCGCACCGATGAGTATCTCAGTCGCTTTCCACGAGCCGGTGCGCTGGGACGGCTGGCTGCTCTACACCCACGAGAGCACGCAGGTCGGCGCGGGCATGTCGTACGTGCGCGGCACCGTGCACGCGCAAGAGGGGGAGCTGCTGTGCTCCTTTGCCCAGGAAGCGCTGATCCGGCCGCTGCGCACCACCGACACGACGATCGACTCCAGCGCGCGGTTCTAACGATGTACTTCACCATCACCCACCCGATGCACGCCCATCCGTACAACCCGGAGTTGGTGAGCGGGGACGGTATTGGGCAGGTAGCGGCGGCCACCGAAGCGGCGGGGGTTCATGGTTTCGGCTTCACCGACCACCCGGCACCATCGCAACGGTGGCTGGAAGCCGGGGGTCACGACGCCTTAGATCCCTTTGTCGCACTGAGTTTCGCGGCGGCCAAAACGACAACGCTGCGGCTGATCCCCAACATCGTGGTGCTGCCCTATCGAAACCCGTTTTTGGTAGCCAAGTCTGGCGCCACGCTGGACCTGCTCTCGGGTGGCCGGTTCACGCTCGCGGTCGGCGTGGGCTACCTCAAACGGGAATTCGCGGCGTTGGGCGTGAGCTACGACGCGCGCGCCGAGCTGTTCGAGGAAGCGCTGCAGGTGATCCGGACCATCTGGACCAGCGATGATATGTCCTTTGAGGGAAAGCATTTCAGCGCGCGCGGCATCACCGCGCACCCCCGGCCGATCAGTAGCCCGCATCCGCCGATCTGGATTGGTGGCAATACGGCGGCGTCTCGCCAGCGGGTGGCGCAGTACGGCGACGGTTGGTGTCCGTTTCCCGCTCCGGCCCAACTCGCCCAGACGGCCGGCACCGCGGTCATCGACTCGGTGCAACGCCTGTCCGACGGCATCGACGACCTGCGACGCCGATGCGATGCGGCGGGCAGGGATTGGTCCGCGATCGACATCACCTTCACGAACTTCGAGGGCGGCAGCCCGGCGGACGACGCGTTCAACGCGGACGCCTACCTCGACGGCCTGGAAAAGCTGGCGGCCTTGGGAGTGACGTGGGTGAGCGTCGGCCTGCCCGGCGACAGCATGGCGCATGCACTCGAAACCCTCGATCGTTTCCGTACTCTCGTGATCGACGCGGCCTAATTGGATTGACACGGTAAATGGATTTCTCACGCGTCGCACTTTCGGCCGAGAACCGGGCCTTCCTCGATCAGACCCGGGCGTTCATCAGCGAGCACGTCACCGACGAGGTGCGGCAGCGTGATCGCGAGTTCGGCGAAAACTTTGATGAGCAGGTGCATTTGGCACTGGGCAAAGCGGGGTATTTGGAGTCGGTTTGGAAGCTCGAGTCCGAAGGTGGATTGAGCCCCGTTCGCCGGCGGATCTTCGACCTCGAGATCGGCCGTGCTCACACGCCTTGGTACCACTGGGGCACCACGTCGGCGGTCGCGCGTTTGGTGGTGCAATTCGGCGCACCGGAGCTTACCGGCATGGTGTTGCCCGGAGTGCTATCCGGCGACATCCGGCTTTGCCTGGGCTACACCGAACCCGAAGGCGGTTCCGACGTCGCCACCTGCAAGACCCGCGCGGCACGCGACGGTGACACGTGGATCATCAACGGCTCCAAGATGTTCACCTCGAACGCCCAGCACGCCAAGTACGTCTTCCTGCTCACCAACACCGACGCAGCGGGCCCGAAACACAAGAACCTAACCATGTTTCTGGTGCCGCTTGATTCACCGGGCATCGAGATTCAGGGCATCCGCACCCTGGACGGCGACCGCACCAACATCGTTTATTACAGCGACGTACGCGTCGACGACCTCTACCGCATCGGTGAGGTCAACGGCGGCTGGACGGTGATGCGGTCGGCGCTGGACGCCGAGCACGGCATTGGCGATCCGCAAGATCATGGCTTGCAGCATATTTCGGCGATGTCGGCGCACGGCTCGGTGATGGCCGAGGCGGTGGACAAGGTCGCTTCGATCGTGGCGGAACCGGATGCCGGTGGGCGGCGCCCGTTGGACGACGAGTCCATCAAGTACCGGCTTGGCCGCGGCGTCGCCCGGATGGAGGCCGCGCTGTCCACTCCGGGGATGTTCGGGCGCGTCGCGATTGCCCAGACGATGCGCGATATCTCCCCGGACTTGATGGATATTTTGGGTGCCGCGTCGGCCTTACCGGCCGATGCCTCCGGTTCCGTCGATGACGGCGCGGTCGAATACCTTTTCCGGCATGCCTTACCGACCGGGATCTACGGGGGCAGCCTGGAGGTGTTCCGCAACATGATCGCCCAGCATGCGCTCAAGCTCGGGCGTCCTAGCTACGGCGGGTGAGCGGCAACTCGGCGACCACATCAGCACGGGTGTCGTCGAAACTGAGAAATCCCTTGATGGGAAGGCTTTCCGGGGGCGGGTCCTGGTAACTCCACGCGACGTCCTCGATCAGGGTGTCGCCCATGACAGCCGACCAGTATGTCGCAAAACCCTTGTAGTTGCAGTATGTCGACGTTTCCGATCCCCGCAGCTCCTCGCCGCCCACGTACATGGGATCGACGTAGAGCCGGGGTTCGAGCGCGGTTTCGAAGACGATCACGGTGTCGTCGGTATCCACCAGTGTGGTGCCGGCGACCGACACGCGCAGGCGGCGCTTCGTCGCGCGGCAGTCGACACGGTGGTACGGGTTCGGCGGGTAGTGCACGAGTTTGCGCCCTTCCTCGAACCAGGCGTCGACGGCGTCCCAGGGCACGCGGACGAATCCCGATGCCTCCGGCACCGGCTCGGCCGGTAAGTCGCCGACTGTGTCAACCGGAAACGCGTAGCTGAGCGGGTGACCCCGTCGGTGCACCATCAGCGCGCGCTCCGTGTCGATCAGCAGCCGCCCATGCCGGAAGGCCTGGACGCGTCGCGGATGCGGCTCAATGTAGACGAGGTCCGCGGGTACCGGTACAGAGAACCGCCCGGCCGGGTCGCCGCTGAGCGGGCCACGTGCGGCTACCAGAGTCATGATGTTCCTCCCGGTTGCGTCACAACACCTTTCTAACCCTTTTCCAGCCCGCCGACCCGGTGGCGATGGGCGGCGGGGCCACGGAGTAGGAACGTAGGCGTGGCGGGACCGGTAGAAGGCATCAAAGTAGTTGAGCTCGGGGTCTGGGTGGCCGGGCCGGCTGCGGCCGGCATACTGGCCGACTGGGGTGCCGATGTCATCAAGATCGAGCCGCCGGCCGGTGATCCCGGGCGCATGTTCGGCCGGATGCTGGGGTGCGATCTCGGGGTCAACCCGCCCTTCGAATTGGACAACCGCTCCAAGCGCAGCATCGTCTTGGACCTGACCACCGACGCCGGCCGCGGACTCGCATTCGAATTGCTGGCTGACGCGGACGTTTTCATAACCAATGTGCGCCCCGGCGCGTTGCGACGCCTCGGGCTCGACTTCGAGTCGGTATCCGCGCACAACCCGCGCCTGGTCTATGGCCTGATCACCGGGTACGGCGAAACCGGGCCCGACGCCGACCGCGCCGCATACGACGTGGCGGCGTTCTGGTCCCGCGCCGGCGTGGCCCAGCTGCTCACCCGGCCAGGCGACACGCCACCGTTCCAGCGCGGCGGCATGGGTGATCACTCGGCCGGCATGACCCTGGCCGCGGCAGTATGTGCGGCGCTGCTCGCCCGCGAACGCACCGGAACCGGTCAGCTGGTGAGCACCTCGCTGTACCGCCAGGGCGCCTACACCGTGAGCTTCGACATCAACACTTACCTGATGACCGGCCAGCCCATCGGGGTCGGACAACGCGAATCGATGGGCAACCCGTGCATGAACAACTACGCCGCCGGCGACGGGCGCCGATTCTGGATCGTCGGGCTCGACGTCGACCGCCACTGGCCCCCGCTGTGTCGCGTGGTGGGTCGCCCCGAGTGGCTCACCGATCCCCGATTTCGCGACGCCCGCGCCCGCGCCACCAACGCCGTGCAGCTCATCGCCGCCTTGGACGAGATCTTCGCGACCAGGTCACTGGACGAATGGGCGCAGTTGTTCGCGAGCGAACCGGATTTTTTCTGGTCGCCGGTCAACTCGATCGAGGACGCCGTCGCGGATGAGCAGTTCCACGCCGCCGGCGGCATCGTCGACGTGCCGGACGGTGAAGCGGCCATCGCCATGGTCGCCACACCGGCGGATTTCCATGGCACGCCGTGGTCGCCCCGTTCTGCGGCACCGCAACTCGGGCAGCACACCGACGAAGTTCTCGCCGAATTGGAGGCGCGCCGCGGAGCGTGACCGATCGTCGAACCTTTACAAATTTCCGCAAAAGTGTCACGCTGTCCGGTGAGCCGCGTCACCGCCGAACTCCCGGGCACGCGGCTACAGCCCGTGACAACCGCATGCTGGATGCTCTGAATGCCAATACGCC
Organism: Mycobacterium sp.; assembly: GCA_035569455.1. Taxonomy (GTDB): domain Bacteria; phylum Actinomycetota; class Actinomycetes; order Mycobacteriales; family Mycobacteriaceae; genus Mycobacterium. The sequence continues at coordinate 11,670 of DATMMZ010000367.1, read as the reverse complement.
CCGTTCGGGTGTGGCGATGAGGAATGGATTGATGGTCACAACTTTCGACATCGGCGGAGGCAGGCGGGTCAACGCTGCCCGGGCAACCTCCGCTGAGAGCCAACATCTGCGATATCGACTCGACGTCGTTGCCGTCAGCGCCGTCGACGTCGTGCAATCGACCGGGGGTTGGCTGTACGACCGGGTGATGGCGGGTTGGGAGGTGGCCGCGCTGCTGCCGCATAGCTGCGACAGCAGGCCGTTGCGGATCCTCGGGGTTTGCATTTCGGACCTGGAGTCGGCGATGGACCCGACGAGCCAGAGTCTGGCGGTCAGCGCCGAGGTATTCGCCGCAGATGCACGCGTTCGTGACCGGGTACTCACGGCCCTGGACCAGCGTTTGACGGAGGTCGCTTTGTGGGGTGACGGATGGCCCTTACGAGTGAATCACGGCATGACCAGAGTGCAGCACGTGCTCAGCGCGGCGGCGCGGGTATTCAAGGGGCATGCGCTTGCGGCGGCCGGGATTCCTTTCACATCAGTCGATCCCACCGAGACGCTGCTTTGCGACCCCACCATTTGTTCGCCGGTCGATTCAGAGCTGATTCGGCCCGGCTAGCCCATGAGGAAGTACCACCGCCACACGCTGCTTTACCTGCACGAGACGATCTCGCTGGGGTCCGGGCGAAGTGACCGCTTCACCGAGGTGTTCACCGACACCTACCGGCCGATGATGGACGAGCTGGGCGCCCGGCTCTTCGCGCTCTGGGAATGCACCCCGTACAACGGTCACTGGCCGCAAGTCACGATCATTTGGGAGATCGACGGGTTCGCCGACTACGCCAGGATCGGGGCGGCGCAGGCACGCGGTGGCAGCCACGAGGCCGCGGCCGGGAAATGGTCGGCGTTCCTCGCCGACATCGGCGCCTCAGGGGAGGGGCGCATCATGTACCCCGGGCCCAGCAATAAAACGCTTACCCAGCTGCGCGAGACGAATTTCACTGCGCCGCTGGCGATCCAAGAGATCATGCAGACCAAGCCGGGACGGCAGGACGACTACATCCGGGAGCTGGAGCGCCTGTACGTGCCCTGGTCGGAGCGCACCGGTAAGCGCTGGCTCGGTTCATTCACCACCACCTTCCGTTATAACGAGGTCATCCACTACTGGGCGCTGGAGGGCGGCTGGGAATGCTTCGCTAATCACTACCCCTCGTGGAAGGAGAGTCCGCCCGCCGAGATCGTCACCTGGATGAGCGTGGCGCCCGCGTTGCGTGACGGCTGGGAAGACTCGATTCTGCAGGCCCTACCGCCATCTCCGCTGCGGTGAACTTCTCCTACGACCCGTTCGACGCGGAAGTAATGGCAAACCCGTTGCCCTACTACCGAATCCTGCGCAATGAGCACCCGGTCTATTACATGCCGCAGTGGGATACCTTCGCGCTGTCCCGCTTCGAGGACATCTGGCAGGTTCTCGAAGTCAACGACGGGACATTCGTCGCGACGGAAGGCACGCTGCCCCCGGCCTCGGTCCTGGCCCAGCACAACAACGGGCCGCTGGAAGACCCGCCGCTGCATCCGCTGCCGTTCCACGCCGTGTTCGATACTGGCTTGTACGCGGAGATCCGCCGCGCGCACTCGCAGCCGTTGCGTCCCAGGCCGGTCGCCGGGCTGGAAGACAGGATCCGAATGCTGGCCAACGAGCGCCTCGACGTGTTGCTGCCGCATGGATCCTTCGACCTGACCCAGGAATACGGCGGCATCGTCGCGGCTTCGATGGTGTGCGGATTGCTGGGCATATCAACGGATCTCGCACCACAAGTGTTGGCCGCCGTCAACGCCGGCAGCCTCACCGAGGTTGGCGAGGGCGTCGACACCGCGCAGGCCCGGCCCAACTATCTCGGATACCTCACACCGGTGGTCCGGCGCCGCCGGGCCGACTCGTCCGGCGACCCGTTGCCCGTGGTCGACGGCCTGCTGGGCTACCGCCTGCCCGACGGCAGCGCGCTGTCCGACGTGGAAGCCGCGACCCAGATGTTGTGCATCTTCATCGGCGGGACGGAAACGGTGCCCAAGATCGTCGCCCACGGGCTGTGGGAGCTCAGCCGGCGGCCCGACCAGCTGGCCGCGGTGCGCGCCGACCCCGCCACCAACGTGCCGGTCGCGCGCGAGGAAATGATCCGGTACTGCGCGCCGGCCCAGTGGTTCGCCCGAACGGCGCGCAAGCCCTTCACCATTCACAGCCAGACCATCGAGCCGGGCCAGCGCATCATCACGCTGCTCGCGTCGGCCAACCGCGACGAGCGGGAGTATCCCGAGCCTGACGAATTCATCTGGAACCGCCCAATCCGCCGTTCGCTGGCGTTCGGGCGCGGGCAGCACTTCTGCATCGGCTCCCACCTGGCCAGGCTGGAAATCGATGTGATGCTGCAGGAATGGCTCCGTCGGGTGCCGGACTTCGAAATCCAGAGCGACGCAGCTACCCGGCTGCCGTCCAGCTTCCAGTGGGGATGGAACAACATCCCGGTGGAGGTCTGACGTGTGGTCCTACCGGATCATCGCGCCCTATCTAGTCGAGCGCACGTCAATCGCTGACAAGACACCCGAGCAGCTGGCCGACGGCCAAGTCCTGCTGCAGTTCCTGGCCGCCGGCGTATGCGGCAGCGACCTGCCCGCCTTTCGCGGCGCCAAGGGACCGCTGCCGGGGGACGACGGCCGCAGCGCCGCGGAGAAGGCGGGGTTTCCGATCCACGAAGTGGCCGGCGAGGTGATCGCCAGCCGCCATCCGCAGCACCGTGCCGGCGACCGCGTGGTGGGCTGGGCCTCCGGGTTCGACGGCCTGATGGAGCGCGTGATCAGCGACGGCAACGGATTGGCACCGTATGACCCGGCGCTGACCCCGGCGCAGGCGATCGGCCTGCAGCCGCTGGCGTGTGTCCTCTACGCCTGCGAGCAATTGCCGGACCTGGCCGGCCGCCGCGTCGCGCTCATCGGCCAGGGATCGATCGGGTTGTTGTTTTCCTACGTCGCAAAAGCGGCCGGCGCCCGGCGCGTCATCGGCGTCGATCCCGTCGACCGTGAAAACATCGCGCCCACATACGGAGTCGACGATGCGGTACGCGCGACCAGCGACCGGTGGGTGAGCCAGCTGGCGGCGGCGGACCGCGCCGACATCGTCATCGAGGCCGTCGGCCACCAGGTGGCCACCCTGGGTCACGCCATCGAAGCCGCGGCCCCCGGCGGCACCGTCTTTTATTTCGGTGTCGCCGACGACGAGGCCTACCCGATCAGCATGCGCCTCATGCTGCGCAACAACCTGACACTGAAATCCGGTGTGACACTTGACCGGCACCGGGTGTTGGAGCTGGCCGGGAAATTCGCCGCCGAACATCCCGAGCTGCTCGGCAAATACCTGACTCACACCTTCGGCATCGACCAGGCGCAGGCCGCGTTCGAATTGGCCTGCAGGCCGGACCCCGAACGGGTCAAGATCGCGATCTCCGACTGAGCATGGCCGAGACGTCGCAGAGCCGCCTGCAGCAGGCGCTGAGCAACCGAACCCCGATTTGGGGCGGCTGGGTCACCGGTCCGACGCTGATCGGCCCGGAGGAATTCGCCAGGGCCGGTTACGATTACGTCGGCTTCGACGCCCAGCACGGCTATCTCGACGACGCCGATATCGCAGGCATACTGCGGCGCCTCGAACACGTGCCGATCGCCACCGCCGTGCGGCTGCCGAACGCTGACGCGGCACCGATCGGGCGTGTGCTCGACGCCGGCGCCGACGCCGTCATCATCGCGATGATCGAGTCGGCGGACCAGGCCGCCGCCGCTGTGGCCGCCACCCGCTACCAGCCCGCGGGCATCCGGAGCTTCGGCCCGCTGCGCGCCAGCCTCGGCTATGACCCCGCCGCCCACGAATCCCGGGTGAGCGTGTTCGCGATGATCGAAACGGCCGCGGCGCTCGACAACCTCGGCGAGATCTGCGCCGTCGATGGCCTGACCGGAATCTACGTCGGACCCGCCGATCTGGCCCTTTCCCTGGGCGTCGACGCCATCGGGGCGACCCGACATCCCGAAGTGCTGAACGTGATAGCCCGGATCTACCACGCGGGGGCCGATGCGGGGCTGGTCACCGGGATCCACGCGAGCGAGGGCAAGACGGGCCGCGCCATGGCGGAGCAGGGATTTCGGATGATCACGCTGGCGGCCGAGTCTCAGGCATTGCGGCGGGGAGCTGCGGAGCACCTACGCGAGGCTCGTGAGGTGGGGGAACAGTGACCCAAAACCAAGAAGCCCAAACCGCGATCCGTGAGTTGCTTGCGGGGTACGCGCTGACCCTCGACGCGGGTGACATCGACGCCTGCGTCGAGCTGTTCACCGCCGATGCGCAATTCCAGGTCTACGGCAGGTCTTTCGCCGGACACGACGGCATCCGGAAGATGTTCGGCGATGCGCCACGGGGGTTGCATCTGACTGGTGCGGCGCGGATCGATGTCCGCGACGACACCGCAACCGCCCGGTCGCAGGTTCTGTTCGTCAGGGCCGGCAGCCTGCAGTTGCGGCCCGCGCTGTATGACGACGAGCTGGTCCGACACGGCGGGCGGTGGCGATTCCGGAGCCGGCGCTGCCGGTTCATCACCAGCTACGGCCTGTCCGACAGCCCGGAGGTTTCGTGATCATGACTCCTCGACGTGTCGCACTGGTGACCGGAGCCGCCGGCGGGCAAGGTTGGGCGATCGTCAAACGGCTTCGTGTGGCAGGCTATTGCGTGGCGGCCTGCGATCGCCGTGCCGATGAACTCGTCGCCATGGTCGATGAGTTGGGCGACGACGAAATGATCGCGATCAAGCTCGACGTCACCTCCTCGGCGCAATGGCATGCGGCCGTCGACCGGGTCGTCGATCGATTCGGGTTGCTGACCACACTGGTCAACAACGCCGGCGTGCTGCACCGGGCTTCGTTAGCCGAGGAGACGGTTGAGGACTTCGAAAACGCTTGGCGGGTCAATTGCCTGGGCGCATTCCTCGGTATCCGCACCACGCTCGGGCAGCTCCGTGAGGCGGACCACGCGGCCATCGTCAACACCTGCAGCACGGGAGCAATCCGTCCCTTCCCGCGGCACGCCGCATACGGTTCGTCGAAGTGGGCGCTTCGGGGCCTGACCCAAAACGCTGCCGCCGAACTGGCCCCGTTCGGCATCCGCGTAAACGCGGTGTTCCCGGGACCGATCGCGACTGGAATGCTCGACGAGGCCACGCAGGCGCGGCTGGCCGCGTCATCCCCATTCGGACGGATCGGCCGGCCCGGCGAGGTCGCCGACGCGGTTGCGTTTCTGGTGTCCGAGGAGGCGTCGTTCATCACCGGTTCGGAGCTGGTAGTCGATGGTGGACAGTGCGTGCAGATCCGGTGAGCACGAATCTGTCGGTCGGTATCATTGGCGCCGGGCCGGGCGGTCTGGCGCTGGGAATCCTGCTGGCGCGTGCGGGCTTTGAAGTACATGCGGCGCACGGGCAGGCCGTACGTCGCCGTGCGGGCCGACCGCGCTGGCGGAGTTCGTCACTAAGATCGACCGCTGGATGACTGGCACCGTCTGGACCACCCAGTGCAGCAATTACTTCCGCGCGGCCAACGGACGCGTGGTCACCCAGTGGCCACGAAGCGCGCGTAGCTTCTGGGAAATGACGCGCAGGTTCAAAGCCGCCGACTTCAGCTTCTCGAACGCCCCGGCAAAAGCGATGGCTGCGGTCGAGTCGGGTCGATGACCGAACTAGACGGCGCCGAGCGGCTCGATCCCGTTCTGCGCGCCGTCGCGACGACGCGCACGGACTTCTCGGAGGCGTCGATCCGGCTCATGCGCGGGCCGTTCGATCAGCGGCGCCGCGAGACAGCCGAACGCACCGATGTACTAGGTGTGCAAATCACCGAGGGCATCGCCGCCGCCGAATCAAGGGTCGAATCCGGCAGAGTGAAGGTGCGGATCTATCGCGGTACCCCTTCGAAGCCGCCGGCACCTGCCGTCGTCTACTGCCACGCAGGCGGGTTCGCGCTGGGAAACCTCGACACCGATCACCGGCAATGCCTGGAGCTTGCCCGGCGCGGCCGCTGCACCGTGATCTCCGTCGACTACCGGCTGGCGCCGGAACACCCCCATCCGGCCGCGCTCGACGACGCCATCGCGGCGCTGAACTGGGTGGCCGCGAATGCGACTGAACTGGGCGTCGATGCCGGGCGCCTGGCGCTCGCGGGCAGCAGCGCCGGCGCCGCCCTGGTCGCATGCATGGCGCACCGCGCCGCAGACGGGTCGCTACCGCCGGTCGTGTTCCAGCTGCTGCACCAGCCGGTGCTTGACGATCGCGCGACCGCGTCAAAGGCGGAGTTCCGCACCAGCCCCGCCTTCGACGGCGAGGCCGCGGAACTCATGTGGGGCTACTACCTGGGCACAGGCACGGGATCAGCGGATGCCGTGCCGGCGCGGCGCAACCGAGTAGCCGGTCTCCCACCGGCTTTGATCACCTGCGCCGAGATCGATCCCTTCCGCGACGAAGCCGTTGACTACGCGTTGCGTCTGCTGCGCGGCGGAGTCTCTACCGAGCTGCACGTGTTTGCGCGCACCTGCCACGGATTCGATTCGCTGCTGCCCGACTGGTCCATCTCCGAGCTGCTGTACACGCTGCAAGGGCATGCCCTGTTGAACGCCTTCTACGGAGATTGCTTTTAAGGCGTGCTGGAATACAACCATGGCTTCGGTTCCGGTAGTTCCGCCCGCACCGGACAGCCTCACCGCCAACGACTTCCCGGTGCTGTGGCCGGTCGGAACCCGGTGGGCCGACAACGATATGTTCGGCCACCTCAACAACGCCGTCTACTACCAGTTGTTCGACACCGCGATCAACGCTTGGATCAACACCAGCACCGGGGTCGACCCGATCACCATGCCTTCGCTTGGCATCGTCGCCGAGTCGGGCTGCCGCTACTTTTCCGAACTGCATTTCCCGGAAGGCCTCGTGGTGGGCCTGGCGGTGACCCGGCTGGGGCGCAGCAGCGTCACCTACCGGCTCGGCGTGTTCCGGGAGGGACTCGAAGAGGGACAAGCGCAACCGATCACCGCGCTGGGCCACTGGGTGCACGTTTACGTCGATCGGACCAGCCGCAAACCCGTCCCGATTCCCGACGCCATCCGGTCGCTGCTGTCGACGGCGCGCGTTAATCAATAGGTAGAGCCGCACTTTCGGTGCCGTCAGGCACCCCGGTTATGCTTCGCCAATGCCAGTTCTGAGCAAGACCGTCGAGGTCGGTGCCGACGCCGCATCGATCATGGCCATCGTGGCCGATTTCGAGGCGTACCCGCAGTGGAATAAGGGGATCAAGGGCGCCTGGGTACTCGCCCGCTACGACGACGGACGTCCCAGCCAGCTGCGGCTCGACACCGAAGTTAACGGCATGCCGGGCACCTACATCCAGGCCGTGTACTACCCGGGCGCGAACCAGATTCAGACCGTTATGCAGCAGGGTGACCTGTTTGCCAAGCAGGAGCAGCTATTCAGCGTGGTGGAGACCGGGCAGACGTGCTTGCTGACAGTGGACGTCGACGTGGAGCCCAGCATGCCGGTGCCGGCGCCGATGGTGAAGATGCTGCTCAACAACGTCCTCGACTCCCTCGCCCAAAACCTCAAGCAGCGCGCCGAGGAGTTGGCGGCCAGCTAGCGAAGTTCCCGCCTCAGCCGAAGATCCCGGCGTCGGCCAGGGTCTCCGTCAGCCGGCGCGCCGCGTCGGTGAATTGCCAGACGCTGTGTTCGATGACTGCGGCAGCGTCGCGTCGACGCAGCGCCGCGATCAACTGCCGGTGATGATCGACCATTGCCAGGCCCCACTGCGGGTCGGCAGCGAACACCTGCGCCGGCAGGTAGCGTGCCGCGTTCAGCAGGAACCACGCCAACTTGACGCGTCCGCTTGCCTGGTTGAAGACGCGATGAAACGCGAACTCCATCGTCGCGATGGTCTCGGGACTGCCGGATCCAACGGCCGCCGCCAGCGCTTCGTTGATGTGGTCAAGCTCGTCGATCTCGACGTCGGTGATGTGGTCGGTGGCCGAGGCGGCCAGCTCCCGGGCGATCGTTGCCTGCAGCCAGAAGATGTCGTTGACGTCCTGCCGGGTCAACGGCAAGACGACGTGGCCGCGGTGCGGCTCCAGCTGCACCATGCCCTCGCCGCGCAGCTTCAGCAGGGCCTCACGAACCGGAGTGATGCTGACACCGAGTTCGGCTGCGGTCTCGTCGAGGCGGATAAACGTTCCCGGGCGCAACTTCCCGGACATGATCGCCGCCCGCAAGTGGCCCGCGACCTCGTCGGACAATTGCGCCCGGCGCAGCGGGCGCCGGCTACGCGGCTGCGCAGATATCGGTGCTTTCACATGGGCTGCCAGGACTTTTAGGGGCTTGTTTTTCGAGCCACCGAGGGGTCATAGTGTGACCCAGACAACACCATGTTTTATCAAATATCAACCTGGCGCAAGCGGTGCGGGAGTGAAGGGACGGTTTATGACCGCGCAACTGGCCAGCAACCTGACACAGGCCACTGAGCAGCCGTATCTCGCGCGGCAGCAGAACTGGGTTAACCAGCTCGAGCGGCACGCGCTGATGCAGCCGCACGCCACGGTGCTGCGGTTCCTGGGCAACACTGTGACGTGGGCTGACCTGCGGCGTCGGGTCGCGGCGCTGGCCGATGCGCTGAGCCGTCGGGGTGTCGGTTTCGGCGACCGGGTCATGATCCTGATGCTCAACCGCCCCGAGTTCATCGAGTCGGTGCTCGCGGCCAACATGATCGGGGCCATCGCGGTCCCGCTGAACTTCCGGCTCACCTCGGCCGAAATCGCCTTCCTGGTCGAGGACTGCGAAGCGCGCGTCATGATCACCGAAGCGGTGCTGGCTCCGGTGGCCACCGCGGTCCGCGACATCCAGCCGCTGGTGAACACGATCATCGTGGCCGGCATTGCGGCCGGCGGGTCATCCGACGACAGCGTGTTCGGCTACGACGACCTGCTAAGTGAGGTCACGGATACGGAAAGTCAACCGCACGAGCCGGTGGACATCCCTAATGAGTCGCCGGCCCTGATCATGTACACCTCGGGCACCACGGGCCGCCCCAAAGGCGCGGTGCTGACCCACACCAATTTGACCGGCCAGACGATGACCGGGCTCTACACCAACGGTGTCGATATGAACACCGACGTGGGTTTCATCGGCGTTCCGTTTTTCCACATCGCCGGAATCGGCAACATGCTGACCGGGTTGCTGCTGGGCTTGCCCACGGTGGTCTATCCGCTCGGTGCCTTCGACCCCGGGCAGCTGCTCGATGTGCTGGCGGCGGAGAAGGTGACCGGCATCTTTCTGGTTCCCGCGCAGTGGCAGGCGGTCTGCGCCGAGCAGAAGGCCAGGCCCCGTGACCTGAGGTTGCGGGTGATGTCGTGGGGGGCCGCCCCGGCGCCGGATGCACTGCTGCGGGAGATGTCGGCAGTTTTCCCGGGGACCCAGATACTGGCCGCATTCGGCCAGACCGAGATGTCGCCGGTCACCTGCATGCTGCTTGGCGAGGACGCGATCCGCAAGCGTGGATCGGTCGGCAAGGTAATCCCGACGGTCGCCGCCCGCGTGGTCGACGAGAACATGAACGACGTGCCCGTCGGCGAGGTAGGTGAAATCGTCTACCGCGCTCCAACGTTGATGAGTGGCTACTGGAACAACCCGGAGGCCACCGCGGAGGCGTTTGCCGGCGGCTGGTTCCATTCCGGAGACCTCGTTCGGATGGACGCGGAAGGCTACGTCTGGGTGGTGGATCGCAAGAAGGACATGATCATCTCCGGCGGCGAGAACATTTACTGCGCCGAGGTGGAGAACGTTCTCGCCGGCCATCCCGGCATTGTCGAAGTCGCGGTCATTGGCCGGGCCCACGAAAGGTGGGGTGAGGTGCCGATCGCGGTCGCAGCTGTAACGGATGACCAACTGCGGATCGAAGACTTAGTTGAGTTCCTAGGCGAGCGGCTCGCGCGTTACAAGCATCCCAAAGCGCTCGAGATCGTCGACGGATTGCCCCGCAACCCCGCGGGGAAGGTCCTCAAAACTGAATTGCGTTTGCGCTACGGAGATTCCATATCTTGAGAAGTGTTCTGTGTCAATGGATTTAGCGACAAGAAAGGAAAGCAGACGGAACCTGTAACGTTTGCCAGCTGTTGACGAAGGGTTAATTGTGCGGATGCGGTTCACACGTGCACGGCCATCGGGTACATTCCTGTGGTCTCCGTTACTACTTGCGGGTAGGGAGCCGATGGTCACACACGTATGGTCGGGGCAAGGAGAAGGCGTGCGACACGATCCGCCGCGGCGTCGCGATACAGGCGGTGTCGGCGTGAGGGGGCACCGGTGACCACGGATACCCGTCCCCACCTGGTCGGTTACTTCCGCAACCAGCTGCAGACGCCGCTGACCGTTATCGGCGGGTTCTTCCGGATGTGCGTGCTGACCGGAAAGGCGCTGTTCCGCTGGCCGTTCCAATGGCGCGAGTTCGTCCAGCAGTGCTGGTTCATCATGCGGGTCGCATTCCTGCCGACCATCATGGTCTCCATCCCGCTGACCGTGCTGCTGATCTTCACGCTCAACGTTCTGTTGGCCCAGTTCGGTGCTGCCGACCTGTCCGGCGCGGGCGCCGCGATCGGCGCGGTCACCCAGCTCGGCCCGTTGACCACCGTGCTGGTGGTGGCCGGCGCCGGGTCGACGGCCATCTGCGCCGACCTGGGCGCTCGCACCATCCGTGAGGAGATCGACGCGATGGAGGTGCTCGGCATCGACCCCATCCACCGGCTGGTGGTGCCCCGTGTCGTCGCCGCGACCCTGGTTGCCACACTGCTCAACGGTCTGGTGATCACCGTCGGCCTGGTCGGCGGCTACCTCTTCGGTGTCTACCTGCAGAACGTGTCGGGCGGCGCCTACCTGGCGACCCTGACCACCATCACCGGCCTGCCCGAGGTGGTCATCGCCACGGTCAAGGCCGCGACGTTCGGACTCATCGCCGGCTTGGTCGGCTGTTACCGCGGGCTGACCGTGCGCGGCGGCGCCAAGGGTCTGGGCACCGCCGTCAACGAGACGGTGGTGCTGGCTGTTGTCGCGCTGTACGCGGTCAACGTGGTGCTGACCACCATCGGTGTTCGATTCGGAACGGGGCACTGACATGTCGACCACTGATGTAGTGCGCGCCCGATTTCCGAGGTCCAGCGCCAATCTGAATCGCTACGGCGGTGCCGCGGTCCGCGGGCTCGACACCGCCGGCCAGATGGCCTGGTTCGCGTGGGAGACCCTCGCGAACATCCCGAACGCGCTGACCCGCTACCGCAAGGAGACGCTGCGGCTGATCGCGCAGATCGGGATGGGCACCGGTGCCATGGCCGTCGTGGGTGGCACCGTCGCGATCGTCGGTTTCGTGACACTGTCCGGCAGCTCGCTGGTCGCCATCCAGGGTTTCGCGTCGTTGGGAAACATCGGTGTCGAGGCGTTCACCGGCTTCTTCGCCGCACTGATCAACGTGCGCATCGCCGCCCCGGTCGTGACCGGGATCTCCATGGCGGCCACGGTCGGTGCCGGCGCCACCGCCGAGCTGGGGGCCATGCGGATCAGCGAAGAGATCGACGCCCTGGAAGTGATG
>DATMMZ010000366.1:0-13903 GCA_035569455.1 Mycobacterium sp. | reverse complement strand
GGGTGGGCGAGCTCCCAGACGAAGATCGCCGCCCAGATCGGTGAGCCCTGGGTGACCGCGAGCACCCCGGCGGCCCCGGCCAGCGAGATCGCCGGAGTGTGCAGGTGCGTCCCGGCAAGCCAATTGATGGTCAGGATCGATACCGACCCCGCCGCAGCGCCGGTGGCCAGCGACGGGGTGAGCAGTCCGCCGGCCCCGCCGGCGCGCAGGAACAACGCGGTCAGCAGGGGTTTCAAGAGCAGGATCGCGGCCGCCGAGGTGAGCGTCATGCCGCTGGCCAGGCTGACGGTGAGGATGCTGCGGCCGTTGCCGGGCAACTCGGGCCACCAATGCGAGCAAATCCCCATCACCAGCCCGGCGCCGGCGAGCGCCGGGACCAGCACCCAACTGCGCATCAGGCGGGCCGGCTTAGCTACCTTGATGAGCCGGTTGAACGCCAACCCGACCACCAGTGTCACCGGCGCCAACATCAGCCCGTGAGCGGTGAACAGGTAGGTCGACTCCTCAATCGGCCACCGCAGGTTGGGCTGATCGCGGGTGATGGCGGCACCGATCGCTACCGCCAGGCTGGAGGTGAGGAACGCCGCCCCCAGCGCCCGCGGGTGCCACGTGTTCAGCAGGATCCGCGCGGAGAACAGCGCACCGGCCAGCGGAACCGCATAGACCGCACCGAGTCCGGCGCCGGCGGCGCAGGCCAGCAAGATCTCGCGGTCGCGGGGCGAGAGCCGCCTCAGCCATCCGGTCCCCAAATCGCCCAGGGCCGCAGCGAATTGGCGCGGAGCGCCTTCGCGGCCAAGGGATGCCCCGGATCCGACCAGCAGCACCTGCAGCACGGCGTCGATGCTCCACGTCAGCCGCGGTATCCGATCGTGGCGGGCGATGGTCGGCGCCAGCGGCGGCACTTCGGATCTGCGCCGCAGGATCCACCATCCGAGCCCTGCCAACGCGGCGCCGATCATTGGCCCCAGCACGCGGCGGACCGGGCTGCTGCCGGTGACGCCGGCGAGCATCGTGCCGAAACTGTAGTGGTAGGTCAGGTGCTGGACGAAGCGCAGCACGAACGTCGTCGACAGCCCGGCTACCCCGGCCAGCAAACCGACGATGATTACCGCGCAAAAGAACTCGAGGTCGCGGCGGGGCCGGGCGGGCGATCGAGCCACGGCACGAATGTATGCCACCCGCGGCGCCGGCGCGCGGCAGCGCTAGCCGGCAGCGACGTTGGAGCCGGTATCCCGATCCGCGGGTGCGCCCTTCAGCCCGCGCCAGAAGAGGTCGATCATCAGCCCGGCCGCCTCGTCGACGTCGGTGTCGCCGGTACTGAGCCGGTTGGCTATCGCTTCACCCGCGCCCACCAGCGCCACCGCCATCATCTCGATTTCGGCGTCCGAGCGGGGGCTGCGGGTACCGGTCCGCAGCAGTCCGGCCACCAGTTCGATGATCTGCTCACGCCCCTCACGCACGGTGTGGGCGAACGCCTGCGAGCTGGTGGCCTGAGTGTACATCACGATCCACGACGCGCGATTGGCGTCGATGTAGCGCAGGAAGGACCCAATGGTGTTGCGCAGCAAGTCCTTCGGGCTCTGGGTGAAGTCGATATCGGCGCGCACCACATCGATGAACCGGCTCATCTCCCTGTTCAGGCAGGCGCCGAACAGGTCTTCCTTGGAGCCGTAATACAGATACAGCATCGGCTTGGAGATCTGCGCCTCGGCGGCGATGGTGTCCATCGAGGTCTCGTGGTAGCCGTTGACCGAGAACATCTGCACGGCGGCGTCGAGCATCTGCTGCTCGCGGACAGCACGCGGCAACCGCTTGGTACCACCTGCCATTGAATGCCCTTCTGGCCCATCGATCTGAATCCAGGGTAAACAATCACCCCGCCGGCCCAAACCGGCGCTAGTGCCCGCACCCCGGATTGACGCCCTTCATCTTGGCCACCCGCACCACCGACTCGTCGATCGCCGGCATCTTCAATTCGCCCGCGGCCAGCGCCTTATCCAGCCGATCCAGAACCGCGGGCACCTGATCGGTGGTGACCCACAACGCGATATCGGTGCCGGCCTGCAAGGTCTTCAGCACCGCCTCGGCCACGCCGAACCGGTCTGAGATCGCGGCCATGCTGGACAGGTCATCGCTGAACACCGGGCCGTCGAAGGGTGGCTCAACGTAATCCCCAACCTTGCCGGTGCGCAGCAGCTGCATAGCTGCGGGGCTCAGGCTGGCCGGGTCGTCACCGGTCAGCCCGGGAACCTGCAGATGACCCACCATCACTCCGACCGGGCTGGCGGTCACCAGTGTCCGATAGGGCAGCAGGTCGTTGGTCTCCAGCTCGCTCAGCGGCGGCGTGGTGACCCCGCCTTTGTGCGAATCGCCGGAGCCGTGTCCGTGCCCCGGGAAATGCTTGAGCACCGGCAGCAGGCCGGCGTCCCGCAGGCCCTGGGCGTATGCCCCGGCGTAGGCGGTGACCGCATTCGGATCCGAGCCGAAGGAGCGGTCCCCGATCACGCTGTCGTCGGGCGCGCTGTTGACGACGTCGACCACCGGGGCGAAGTCGATGGTGATGCCCAGTTTTTTCATCGCCTGGCCGCGGTTGAGTGCCAAATCGTGGACCTGCGGGACGGTTTGGCTCGCAGCCAGCTCCTTGGGCGACGGCGCCGGCCCGATGAGTTTCTGCAACCGCGACACCCGGCCGCCCTCTTCGTCGACACTCACCGCCAGCGGCAGGGGACCCGCAGTGCGGGCGATGTCCGCCAGCGCGCCGTTGGTCAACATCGATAAGTCTGTCCAGCTCCCGATGAAGATGCCGCCGACGTGGTAGGTGGCGACAACGGCTCGGGCGTCGTCGGCGTCTTTGACGCCCACCATCACCAGCTGGGCCAGCTTGTCGCGAGTGGACTTTATCGCCGTCGGCACGGCTGTTGGGTCAGCGCAGACCGGTGGCGCGGGAGCGCCTGTCACCTTGGTCGACGACTGGGCGGGGGGCCGTGCGGCGTTGTGACCGCAGGCCGCCATCAGCACCCCCAACGTCCAAGCCGTCGTGAGCACAGCCAGCGTGCGCGCAAAAGCCATCGGGACATGTTGTCATGGCGGGGGCCCGGTCTCCGGATCCGGGGCGCGCCGAAAGACGCCTTGTCCCAGTCTCGGGCGCACGACGCAGGTACGTTGGCCACTAGCGGGGGGACAACTAGGAGCCAGCGATGACGGGGTTCACGCTGGCCGCGGCGGCCAGCATCGTGGCGGGTTTATCGATCGGAACCGCCGCGACCATCGGTGTCACGCTCGCCGTGGAGCACGGCGCGCCACCCGCCCATGGCGTACCGAGTCAGTCCGGGCCCCACCTGGTGGAATACGGCGACCGCTGCTACCACGGGCATTGCCTGCCCTGCAACGGCCCGCAGGATTGCGTGAACAAGCTGCCGCCGTGGCTGAGACCCTAGGGAGACCTGCTCTTCTGCTAGCTTGTCAAAGTCACGACCGTAAACGCCAGGGAGCCATCGATGAACCGGATCATTGCGCCCGCCGCTGCGAGCGTGGTGGTTGGTCTGTTGCTGGGCGCGGCCGCGATCTTCGGGATCACCCTGATGGTGCAACAGGACACCAGGCCGCCACTCCCGGGGGGCGATCCGTCATCGTCGGTGCTCAACAGGGTCGAGTACGGGAACCGTAGCTAGCCCGGCAGCACGGGCGGCGCAGGCGGTGTCTGCGGAAACGGCCCCGGACTCGCCGGCTGTGCCGCTGTCACGACGGTGGCTGCTGTTGGTCGGGGCGGTCGCGCTGGCGTTGACGTTCGCGCAATCCCCGGGGCAGATCTCCCCCGACACCAAACTCGACCTCACCGCCAACCCGCTGCGGTTCCTCGCCCGCGCGACCAACCTGTGGAACAGCGAGCTGCCTTTTGGCCAGGCGCAGAACCAGGCCTACGGTTACCTGTTTCCGCACGGCACCTTCTTTTTGATCGGCCACCTGCTGGGATTACCCGGGTGGGTAACCCAGCGGCTGTGGTGGGCGCTGCTGTTAACGGTTGGCTTCGCTGGCCTGCTGCGGGTCGCCGAGGCGCTGGGCATCGGTAGCCCGTCGTCACGTGTGATCGGCGCAGCGGCGTTCGCGCTGTCGCCACGGGTACTGACCACCCTCGGATCGATCTCGTCGGAAACCTTGCCCATGATGCTGGCGCCGTGGGTGTTGCTGCCTACGATTTTGGCGCTGCGCGGAGCGTCGGCAGGGCAGGGCCCAAGCCGCTCGGGGCGCGCGCTCGCCGCGCAGGCCGGGCTTGCCGTCGCATTGATGGGCGCCGTCAACGCGATCGCAACCCTGGCCGGTTGCCTGCCCGCAGTGATCTGGTGGGCCTGTCACCGGCCGAACCGGCTGTGGTGGCGCTACACCGGGTGGTGGCTGTTGACTCTCGCCCTGGCGGTGCTGTGGTGGGTGGTGGCCCTGGTTCTGCTGCGCAAAGTCAGTCCCCCCTTCCTGGACTTCATCGAATCCTCCGGCGTGACAACGCAATGGTCGTCGCTGGTCGAGATGCTGCGCGGCACCGACAGCTGGACTCCGTTCGTGGCGCCGACCGCCACGGCAGGCGCGCCACTGGTCACCGGATCAGCTGCCATCCTGGGCACCTGCTTGGTCGCGGCCGCCGGGCTGGCCGGCCTGGCCAGCCGCGACATGCCGGCACGTGGGCGGCTGGTGACGATGCTGCTGATCGGGGTCGTCTTGATGGCCGCCGGCTACAGCGGCGGGCTCGGCTCGCCGCTGGCCCACCAGATACAAGCGTTCCTGGACGCCGGCGGCGCACCCCTGCGCAACGTGCACAAGCTGGGGTCGGTGATCCGGATCCCGTTGGTGCTCGGCTTGGCACAGGTTCTGGGCCGGATACCGCTCCCGGGCAGCGCGCCGGTGCCGGTATGGCTCAGTGCATTCGCCCACCCCGAGCGCGACAAGCGGGTCGCGGCCGGAATTGTCACCCTGACCGCGCTGATGGTCAGCACCTCGCTGGCCTGGACCGGTCGGCTCACCCCGCCAGGCACATTCAGCGCGATACCTCAGTACTGGCATGAGGCCGCCGACTGGCTCAGCGAACACAACACCGGAACTCCGGTTCCGGGGCGCGTACTGGTGGTCCCGGGCGCGCCGTTCGCCACTCAGGTGTGGGGCACCAGCCACGACGAGCCGCTCCAAGTGCTCGGCAACGGCCCGTGGGGAGTGCGCGACTCCATTCCGCTGACCCCATCGCAGACGATCCGGGCGCTGGATTCGGTGCAACGTCTGCTCGCCGCTGGGCGTCCCTCGGTTGGCCTGGCCGATACCCTTGCCCGCCAAGGCATTTCGTATGTGGTGCTGCGCAACGATCTGGATCCCGAGACGTCACGCTCGGCGCGCCCCATCCTGGTGCACCGCGCCATCGCGGGGTCGCCGCGACTGGAGAAGGTGGCGCAGTTCGGCGCCCCGGTGGGTCCTGGCACCCTGGCGGGCTTCGTCGCCGATAGCGGACTGCGCCCGCGCTATCCCGCGGTGGAAATCTACCGGGTCCTCTCTCGTGGGGATGCTTCCGGTGATCCCGGTGCGCCTTACTTCGCCGATATCGACCGGCTGGCCCGCATCGACGGCGGACCCGAAGTGCTGCTGCGTCTCGACGAGAGACGCCGGCTACTGGGCCAGTCCCCGTTGGGTCCGGTGGTGATGACCGCGGACGCCCGAGGCGCCGGGCTGTCGGCACGGGGCGTTATGGTGACCGACACTCCGGTAGCACGTGAGACCGACTACGGCCGGGTGGACCAGCACTCGTCGGCGATCCGGGCGGCCGGCGACACCCGGCATACCTACAACCGAGTGCCCGATTACCCCGTCGCGGGCACCGACGTGGTATTCGGCAGTTGGACCGGCGGCCGGATCACAGTGTCGAGCTCGTCGTCGGATTCCACCGCAATGCCTGATGCGGCCCCGGCGACCTCCCCCACTGCCGCGATCGACGGCGACCCGGCAACCGCCTGGGTATCCAACGCACTGCAGGCCGCCGTCGGCCAGTGGTTGCAAGTGGATTTCGACCACCCGGTGACCAACGCCGTCATGACCATCACACCCAGTGCGACCGCCGTGGGCGCACAGGTCCGCCGGATCCAGATCGAGACCGCCAACGGCAGCACCACGCTGCGCTTCGACGAGGCCGGCAAGCCGCTCACCGTGGCGCTGCCCTACGGCGAGACCCCGTGGGTGCGGCTCACCGCGGCCGCCACCAACGACGGGTCAGCCGGGGTGCAGTTCGGTATCACCGACCTGTCGATCACCCAGTACGACGCGTCCGGATTCGCCCATCCGGTCAACCTGCGCCACACCGTGCTGGTTGCCGGGCCACCACCCGGTTCGGCGATCACGGGATGGGACCTGGGGTCGGAGCTGCTCGGCAGACCAGGCTGCGCCCAGGCGCCCGACGGCGTGCGCTGCGCGGCGTCGATGGCGCTGGCACCGGAAGAACCGGTCAATTTCAGCCGTACGCTAACCGTTCCGAATCCGGTGTCGGTGAGCCCGATGCTGTGGGTGCGGCCCCGGCAGGGCCCCAAGCTGGCCGATCTGATCGCCGCGCCCAACACCACCCGGGCCTACGGTGATTCCGACGCGCTCGACATCCTCGGCTCGGCATATGCGGCCACCGACGGCGACCCGGCCACCGCATGGACGGCTCCGCAGCGGGTGGTGCAACACAAGACCCCGCCGACGCTCACCCTCACCCTGCCGCGGCCGACCGAGGTCACCGGGCTGCGCTTGGTGCCCAGCCGGTCGACGTTGCCCGCGCACCCGACGACGGTGGCCGTCAACCTGGGCGACGGCCCGCAGGTCCGGGAATTGCGGCCGAACGGGGACCCTGGCGGTGCGGTGGACCAGCCGCAAACGCTGTCTTGGAAACTGGCACTGAAACCCCGAATTACCGACACGGTCACCCTCAGCCTGCTCGACTGGGAAAACATCATCGACCGCAACGCTCTGGGTTTCGACCAGCTCAAACCGCCCGGGCTGGCCGATGTCGCGGTGCTGGGCGCCGACGGCAGCCCGATCGCCCCCGCCGACGCCACCCGCAACCGGTCGCGTGAGATCGTCGTCGGCTGCGACCGCGGCCCCGTCATGGCGGTCGCGGGGCGGTTTGTGCACACCTCGATCCGGACTACGGCGGGCGCGCTGCTGGACGCCGAGCCCGTTGCCGCCATCGCCTGCGATCGCGACCCGATTGCGCTGCCGGCGGGGCAGCAGGAGTTGTTGGTCAGCCCCGGCGATGCGTTCGTCGTGGATGGTGCCCAGCTGTTAACCCCGGCGGCCGCCGAGTTGCCCGCCTCCGCCAACCCCGCGCCGGTTCCCGCCGCTACCGGGGCGTGGGGTCCCGACCGCCGCGAGGTACGTGCCCCCGAGTCGGCCACCACCCGGGTGCTGGTGATCCCCGAGAGCATCAACCCCGGCTGGGTGGCGCGCACCAGTACCGGGACCCGATTGACGCCGGTGGCCGTCAATGGGTGGCAGCAGGGCTGGGTAGTGCCCGCGGGCAACCCCGGCACGATCACGCTGACCTTCGCCTCCAACTCGCTGTACCGGGCGGGCTTGGCGGTGGGCCTGGCGCTGCTGCCGCTGTTGGCCTTGCTTGCGTTGTGGCGAACCCGGCAGCGGCGCACCGATGACGCACCGCCACAACCATGGGCGCCCGGGGCCGGGGCCGCGGTCGGGGTGCTGGCGGCCGGGGCGGTGATCGCGGGCGTGGCCGGGGTCGTCGTGGCCGGCGCCGCCCTCGGTCTGCGGTACGCGCTGCACAACCGGCAGTCCGACGGCATCACGGTCGGGCTGAGCGCGGGCGGCCTGATTCTGGCCGGAGCGGCACTGTCCCGGCATCCCTGGCGGTCGGTGGACGGCTACGCCGGCCATTCCGCGAATGTGCAACTGCTGGCGCTGATTTCGCTGACTGTGCTAGCCGCCTCAGTGGTGAGCATGCCCGGTCGCGGCCGCCGCGCCCGCGAACAGTGAATTCTGCGGAGTTGGCTACTGGTTTACCGGCTGGTTGACTGGATACGCGCGTTGGTGTGATCGCCAGCGTCCGAGGAGTTACGGCCATGGGATGGTTTTCGGCACCCGAATACTGGCTGGGCAGATTGGTGCTCGAGCGTGGCGCGGCAGCGATCTACCTGATCGCCTTCGTCGCTGCCGCAAGGCAGTTCCGGGCGCTCATCGGCGAACACGGGATACTCCCGGTGCCACGGTACTTAGCTAGACAGTCGTTCTGGAGAACCCCGAGCCTGTTTCATCTCCGCTATTCGGATCGGCTGTTCGCAGGAGTCTCCTGGTTGGGTGCTGCGCTTTCGGCGGCGGTCGTCGCCGGGGCGGCTGACCTGGTTCCGCTGTGGGCCGCGATGTTGATGTGGCTGACGTTGTGGGTGTTCTATCTGTCGATCGTCAACGTCGGGCAGACGTGGTACGGGTTCGGTTGGGAGTCCCTGCTTCTGGAGACGGGGTTCCTGGCGATCTTCCTCGGCAATGACCACACGGCTCCCCCGGTGCTGGTCTTGTGGCTGGCGCGATGGCTGCTGTTCCGAGTCGAATTCGGGGCCGGACTGATCAAGATGCGCGGCGATCCATGCTGGCGCAATCTGACTTGTCTGTTCTACCACCATGAGACACAGCCAATGCCGGGGCCGTTCAGCTGGTTCTTCCATCACCTGCCCAAGCCGCTGCACCGGATTGAGGTGGCGGGCAATCACTTTGCGCAGCTCGTCGTGCCGGTCGGGTTGTTCGCCCCACAGCCGGTGGCGAGCGTGGCCGCGGCGATCATCGTCGTCACCCAGCTGTGGCTGGTGGCATCGGGTAACTTCGCCTGGCTGAATTGGGTGACGATCGTCCTGGCGTTCAGCGCCATCGACGACTCGTCGGCGGCGGCGCTGCTGCCGATCCCCGCGCAACCAGCGCTTTCGGCACCGCCGTCGTGGTTTGCCGGCCTGGTGATCGTGTTCACGGTGACGGTCCTGTTCCTCAGCTATTGGCCGGCGCGCAACATGCTCTCGTCTCATCAGCGGATGAACATGTCGTTCAACCCATTTCACCTGGTGAACACCTACGGAGCCTTCGGCAGTATCGGCCGCATCCGCCGGGAGGTGGTCATCGAAGGCACCGAAGAGCCGGAGATCACCAAGCAGACGGTCTGGAAGGAATACGAGTTCAAGGGCAAGCCGGGTGCCGTGCGCCGGCTACCGCGCCAATGGGCCCCCTATCATCTACGGCTGGACTGGCTGATGTGGTTCGCCGCCATCTCGCCGGGCTATGCACAGCCCTGGCTGACGCCGTTTATGCAGCGGCTGCTGCGTAACGATCCGCCGACGCTGCGTCTGTTGCGGCACAACCCCTTCCCGGAATCGCCGCCCCGGTATGTGCGCGCACAGCTCTATGTGTACCGCTTCACCACCGTGGCCGAACTGCGGCGCGATCGGGCATGGTGGCATCGCACGTTGGTGGGTAGGTACGCCCCGCCCATGACGCTGCAGAAAGTTACGTATCGTCAAGGCCGCTCGGCGGGGCGCACCTGATGGCCGCCCCGCCGAAGCTTGTTGTGCGCATCTACTTCTGGTAGGAGAGGGCTCCGGTGCCGGCGAGCTTTCCGCCTTCGACGATCAGGTACTCAGGACGGATGGGCTTGTCCGCGAACCAGCACTCGAGAATCTCCCTGGTGCCTGCCGCATAGCGGGCTTGCGCGGACAGGGTGGTGCCGGACACGTGCGGAGTCATGGCGTTGTTGGGCATGGTCCGCCATGGGTGATCGGCCGGCGGCGGTTGCGGGAACCACACGTCGCCGGCGTAACCCGCGAGCCGGCCACTCTTGAGCGCGGTCGCGATCGCTTCCGGGACGGTTTCTTCGGCGCGTGCGGTGTTGACGATGTATGAGCCGCGCCGCATCGAGGCCAGCAGCTTCTCGTCGAACATCGCGCGCGTGTCCGCGTACAGCGGCGAGTGGACGGAAACCACGTCGACGGCCTGCACCAGCGACTGCACGTCGGGGTGAAACGTCACGTTCAACTCCGTCTCCACCTCCGGCGGCAGCCGGTGGACGTCCGTGTAGTGCAGGTTGACGTCAAACGGCGCCAGCCTGCGCAGCACCGCCCGTCCGATCCGGCCGGCGGCGATCACCCCGACGTCCATCCCCTCCAGGTCGTAGGCGCGCTGAACGCAGTCGGCGATGTTCCAGCCGCCCTCGGCGGCCCACCGGTGCGACGGGACGAAGTTGCGCACCAGGGTCAGAATCTGCATCACGGCGTGCTCGGCGACGCTGATGCTGTTGCTGTAGGTCACCTCGGCGACGGTGATCCCTTGCTCCTTGGCCGCGTCCAGATCCACGTGATCGGAGCCGATGCCGGCGGTCAGCGCCAGCTTCAGATTGGGCGCCTTGGCAATGCGCTCCTTGGTCAAGTACGCGGGCCAAAATGGCTGGGAGATAACGATGTCGGCGTCAGGCAATTCGCGCTCGAATTCCGAGTCCGGGCCATCCTTATCCGAGGTCACCACCAACTCGTGTCCACCGTCTTCGAAGAACTTGCGCAGCCCCAGCGCACCGGAGACGCAGCCGAGTAGCTCACCCGGCGTGAAGTCGATCTTCGATGGGGTCGGGACGGTGCTGCCACCGGGGTAGCTGTGGATCGTAGGGATGCTGTCGCGTGCGTACTTCGGCGGATAGCCGTCGATGGGGTCGGGGTACAGCACCATCACACACTTGGCCATGGGTTCCTCCTTAGGTCTTTCGATTCGCTTTCCTGCGAACCGATTTCAGTCTCCGGCGACCATGTGGTGGGTGTCCAAGACGTGTCTTCGACCGGTTGATAGGCCCCGCCGATCAGCCCCGCTCAGCAGGGGTTCGACCGAACACAGCATCGATGCGAGCCTCCTGCGCGGTCTGCGCCAGCGCACGCGCCAGCACCGAGCCGGGCTCTGCCTTATTCGTGACGAGCGCCATCACGGCGCTGATGGATGGATCGTGCAGCCGCAGCACCGAAGTCCCAGCCGGTGGGCCAAGGGTCCGGATCCAGGTGTGCGGAACGATGCTCGCCCACCGGCCGGTGCCGACGTGCGCGAACAGCGCCACAACCGAGTCGGTCTCGAGCTGTGGCGTCACCGCGAGGTCTTGAGTGACCAACGCGTCGTCGATGATCTGCCGGCCGCGCATGCCCTCGGTCAGCAGACACAACGGCAGTTGCAGTGCCTCCGACCAGCTGATGGTGTCCGGTTTGCCGCTGAGCAGGTCACCGCCGACGATGAGTACCTGCTGCTCCTCGTACAGCGGCGTGACCAGCAGATCCGCGGTGTCCTGCCGATCCGGATACAGAATCCCCGCGTCCAACTCGAACCGGCGGATGCGTTCGACGATCTCGGCCGATCGTAGATTCGTCTCGAGCTGTACCCGCACCAACGGGTGCGCGGCACAGAACGGATCCGTCAGCAGCGCGACAGTAGTCGCCGCGGCCGGGACCACCCCAAATCGCAGCTCGCCGGTGAGGCCGGTTTGCAGTGCGGTGACCTCCTGCTTGAGCGCATCGTGATCGGCCAGGATCCGTCGCGCCCAGTGCACCAGCCGCTCGCCTTCGGGAGTGAGACCTTCGAACTTCTGACCGCGCCGGACCAGTGGCACCTTCAGCTCTTGTTCGAGCTTGCGGATGGCTTCCGACAGCGCCGGCTGGGACACATAGCAGGCGCTCGCGGCGCGCGCGAAGTGACGCTCTCGAGCCAGCGCGACGAAGTACTCCAGTTGACGAAACAGCATGAACTAAAGCGTCTCGTCCAGCTCACCGAGTCGGTCGGTCAATCGCAGATTCTCGGAGTAGTCGACCGGGCAAGAGATCAGCGACACGCCGTCGTCGTCGAGCGCAGCCTTGAGCGTCGGTAGCAATTCCGCAGCGCTGGTTATCCGATATCCTTTGGCGCCAAAGCTTTCGGCGTAGGTCACCACATCGGGATTACCGAACGAAACGTAGTAGTGTGCGCCGAGTTCGAGGTCCATCTTCCATTCGATCAGGCCGTAGCCGCCGTCGTCCCAAATCAACACCACCAACGGTATCCGTTCCCGAACGGCGGTCTCGATCTCCTGCGAGTTCATCATGAATGCGCCGTCGCCCACGACGGCAAGCACCTTCGACTCGGGACTGGCCAGCTTGACACCAAGCGCCCCCGGAAGCGCAAAGCCCATGGTGGACAAGCCGTTTGAGATCAGGCAGGTGTTGCGCTGGTAGGTCGGATACAGCCGGGCCATCCACATCTTCGTGGCGCCGGTGTCCACCAGCACGATGTCGCTGCGACCCATTGCGGCGCGGGTGTCGGCGACCACCCGCTGCGGCGCCAGCGGGAATCGCGAATCTTGTTGGCCTCTGGCGAATTCCTCGGCGAGCAGGCCCGACCCGGGTACGTCGGCATCGCCGTCGAAGCGGTGGCCGTCGAGCGCGTCCGTGAGCGCGTCGAGCGAGGCACTGATGTCGCCGATGATCCCGACGTCGACGGAATAGTGCGCGTCGACCTCGGCGGGGAAGCGATGAATTTGGATGATCTTCTTGTCGGACTGCGGATTGATCCGGACCGGATCGAATTCCTGAAGCTCGTAGCCGACCGTGATGATGACGTCGGCATTGTCGAACCCGAAATTGACGTAGTCATGCCGCATGAACCCGATGGTCCCGAGGCTGTTGGGGTGATCGTCGGGCATGACGCCCTTGCCGTGGAAGGTGTTGGCCACCCGAATACCGAGTTCGTCGGAGAAGCGGACCAGGGCCGCGGTCGCGTCGGCGCGGGCGGCGCCGTGCCCGGCCAGCACCACCGGCCGCCGCGCCTTGCGCAGGATCTCCACCGCCCGCGCCACCTGGCCGGCCGCCGGTGCCTCGGCGCGGACGACGTTGCGCGGCAACGGCGTCAGGTCGTAATCGGCTTCGTCCGCATCGATGTGCTCGGGCACCGCCAGGTAGACCGCGGCCGGGCGTTCGGTCTCGGCGACCTTGAACGCCTTGCGGAACATCTCGGGTATGGCGCGCGCGGTGGGGACACCCGCGGCCCAGCGGGTGATCGGAGCGAACATCGACACCAGGTCGACGTACTGGTGCGACTCTTTGTATTCGCGATCCTGGCCGACCTGCGCGGAGATCGCGACCATCGGAGTGCTGTTGGTGGTGGCGTCGGCCACACCGAGCTGCATGTTGATCGCGCCAGGACCCAGGGTGGCGGACACCACCGCCGCGCGGCCGGTGACCCGCCCGTACATCTCCGCCATGAACGCCGCCGCCTGCTCATGCCGGGTCAGCACGTACCGGATGCTCTTCGAGTGGGCCAGCGCCTGAATGAAGCGGATGTTCTCCTCGCCGGGTATTCCGAAGACGACCGACACACCCTCGTTTTCCAGGCACTTGACCATCAGCTGAGCGGCTTTACTCATCCGGCACCTCCCTTTGGCCACGATAGTGGCAGGCTGGTAGTGGACGTATTGCAAGTGACCCCGACGAACCCCATGAAGGAGGGCCAGCGTGCCCATCGCCACCATCAACCCGGCCACCGGCAAGACAGTCAAAACCTTCACCCCGGCAACCGACGACGAAGTCGACGCCGCGATCGCGCGCGCCCACGAGCGGTTCCTCGACTACCGTCATTCCACCACCTTCGCCCAGCGCGCCGAATGGGCCAACGCAACCGCCGACCTGCTGGAGAAGGAAGCCGACGAAACCGCGGCGATGATGACCCTCGAGATGGGTAAGACGCTAGCCTCGGCCAAAGGCGAGGCGCTCAAGTGCGCCAAGGGTTTTCGCTACTACGCGGAGAACGCCGAGAAGCTGCTCGCCGACGAGCCCGCCGACCCGGCAAAGGTCGGCGCGAAAAAGGCATACATCCGGTACCAGCCGCTCGGGGTGGTTCTGGCCGT
>DATMMZ010000365.1:0-6515 GCA_035569455.1 Mycobacterium sp. | reverse complement strand
AGGACGAGCATGGACATCGAGACGGTCGACGAATTGCTCAC
Organism: Mycobacterium sp.; assembly: GCA_035569455.1. GTDB lineage: Bacteria > Actinomycetota > Actinomycetes > Mycobacteriales > Mycobacteriaceae > Mycobacterium. The sequence continues at coordinate 6,474 of DATMMZ010000365.1, read as the reverse complement.
CACGACGCGAGCGGTGCGCAAACGCCTTGACCTGACCCGCCCGGTCGGTCGCGACGTGATCCTCGAGTGCATACAGCTGGCGATGCAGGCGCCCACCGGGAGTAACGCGCAGGATTGGCGCTGGCTGGTGATCACCGATGCCGACAAGCGTGCCGCGATCGCCGAAATCTACGGCAGCATCGGCGCTGAATATCTTGCGTACGCCGCCGAGAACACGTCCGATCCGCAGACCCGGCGCGTGTACGCCAGCGCGATGAGCCTGACCGGGACGCTGGCCCAGGTTCCGGTGCATGTGATCCCGTGCCTGGACCGCCGCTTCGATGATGCGCCTCTCCTGATTGCCGCGACGGCCTGGGCGTCGATCATCCCCGCTGGCTGGAGCTTCTTGCTCGCCCTTCGGTCGCGTGGTTTGGGATCGGTGTGGACGACGATGCATCTGGCGAAGGAGAAAGAGGTGGCCGAGGTGCTCGGAATCCCCCCTACGGCCACCCAGGCGGCGCTGTTCCCGGTGGCCTACACGATTGGCACTGATTTCCGGCCGGCCGCGCGGCCGCCAGCCGAGACCATCACTTTCTGGAACACTTGGAAAACAGCTGATGGGGAAAGCTGATGCAGTCCTACACCGTGCGATTTCATGTCGATGCACCCCCGAAGAAAGTGTGGCGGGCGCTGCATCCGCCGGTGCCGCCGAACTCGCCGCGTCCGCGGGTACTCAAGTGGCCGACCGGCAGCATGGAAATCCTCAACGAAGGCAACGAAGCCGGTGAGGGTCTGGTCCGCACCTGCATCTTCGAAGTTCCCAAGTACCTGCTGTCCGGCGGCAAAGCGCGGTCCTGGGAGACCGTGACCGAGGCGGAGATCAACAAGCTGTCGCGTTATGTGGCAGTCGGGGCGCCGCTGTGGTCCCGCGCCGAGGGCTACCACCAACTCGAGGAGCAGCCCGACGGCACCACGGTGCTGACATTCCACGAGACGTATCACGCCTACAACCCGGTGCTGCGTTTCTTCCTCGAGCGTCCGGTGCACGCGAGGATTTCTCGCGACAACCTCAAGACGTACGAGCACGCGCTCGGCTACGCCGGCAAGGTGCGGCGACTGACCTAGGGTGGCCGCACGCACGATGGTCGCGACGGCTGCCGCGGGATGCGGCTTTATGAATTAGCCTGCTCACCCCGGTAGGCTGGTGTGCTATGGGGCTTAAGGCTGGAGTACCTAGTGCGGCAAGGTTGGCCGTTGCGGGCCTGATGGTCGCGGGCTGGGCCGCGTCGGCGGCGGTCGCCGGCGCCGATCCGGAGCCGGCGCCGTCACCCACACCGTCAGCGTCACCGGCACCTGCAGCTTCCCCCGAACCGTCAGCGTCACCGGCGCCCTCAGCAGCACCGGCGGGCGCACCGAAGACGACCATCGATAAGGACGGTATATACGCAGTCGGGACCGACATCACGCCTGGCATCTACAGTTCTGCGGGGCCAGTCGGCGATGGAACGTGCTATTGGAAGCGGCTCGGCAACCCCGACGGCAACCTCATCGACAACGCCTTGAGCAAAAAGCCGCAGGTAGTGCAGATCGATCCGAGTGACAAATCGTTCAAGACATCGGGCTGCCAGCCCTGGCAGCTGACTCCCGACGCCAATCCGCCCGCTACTGCACCGCCTGCAGGTGTGCAAGGCACTCTCGGCATCCTCAACGGGCTGCTTGGCGGCCAGAATGGCCAGCAACCCCCCCATTCCTGACCGGAGCTTGCTGCCGTGGCAGGTGACCCACAACAGATTGTCGTCGTCGGTGCCGGTGTAAGTGGATTGACGTCGGCCATTTCCCTGGCCGAAGCGGGGTGGCCAGTGCGGGTCTGGGCGGCCGCATTGCCGCACCAGACGACCTCGATGGTGGCGGGCGCGGTGTGGGCGCCCCCGCGTCCAGGCGAACGTGCTGCGAAGACACAGGTTTGGACCGAACATTCCCTGCGGGTTTTTCGCGAACTGGCCAACGACCCCACCACCGGGGTGCGCATGGCACCGGCGTTGACCGTCGGCGAATTAGCCGGGGCCGACGCGATGTCGTCCGCGGCCAACCTGATCCCCGACCTGCGGCCGGCTGACCCGGCCGAGATCCCTCACGGCTTCGGTACCGGGTTTCGCGCCACCATGCCGATGATCGACATGCCGCGCTACCTGGACTACCTGACAAAGCGATTGGCCGCGGCCGGCTGCGACATCGAGACACATCCCGTGCGGTCGCTGACCGAGGCCGCCGACGCCGCACCGATAGTGGTCAACTGTGCCGGTCTGGGCGCGGGCGCCCTGGTTGGCGATGACACCGTGCGGCCACTATTCGGCCAGCACGTCGTCCTCACCAATCCCGGCCTGCAGCAACTGTTTCTGGAAGTGAACAGCGGCCCGGAATGGATCTGTTACTTCCCCCATCCGCAGCGCGTGGTGTGCGGCGGCATCAGCATCCCCGACCGTTGGGACACCACCCCAGACCCGGCGGTAAGCGACCGGATCATCCAACGCTGCCGCCGGATTGAGCCGCGCCTTGGCGAGGCCGAGGTGATCGAAACGATTACCGGGTTGCGGCCCGACCGTCCGTCAGTCCGAGTGGAGGCCGAGCCGCTCGGGCGGGCGTTCTGCGTCCACAATTACGGTCACAGCAGCAATGGCGTGACCTTGTCGTGGGGTTGCGCGCGCGAGGTCGTGCGCCTTGTCAGTCGCGATCGCTAACCGGCGTCGACAGCGCGTTCTCTACCGTCGCGTACATCGGCAGCAGGCGACCCAGTCCGCATGCGGCGATGGTTCGCGCCACCACCGGGTGACCGCCGACCAGCCGCACATTGACGCCGCGCCGGCGACATTGCACCGCCTCGCTAGCCAAGGCGGAGTAGGCGCACGACCCCATGAATTCGAGGGCCCGAAGGTCGATTACGAACGGACCCGGCGCGATAGCGATAGCGGCGCTCCGGCTTACCAAGCGCCGCCAGACACTCTCGTTGCTGGCGTCAATGTCACCGCCGACGTGAACGACCACGGCCGATCCGGTGCACTCGGTGATTGCCCGTAGACCACTATTCGGGTCACCAAATTGCGAACTTAACCGCGTGCCCGAAGGCGCTGGAAATGCTTCGGTCGCGATAGTGTTCATCTTTGGCGCAATCCCGTCGTCGTGTGCGGTTAGGCCCGGCCCCTACGGCGTCGGCTAAGCATATGTGTAACAAGGGCTGACAACCAGGGATGTCGGAAACCGAAATGGGGAGTCGGGTGACCCGTATTCTGCACGCCATTAAAAGCGGGGATGACGTGCAGATTCTCAGCTGAGCGCTACCTACGGGCTTGCCAGCATGACTTACTATCCTAATAAAGATAGTAACTGCTAATGGTGAAATGGTGGGACGCGGGTGAGCATCGACTACGCGCTGCACGGTCACATCGTCACCATCACGATCAACCGCCCCGAGGCGCGCAATTCGCTCGACATGGCGCATTTCCGCGATTTGGCCCACGCGTGGGCCGCGTTTCGCGATGACGCCGGCGCCTGGGTTGCTGTGATCACTGGGGTCGGACGGGACTTCTGCACCGGAGCCGACCTGAAAAAGTTCATTCCGGAATTGACTGGTGATCTTCCTCAGCCCGACGGGTGGGACAAGAACGACGCCATCCACGCTGTCCTGCATCGGTTCCCGGTGTACAAGCCAATTGTGGCCGCGGTAAACGGGACATGCGTCGCCGGCGGGTTCGAGATGTTGGGTTCCACCGATATCCGGGTGGCCGTGCCCGAGGCCCGATTCGCCCTGATGGAGCCCAAGCGCGGTCTGTTCGCCGGGGGCGGTAGCACCGTGCGGCTGCCGCGCCAGCTCCCCTACGCGTTCGCGATGGAGCTAATGCTGACCGCGGACATGGTGGACGCGGAGCGAGCTCTTGCGATGGGACTGATCAACCGGGTGGTCGGGGCGGACGAGCTGATGGATACCGCGTACGACTACGCCGAGCGCATCGCGGCCAACGCGCCGCTCGCTGTTTTCGCGACGAAGCAGTCGGCCGTGGAAGGGCTGGCGCTTGACCTCGACGCGGCCTACGAGAACGAGACCCGGCACAGCGACCGCGTTTTCGCGACCGAGGACGCCAAGGAAGGACCGCGCGCCTTCGCCGAGAAGCGACCGCCGCGGTGGCAGGCGCGCTGACTTCTCGATTACCTACGCGTGACGCGCCGGGCGTCGCGAATTAGCAGCGACAATAGCCAGCTCACGATCGACAACAAGACCGCCGCCCAGATTGCGTCCCACCAAAAGCGGTCGATCTTGAGTCCCCAGTGGGTGGTGTGTTCCGTGATCCAGGCGGTGATCCACAGCATCAACGCATTGACGACTACATGGAAAAGGCCGAGGGTCAGGATGTACAGCGGGATCGACAGGAACTGAACGACCGGCTTGACGATCGCGTTGACCAGACCGAAGATCACCGCGACGACGAAGATGATGCCGATCCTCTGCAATGTCGTATCGCCGCCGACGAAACTCAACCCGTGAAAGAACAGGGTGACAACCCACAATGCAAATCCGGTCAATACGGCGCGCAACAGAAAGGGGCCCATGTTGGCATCCTGCCATGCCCGGCAGGCGAATTCGCGTCGCTGAGCCGATTTAATTCAGGCTATAGAAGCGCTGCGCGTTCAATCCACCGATCTTTTCGCGCGCCTCTTCAGTGATGTCGGTACGGGTGCGCAGATGTTTGGTGCTTTCCGGCCACTCGCCGTCCCAATGCGGGTAGTCGCTGGCGAACATGATGAAGTCGGCGCCGAGCACGTCGATCACGCCGGGCAGGATTGGCTCCTCTGGCTCACAGGTCACCCAGATATTGCCGGCCTGCAGATATTCGTGCGGATCGCGGCGCCAGCCGCGCTCGATCCAATCGCCACGCTTCTCGTAGTGCTCGTGCAGGCGGTCGATGAAGAACGGAACCCAACCCGCGCCGGCCTCGAGGAAGGCGACCCGCAACTGCGGATGCCGCTCGAAGACGCCGCCCGAGACGAGCGCGGTCATCGCCGTCATCTGGTCGAACGGAAAGCTGATGCAGTGCACCTGGATGTAGTTGGTGAAACGGTCGACGCCGATCTTCGGCAGATGAATGCCGGGCGCACCGTGAATGCCCAGCGGCATCTCCAGCTCGACGGCGGCGGCGTAGAACGGGTCGAGGTCGGGGTGGTCGAGGTTGCGGGTCTTGAGCGCCGGCGGGACCAGAGTCGCGACCAGACCCAGCTCCTTGGCCTCGCGCATGATGTCGATGGCCACCTGCCCGTGCTCGACCGGGGTGACGCCGACGCCGCGCAACCGGCCATTCGTCGGCGCGCAATAATCGGCGATCCATTGGTTGTAGAGCCGCGCGAAACCCGCTGCGAAATCGGGATCTTCGAGGCTGGGCACGCACAGCCCGAGGCTGGGATAGAGCACCATCGTGTCGATGTGATCGCGGTCGGCGTCCACGACCACACCCTCGGCCGACCGGCAATTGATGTCGGGTGCCTTGCTGATTCCGTGCTGGGGCGGGCAACCGGCGCCGGGGCCTTCGTCCTCCGGGTAGTTGCGGCCTTCGAACATCAACCGCAGCGACCTGTCCGTGCTGGGTTTGACGTGGTCCGGCCAGCGTTTGATCGCCTCGGTGGCAAGCGAGGAGTTCTCGGCGACGTGTCCATCGGCATCGATGATTCGCATAGCTCCGGAACTTACACTCGCGGATTGCATGATCAAACGGCTCGCGCCAGCGCGCCGGGTGCGACACGATGCTTTCGTGGCAACTCAACGGATCACCGGCGATCAACGGAACTCGTTCATTGCGGCGATGTTGGGCTGGACCATGGACGCCTTCGATTACTTCATCGTGGTGTTCGTCTATGCCGATATCGCAAAGACTTTCCACATCAGCAAGGCCGAGGTCGCGTTCGTCACGACCGCCACCCTGGTCATGCGTCCCGTGGGTGCACTGCTGTTCGGGCTCTGGGCCGACCGGGTCGGCCGGCGGCTCCCGCTGATGGTGGACGTGATGTTCTACTCCGTGGTCGGATTCCTGTGCGCGTTCGCGCCGAACTTCACTGTGCTGGTGATTCTGCGGTTGCTGTACGGCATTGGCATGGGCGGCGAATGGGGACTGGGCGCCGCGCTCGCGATGGAGAAGGTTCCCGCCGAGCGACGCGGCTTTTTCTCCGGGCTGCTGCAGGAGGGCTACGCATTCGGCTATCTGCTGGCGAGCGTGGCGTCGCTGGTGGTGATGGACTGGCTCGGGTTGTCGTGGCGCTGGTTGTTCGGTCTGTCCATCGTCCCGGCCCTGATCAGCCTGATCATCCGGTATCGGGTACAGGAATCCGAGGTATGGGAAGCCGCGCAGGACCAGATGAAGCTGACCAACACCAGAATTCGCGATGTGCTGCGCGACCCCGCGATCGTCCGCCGGTTCATCTACCTGGTGCTGCTGATGACCGCGTTCAACTGGA
>DATMMZ010000364.1:0-2284 GCA_035569455.1 Mycobacterium sp. | reverse complement strand
CTGAGGTCATCTGGTATTCCACCGCTTGCCAGCAGCCGGACGGCGTCGACAGGGATGCCGGCTTTGCGGGCTGCGGCCGAATGGGCGTACAGCTCATACTCGGACTGCCAGACGGCGCCCACCGCGAGGATCACCACTTCGCGGACCCGCGTGGTTAACGACGTGTGCTGCCACTCGCCCAATACCAGCTCGGCAGACAGAGACGTCATGGCCGGGTTGAGTAGCGCGGGGTTGAACGGGCCGATGAATCGGCCGTCGTCTGTTGTGCTGTGGAAACCAGTGTCGTCGGCCCACGGGACTACGGCGCTCGTCATCTTGTCGAACAGTTCTCGTTGCGCCCCAACGAGATCGGTGGGATCTGCCAGGGGCAGGCGTCCGCCCAAGGCGTCGCTGTGATCGGACATTGGACAGTACTCCTTTTCTAGGTAGGCTCGGTTTCCGTCGTGTCGAGTCACATCGATCGATGGCCGACTTGATCACTGGCGCCCTTGAAACCGTGAGACGCCGGCATGGCTCGGCAGAGCGCTTCGACGCTGCGACCGGCTTGCATGACCGCGCGGTCCGGCCGCACAATCGCGGCGCTGGCCCGGCCTTTGCGCAGCCAGCCGTCAAGGTCGCTGCCGGGGGCGGCGAGCACGACGGCGGCTCCCCGGCTGCTGAGCCCGTTTCGCTGCGCATCGGTGAGCGACGACGACGTGATCAGCGCGAACCGATTCCCGACGACCTCATCGAATCGCAGGCCGTCGTGCAGGACCGGGTTGGGGCAGAGTGTTCCAGCCAGCCCCCCCGGCCTGCGAGATTTGACCACCAGCGCGGAACTGCGCAGACCCGGGGCGACGCCGTCGGCCGCACTGGTGCGCGTGCCCGGCAGACGCAGGTTTTGCATCCGCGGGAACACCACGTGACGGATCAGATCGCCGACGCGCCCGCCGCCGGTCATGGCCGCTCCCATCGACACGGCCATCAAAATCATGGCCGCGGCGTGGAGTTTGCGCTCCTGCTCGTAGGTGTCCAGCACGGTTTCGGGCAAGGTGCCATCGAGCACGCCAGCCAGTTTCCAGGTCAGGTTCAGCGCGTCACGCAAGCCCGCAGCCATGCCCTGGCCGACGAACGGCGGAGTCAGGTGGGCGGCGTCACCGAGGAGGAACACGTTGCGATCACGCCAGTGGCTGGCCACTTGTGCGCGGAACGTGTAGTCGGTCACCCGCACCAGCTTCAACGCATCGGCGGGGGTGTCGCCCAGCCAGGGCCTGACCAGCGGTTCGATCTCGGCGATCGTTTGGTAATTGGCCGCGGTTTCGCCGGCCAGCAGCTGGAATTCCCAGCGGTAGCGGGTTTGCCCGACTCGCATGTAGGTGCCGGCGCGCTGGGGGTTGCACAGCTGGTGGCAGCCCTCCCACTGGTTGAGTTCGGCGTCGGTGTCGACGTCGATGACCAGCCAGCTCTGGGTGAACGGCAGCCCGTACATGTGCGCGCCGATGGCCGCGCGGGTGGGGCTGTTCGCGCCGTCGCAGCCGAGCACATAGCTGGCCTGCACGGACTGCTCGCCGCCGCGCACCCGATCCAGGAAGCTCACCCGCACCCGGCCGGTCTGGGACTGGGTGACGCCGGTGACTTCGACATTGCCCCGCATGACCGCGTGCGGATATCGCTTGAGGTTGGCCCGCAGCATCGCTTCCAACTCGGGTTGGTCGAACATGTTCATCTGCGGGAAGCCGTTGGCGCTGGGCTGTGGGCTGCGCTTGATCTCGGCCAGCACCCGCATGTCGGGGTCGAGCAGTCGAAGACCCAGCGCGGACCGGCGGTGCGCGGCGAACTCGTCGCTGACGCCCAGGCGGGCCAGAATGCGGTAGATCTCGTCGTCGGCGTGCACCGCCCGCGGCAGCGGGTAGGCGGTCTCATGGCGGTCCAGCACCAGGCATTGAATGCCGTACTGCGCCAACAGCGTTGCGGCGGCGATGCCGGCTGGGCCGGCACCGACGACCACAACAGGAACGAATTCCGGCACGCCGTTCTTCTCCGCGGTCATTTGTACACCACCACATTGCGCTGGACGCCGAGGTCGATGGCGCCGTCGTCGGTGGCCACGGTGGCTTCGATCACGTCACCGTCGTGCAGGTACGCGGGGTTCTTCTCGAACTGCGCGGTCAAGAACGCGCCCAGGTCGATGTCACCCTTGGGGGTGACGCCGTGCAGGGTCAGTGCGGTGCCCACCGGAGTTCCGGTCAACAGGATGTCTCCGGCATCGACCTTCTGGAACTTCGACAGCGCCTGCAGCGCCTGC
>DATMMZ010000363.1:0-7126 GCA_035569455.1 Mycobacterium sp. | reverse complement strand
GACGCCTCGTCGGCGAAGATCCCCAGCGCGCGGCCGGGATGCGCGGTCAGTTCGTCGGCAAGGCTGCGTCCAAACGGCGACAGTCCCGGCTCGGGGGTCGGCGCAAGCATCACGACAACGTCGACGTCAGTGGCCGCGTCCACATTCGCGCTGCTGCCCACCCCGCCGTCCATGAACCGGCGCCCGCCGATCGTCACCGGCGGCCACACCACGGGCACCGCGCAGCTGGCGGCGACCGCGTCGACGAGCGGCACCCCGCTGTCGCGGCCGAACAGCACCCGCTCGCCCGTCTCGACGTCGATCGCGGTGACCTCGAGCCGTCGGTCCGGCCAGCGGTGGGACGGCAGCCGGTGCGCGATCACCGACCGGCGCACCTCTTCGGTGACCGTCGGAGCAGACACCGCACGTTTACCGATTGCCCGCAGCCCGTCTGTTGCCGACGTCCAGCTGTGGCCGGCGGCCTGCTCGAAGAGCGCCATCAAATCATCGATTTCGATATGGGGCGTGAGCTCGTGCGTGCTCTCGGACACCTGGCGCTGGTACAGCTCCGCCAACGGGGCGCCGCTGGAGATCTGCGCGGCCACCGTCGAGCCGGCGGACGTGCCCAGCAGGACTTCCGCATCGAGCAATCGCTCAGCCGCCGCCGGTTGCGCCTCCTGCACTCCCAGCAAGAAACCTGTCTCCCAGGCGATCCCGGCTATTCCGCCGCCTGCCAGCACCAGTGCGAGTCGCTCAGCCACGCCTAACATCATGACTGACGGGGCGGACCGACGATCACATGTCGTGCGTGAGAGCGGTCCAGTCCGGAAAGACGGTCAGCGCCGGCCGAGGCAACCTGAACCGCGCACAGCCGTCGTCGATGGAATCGCCGATCGCCTCGGCCATCGACTCAACCGGCAACGAGTGTCCACCGCGCACGACTACCCCGATGCGGCTGAGCAGCATGCCATGCCGGCTGCGCACATCAGCAATGTGTTCGAGCATTCGCAGAACGGCGTCTTCCGGGTAGCCCAGTTCGCTGTAGAGACCCGTCATCAACAACCGCTCCTCGGCGAGTACGGCCTTGAGCAGCCAGTCGGGCGCGCCCGACGTCACGTCGACGAGAACGTGCTGAGGCCGGTCCGCGCACGCGCCGAGCATCGCGGCCGCGCTCTCGGAGTCGACGATGAACTGTCCGACCCCCAGGCCGGTGGCGTCGTGAATGGTCCGACCCGTCGCCGGGGCGCAGTGGAAGATCATTCGCCGCGGAGCAATACCCGCCGACATCGCAAACGAAATTCCCTGCGGTGACCGTGCATCCACCTCGCAGCCCTGGTCGTGTACCCAATTCGCGGCGACCGGAAGTGCCAAGAGCGTCGCCGGATAGCAAACGTCGGCATCTCGAAATGCTTTGCGCCACCAGTCGCATCGCGCGACAACGTCCGACTGATCGCTGTGAGTCGACGTGCGTACTTGGTGTTCATCGGGCGCCGACGCGTTGCGCACCCGAACGAGACGGATCCTTTCAGAGATGGTCATCGGTGGCCTTCTTGCAGGGGCACCGGCGCTTGTGCCGACACCAACACTTCCGGAATACTCCGACGCGGTTGGGAAGTGGGACGTCCTAGCGATTCCCTTACGCCACCGCTGCAAACATTGATGCCCGGTTGACGCGGTCAGCGGCGGCTGCGGCGAGCGGCCGATGGCCGTCGTCCCCGCCGGTACCAATAGTGAACGATCACCATGATCGACGCGGGACCGACGATCGCCGGAATCTGCTGCAGGAAATTAGACATGCGCGTGCGCCCCGCAACGTTCGTAAGCTTGCCACCACAACGCCTCATGCTGGGCGGGCGCGATCGTGCCGGCGTTCAGCTTGCGATCGGCGGTCATCAGCAATTCAACCAGCACGCCCCATTCGGCGAAGCTTCGTCTGTCGCGTGGGCCGAGGTCTGTGGCAAGCAGTATCAGGGACATCGACCTGACCCCCGTGCGCACGCCCGCCGTCAAAACGAACAGCACGACGCCGACGCCCACGTAGGCGACCGCGACGACCAACAGTGTGGTCCCCGGCGACGCCACTGCGTCCCCGAGCAGCATCATCGCCAGCATGGCGAGCATTCCCCCGCCTACCGGCCAGCCTCGCCACAACCTCAGCAGTCGCCGATCGATTGCGCTGATCCCGGGCGGGAAAATGACGAGCCGATATCGTCGTAGGCCGTGCCGGCCTACCGTGGCGTCGAACGATCCCCACGGGTGGGCGCCATCGAGGAGCCTCGACCACACCCACCGTAGCGGACGCGCGGCCCGGCCTGAGGGGCGCGCGCCTGGCTCACCGAACACGGCTCGAGCGTTCTGCACAAACCACATCTACGCCAAAGCCAGAAAGGGGTTGTCGAATCTGAACGGGATCCATACGCCGCGACGGCGGACCTTTACGCAACACTATCGACGACCCTGAATTGGGGGGCCGTGTTACTGCCGGCCGGTAAGTATGGCCAAATCGGGCGCGACCACCGGCGCAGAACTACGGCTTGCTCGACGGCGGCCGGCGCCGAGCCGGATACGTGGGCAACGCGGGACGGGGATGCGTTGGCGCGCTTGCCCATGCGAACGATGTCAAAGAGAGCCATCGAATCCTCCAAAGCCAGAACTCATTTCGGACTAGCGCCTGACGTCACGTCCGGAGTCACGTCTGGAGCGTTGCCGGCGCGGACGGGCCGGCCGACAGACGCACCCTCGGGCGGGGGAAGCGCATCGCGGCGCACGCGTCGTCAATTGCCTCGTCGATCTGGACGGCAAGGGTGGCCAATGCGATTTCCGAGTCGCTGAATGGACGGTCGGCATGCAGACTGAGCCGCGTAAGCACCTGATCATGGTCGCTGCGGATCCGTGCCATCTCAGCGACCATGTGACCGATCGCTGCGGGGTAGCTGAAGAACGCGCCGCTTTGCGCTCCGATGTCGCTGTGCAGCCCGTCAAGTCTGAGGCGACAGTGCGCGAAGACCGCTGTTATTGCGTCGTCGGTGTCCACGGTTGCGAAGGGCAATCCGAATGGGATGCACTCGCCGGTTTCGCCCGCCCACTGATACGAGTGAGCTTCCGCGTCGGCTGTGCGCACCAGGATGCCCTGGGTCCGTTGGTTGCCGCATTCGGCCAGCACGTCGGCCTGCGCAGCGGAGTCGATGATGATCCGGCCAACACCCAGCCGTGCGGCGCACCTCAGTTCGGTGTCGCACAGTGCGTCGCCGTGCACGACTATCCGGCTCGTCCGTATGCCATCGGCAATCGCGACGCCCAGTCCCTCGCTCGTGCACGCGTCGACTGCCACGGCCTGCTTCCTAACCCACCGGGCCAGCAGATACTCACTCAGTTCTACTGCGGGACAAGCGATCTCAAAGCCCGACAATGACTTGCGACACCGGTCGTAGCGGCGGATCAGATCAAGTCCGGCTGATTCCGCGTCGCGGGACGCGGTCGTTCCCGCAAGGACGGAAAGGAGGATGGCGGACAGAGTCACCGAAACCATTTCTGCTGTGGCCATGGCCGTGATGCCACGGGCTAGGTGAATCCAGGCTGAACCTCGCCGGGGCTCTCTGGACCGTCCCTAGCGCCACCTTGACGGTCCCTGGCCAATCTCTAACGGCACCTTTACGTCCTAACGCAATCCGTCGCTAACGCAACCCGTCGGCCAACGGACCCAGGGCGAGCGCGGGAAGGTACTCGAGGCCAACCGTTATCAGCGTGACGCCGGCGATGAGCATGACGAACGTGGGTCGGTGGGTGAGAAGCGTGCCCGCCGTCACGACGCCAGGGCGCTGACCAGAGAAGGTTCCGGCCAGTGCGAGCACCAAGATGATCGGCAGGAATCTGCCGGCCACCATCGCCAGCGCCAGCGCGACGTTGTACCAGGTCGTGTTGCCACTGAACCCGGCAAAAGCGCTGCCGTTGTTCGCGGCCGAGCTGGTGAAGGCGTAGACCACCTCCGACAAGCCGTGAGCCCCGGTGTTCAGCGTCGACTTCACCTCGCCGGGCAGAGCGATCGCAACGCCTGCACCGACCAGAATCACCACAGGCAGCACGAGAATGTAGAGGCTGACCAGCTTGATGTGCCGCGCCCCGAGCCGTTGCTTGAGATATTCCGGGGTGCGCCCGATCATCAGCCCACCAAGGAACACTGCGACAAGCGTCATTACGACCAAGCCGTAGAGGCCGCTGCCCGGGCCACCAGGAGCCACCTCGCCGAGCATCATGTTCGCCAGCAACATTCCGCCGCCGAGGCTTGCGAAGCTGTCGTAGGACGAGTTCGCCGCCCCGTCACCGCTCCCGGTCGCGGCCTGACCGAACAATGCACTGCCGGGTACGCCGAACCGAGTCTCGGTGCCCTCGGTGGCGGCCCCGACAGCGTGGGCGACGGTGCCGTGCGCCGCCATCTCGGCCAGCACGACCGCTACCGTCCCGATCACGAACAGGATTCCGGCCGCAACGAACAGCGCCCAGCCCTGCCTCCTGTCGCGAACCATCACCCCGAACGTGCGGAGCAACGCGACGGGAATCAGCAGCATCGCAACGATTTCCACGACGTTGGTCAGTGGTGTCGGATTCTCGAACGGGTGCGCGCTGTTCACGTTGAACGCGCCTCCGCCGTCGCCGGACATCAGCTTGATCGACTCCCAGGCCGCCACCGGGCCGCCGACGATCGTCTGATTTCCGCCCGCGAGAGTCGAAACATCTTGCGTGGCATTGAAGTTGTTCACCACCCCTAGCAAGAGCAAGATGACCGTGACGACGACGGAGAGCGGCAGCAGAATGCGCACGACAGATCGCACCAGGTCGACCCAGAAGTTTCCGATTTCGGGAAGCTGGTGCTGGACAAGTCCACGAATCAACGCAATTGCGACACACATCCCGACGGCCGCGCTGGCGAACGCCTGCACACCCAGGCCACCGACCAACCCGACATGCCCCAGCGTGGACTCGCCGGCGTAGTTCTGCCAACTGGTGTTCGTCGTGAACGAAACAGCAGTGTTGAAAGCCAGGGCCGGCGTCATCACCTTGTGGCCCCAGGGTTCCGGAAGAAGTGTCTGGAGCAACAACAGACCGTAAAGAAACAGAACGCTCACCGCGGAGAAGGCCAGCAGCGAACCCGCGTACCTCGGCCATCGCTGCACATCGTCGGGTTGGGCGCCGACCAGCCGGTAGATCACCTTCTCGATACGCCAGTTCTTGCTATCGGTATAGACGCGCGCCATGTAATTGCCCAGCGGCACATGAAGGACTGCCACGACTGCAATGACCGCAAAGATCTGCAGGTATGCGTCAATCCCCCACCGGGATGGATCGTCGATGGACGTGACTCCTCTCGTGTCTCCCGTTAGCGACCTCAACTTAGGCGACCGGCGGCCGATGCCAGGGATGGTTACGCAATCACTACACCGAATCGGCACTGGTTGACGGAATTTTGACGGACAATGAGTCCCGTCCACTCGCCACGTCACGGGGGCGCGGCGAGTCGTAAAGGTGCCTCGCGGAGGCGTTAAGAAAGCGTCAACGACGGCCGTAGATCACCCCAGGGGGGTCTAGCTTCGGTCTGGTGTCCTCGCCGCCGAGGGCTCAGCGGGTGCTGCCTTGAGCGAAGACGGCCGGCGTGCCGCATCGAATTGTGTGAATGGAGACAACGTGGGTGTCTTGGTGTTCATCGTGCTGACGGTGGCGGTCTTCGCCGTCCTCGGCCTGGTGCAGAAGTTGGTCGAACGACTGTGAACTACGAAAACATGGTGGGCCTGGCGCTGTCTGTCCTGCTTGCACTGTTTCTTGTTGCGGCCCTGCTTTTTCCGGAGAGGTTCTAGTGAGTACCACAACGGCGGGGATCATCTTTCTCGCGGTGCTCGTGCTGGCGCTCGCCGCCGTGCATGTGCCGTTCGGCGACTACATGTACCGCGTCTACACCTCGGACAAGCACTCGCGCGCCGAGCGGGTGACCTACCGGCTGATCGGCGCCAACCCGGAATCCGAGCAAACCTGGGGCGGCTACGCGCGAAGCATGCTGGCGTTCTCGGTGATCAGCATCCTGTTCCTGTTCGTCTTTCAGCTGATTCAGGACAAGCTTCCGCTGCACCTGCACAACCCGGCGACCCCGATGACGCCCGCGCTGGCGTGGAACACCGCGGTCAGCTTCATCACCAACACCAACTGGCAGAACTATTCGGGCGAATCGACCCTCGGTCATCTGGTTCAGATGGCCGGTCTGGCGGTGCAGAACTTCGCATCGGCCGCGGTGGGCATCGCCGTCGCGATCGCGGTGGTGCGCGGCTTCGCGCGCCGCCACACCGGCGAGCTCGGCAACTTCTGGGTCGACCTTATCCGCGGCGTGTACCGGATTCTGCTGCCTATCTCGGTGATTGCCGCGATCGTGCTTATCGCCGGCGGCGCAATCCAGAACTTCCACCTGCACGATCAGGTGGTCACCACGCTGGGCGGCGCCCAGCAGACCATCACCGGCGGCCCGGTCGCCAGCCAGGAAGCCATCAAGGAATTCGGCACCAACGGCGGCGGCTTCTTCAACGCCAACTCGGCGCACCCGTTCGAGAACCCGAACGCGTGGACCAACTGGCTGGAGATCTTCCTGCTGCTGCTGATCAGCTTCTCGCTGCCACGCACCTTCGGGCGCATGGTCGGCAGCAAGAAGCAGGGCTACGCGATCGCCGCGGTCATGGCGGTGCTCGCCTTCATCAGTGTCGGGTTCATCCTGTGGACGCAGCTACAGCACCACGGCACCGTGCCGACCTCGGTGAGCGCGGCATTCGAGGGTATCGAGCAGCGCTTCGGGGTGGCGAACTCGACGGTGTTCGGCGATGCCGCCACGTTGACGTCGACCGGTGCCGTGGACTCCATGCACGACTCGTATACGAGCCTGGGCGGAATGGTTGCGATGTTCAACATGCAGCTCGGTGAGGTCGCGCCCGGTGGAACGGGGTCGGGCCTGTACGGCATTCTCGTGCTGGCAGTGATCACCGTTTTCGTCGCCGGCCTGATGGTCGGGCGCACGCCGGAATACCTCGGCAAGAAGATCAACGCACGCGAGATCAAGCTGGCGTCGATCTATTTCTTGACCACGCCGCTGATCGTGCTGGTCGGCGCCGCGACC
>DATMMZ010000362.1:0-6618 GCA_035569455.1 Mycobacterium sp. | reverse complement strand
TACCTGGCCTTCGCCCCGCCCACTGCAGTAAGTTGGCTCGCCTACATCATCATTGGCGGCATCGCCGGCTGGGTCGCCGGCAAGATCGTCAAGGGCGGGGGCTCCGGCATCCTGCTGAACATCGTCATCGGCGTCATCGGCGGATTTATCGGAGGGATGCTCCTCGGCTGGCTGCACGTCGATGTCGAACATGGGCGCAAATGGTTCACGTTCTTCGTCTCACTGCTCGGGGCGGTCATCCTGCTGTGGGTCGTCAGCCTGGTGCGCAGGCGTTAGATGGAGTGATGACCCCAGCGGCCTCCACCACGATGCGCGCGTGGCGGGTGCGTCGGCCCGGCCCAATGCAGACCGGCCCGCTAGAGCAAGTCACCACGGAGGTGCCGCGGCCCGATCCGTCCGAGCTGTTGGTGGCCGTGCACGCGTGCGGGGTGTGCCGCACCGACCTGCACGTCACCGAGGGCGATCTCCCCGTGCACCGCGAACGGGTGACTCCCGGCCACGAGGTGGTGGGAGAGGTCGTCGAGGTAGGCACTGACGCCGGTGATGAGTTCGGCGTGGGGGACCGGGTAGGCATCGCCTGGCTGCGCCATACCTGCGGCGTGTGCAAGTACTGCCGTCGAGGCAATGAGAACCTGTGCCCTCAGTCCCGCTACACCGGCTGGGACGCTGACGGTGGATACGCCGAATTCGCCACGGTCCCTGCGGCTTTCGCGCACCACCTGCCGATCGGGTATAGCGACTGCGAGCTCGCACCGTTGTTGTGTGCCGGCATCATCGGATACCGGTCCCTGCTGCGCGCCGAGCTACCGCCCGGTGGTCGGTTGGGTCTTTACGGCTTTGGCGGCAGCGCTCACATCACCGCGCAGGTCGCGTTGGCGCAGGGCGCCGAGGTGCACGTGATGACCCGGGGAGCCCCGGCGCAGGAGCTGGCACTGGAACTCGGCGCCGCGTCGGCCCAAGGCGCTGCCGATCCGCCGCCGGTGCCGCTGGACGCCGCGATCCTGTTCGCTCCGGTGGGTGACCTAGTGCTGCCGGCACTAGAGGCGCTAGACCGCGGCGGCACGTTGGCAATCGCCGGGATTCACCTTTCCGATATCCCGCCCCTCAACTACCAGCGTCACTTGTTCCAGGAGCGCCAGATCCGATCGGTGACGTCGAATACCCGGGCCGATGCGCGTGCGTTCCTCGACTTCGCGGCCAACCACCACATTGAGGTGACCACGCCGGAATACCCGCTCGGACAAGCAGATCAGGCGCTGACCGACCTCAGCGCCGGCCGCATCGCCGGCGCCGCGGTGCTGCTGGTGTGACCGGCCGGCCAGTCAGCTAGTACAGCTAGATCAGTTAGATAGGTGCCAGACCAGCGCGGCGGCCAGCGCGCCCAACCCGTTCAGTGACCAATGCAGCGCGATCGGGGCGATCAGGCTGCCGCTGCGCCGGCGCAGCCAGCTGAACACAAACCCGGCCGCCCCGGTGGCCAACACCGCCAGCGTGACTCCGGCCAGCATCCCAACGATGCCGCCGCCGAACAGCCGAGTGAAGCCGACATTGCTGCTCGTCAGGCCCAGCGACGTCGCAACGTGCCAAAGGCCGAACAGCAGCGAACCCACGAGCGCGACACCACGAAACCCCCAGGCTCGATTCAGGGCGCCGTGCAGTACACCGCGAAAGGCCAGCTCCTCGGGGATGACGGTTTGCAGCGGAATGATGACCATCGAGGCGATCAGCGCACCTGAAATCGTCGCGTAGTGGTGGTTCATGAACATCGGCCGGGTCATCGGCAGCAGCACACCGACCGCGATCACCGACCCCACGACGGTCACGGCGGCCAGCGCATAGCCCATCCCGGACTTCCAATGTTCGCGGCCCAGGCCCAGCTCGGCCCAGCCCAGACCGTTGCACCTCACCAGGATCACCAGCCCAACGGCAGCGGCCGGCACGGTGGCGATGCTCGCCCACGGCGTGGTGAAGTGCGCGATCAGGTTCGTCAACACCAGCACCACAACGACGACCGCGATGTCAACGTAAATCCGGAACCGGTGCAGCGCCGAGAGCTGCGACACCAGCGGGTGGGTGTCAGCGGCAACGGTCGCGTCGGGCATTCGGCAAGTCTACCTGCCGACCGCTGGCGTTCCCCTTACTTCGACGCTTGGCCGATGTTCGAAGCGACGCGGCGGCGCGCGTATTCCATGAGCTCCGCAGACAGCCCGTCTGCGACCAACAGCCGAGGAAGCAGCTCCGGTTCGGACAGTCGGGCGCGGAAGACCAGCCCAACGGTCACGTCGTGATCGGGAGGGTGATCGATTGTGATTGCGTCGCCGGTGCGCACGGTTCCAGGCGAAATCACCCGCAAGTAGGCGCCCGGTTTCCCCGCCTGGATGAAGGTTTTGATCCAGTGGTTCAAATTCAGGAAGGCCTGGAACGTCCGGCACGGCGTGCGGGGAGCGGCGACTTCCAGAAGCAGGCCGTCGGTGCCGATGCGCCAGCGTTCACCGATCCGCGCCGCAGTCACATCGATGCCCGAGGTGGTCAGATTCTCGCCGAAGTTGCCGTTGCTGAGTGTGCGCTGGAGTTGAATCTCCCAAGCGTCGAGGTCTTCTCGCGCATACACGTAGACGGCCTGGTCGTCACCGCCGTGGAGTTTCTGGTTGCCGATGGTGTCACCGACCAGCCCGCTGCCGACACCACCGTGCATTGGTCCCGGCGCGCGCACCATGACGCCCTCGGTAGCCGCCACTTTGTCGATGCCCGTCAACTTCGACTGCCCGCGCGGGTCCGGATTTGTCCGAACCCGGGCCAAGTTCACCGACAAAACACGCGCCACGGCCTCCACGGTAGTGCCGGTGTCTCCTACATACCACGCAGCGGCATCCCCGCGGCGGGGTTGCCCAAGTGGGGTCGAGTCTGCGCTGACGGCGCTGAATCTGCGCTGAGGGTCAGCGAAAGCCACCTCCGGGCAGCCGTGTACGCAGACTCGATGACTACCCACCGGACTCCCAGGTCCAGTTGGCGATCTGCGGGTCGTCCTCGCCGTGCTCTCGTGTGTAGCGACGTGCGGCCAGCCGCGCATCGACGATTCGCTGGCGCAGCACCGCGGCCCGGCTGGCGAGCCCGTCCACCCGGTCGATGACATCCACAACCAGGTGGAAGCGGTCCAGGTCGTTGAGCATCACCATGTCGAACGGCGTGGTCGTGGTGCCGCGCTCCTTGAATCCGCGCACATGGACTTGAGCATGATTGGTGCGGCGGTAGGTGAGCCGGTGAATCAGCCACGGGTAGCCGTGGTAGGCGAAGATGATCGGCTTGTCCCGGGTGAACAACGCGTCGAATTCCTTGTCGGGCAACCCATGCGGATGCTCGGAGTCCGGCTGGAGGCGCATCAGGTCAACGACGTTGACCACCCTCACCTGCAGGTCGGGCAGCTCCCGTCGCAGGATGTCGGCGGCCGCCAGCGTCTCCAGCGTTGGAATGTCTCCGGCGCAGGCGAGCACTACATCCGGTTCGCCGCTGGCTGTGCTCGCCCACGGCCATATCCCCAGCCCGCGGGTGCAGTGCAGGATCGCATCCTCCATCGACAGGTACGCCAAGGCGGGCTGCTTCCCGGCGACGATGACATTGACGTAGTCGCGGCTGCGCAGGCAGTGGTCCGCCACTGACAGCAACGTGTTGGCGTCCGGCGGCAGATACACCCGCACCACCTCGGCACGCTTGTTGGCAACGAGGTCGATGAATCCGGGATCCTGATGAGATGCGCCGTTGTGGTCCTGACGCCACACGTGCGAGCTCAGCAGGTAGTTCAGCGACGCGATCGGCTGCCGCCAGGGCAGTTCGCGGCTGGTGGACAGCCATTTCGCGTGCTGGTTGAACATCGAGTCGACGATGTGCACGAACGCTTCGTAGCAGTTGAACAGACCGTGGCGGCCGGTCAGTAGATAGCCCTCCAGCCAGCCCTGGCACAGGTGCTCGGACAGCACTTCCATCACGCGGCCGTCGGGCGCGAGGTTCTCGTCAGTGGGCTCGGTGTCCGACAGCCAAACCTTGCCGGTCGACTCGAAAACAGCGGACAGCCGGTTGGATGCGGTCTCGTCGGGACCCATGAGGCGGAAGCGGTCGGGGTTGCGCGTGATCACATCACGCAGGAAGGTGCCCAGCACTCGGGTGGCCTCCTGCGTCGTCGTGGCCGGTTGCGCGACCGGGACCGCGTAGTCACGAAAGTCCGGGAGATCCAGGTCGCGCAGCAACAACCCGCCGTTCGCGTGCGGGTTGGCGCTCATCCGCCGACGCCCGCTGGGTGCCAGCGCCCGCAGCTCGGCGCGCAACGCGCCGTGCTCGTCGAACAATTGCTCGGGGCGGTAACTGCGCAGCCACTCCTCAAGCTGCGCGCGGTGCGCGGGGTTGTCGTGCGTCTCGGCAAGCGGAACCTGGTGTGCTCGCCAGGTACCTTCAACCTGCTTGCCGTCAACCACTTTCGGCCCGGTCCAGCCTTTAGGAGTGCGCAGCACGATCATCGGCCACACCGGTCGGTCCGTCGGTTCACCGTTTTTGTCGGTGCGCGCCGCTTGCTGAATTGCCGCAATGTCGTCAAAGGCGTCGTCAAAGGCGGCGGCCAGTTGCTGGTGCACGGCGGCCGGCTCGTCTCCGGTGACCGCGATCGGGCGGTATCCGTAGCCGCGCAACAGCGATTCCAGCTCGGCGTGCGGGATGCGGGCCAGCACGGTGGGGTTGGCGATCTTGTATCCGTTGAGGTGCAAGATCGGCAGCACCGCCCCGTCGACGGCCGGGTTGAGGAATTTGTTCGAGTGCCAGCTCGCCGCCAGCGGTCCGGTCTCGGCCTCGCCGTCACCGATCACGCAGGCGACCACCAGATCGGGGTTGTCGAAAGCCGCGCCGTAAGCATGGACCAGCGCGTAGCCCAGTTCGCCGCCCTCGTGGATGGACCCCGGTGTCTGGGCGGCGACATGGCTGGGTATGCCGCCGGGGAAGGAGAACTGACGGAACAGCCGCCGCAGTCCTTCGGCGTTTTCACCGATACCGCTGTACACCTCGCTGTAGGTGCCTTCGAGGTAGGCGTTGGCCACCAGCCCGGGGCCACCGTGACCGGGCCCGGTGACGTAGATGGCGTTGGCATCGCGGTTGCGGATTATCCGGTTCAGATGCGCGTAGATGAGGTTGAGCCCCGGCGTGGTGCCCCAGTGTCCCAGCAGCCGGGGTTTGACGTGCTCGGCCGACAGCGGCTCGGTCAGCAGCGGGTTGTCCAGCAGGTAGATCTGGCCGACCGACAGGTAATTGGCGGCGCGCCAGTACGCGTCGATGAGGGCCAATTCGTCGTCGGAAAGGATTGCGGGTGCGGTTGTTGGGGTTTCTATGCTCACCCGGCCGATTGTCCGTGTCGCAGATGAACGCCGCTAGAAGCGAAAGTCACTCTTCGCCCCGGGCCCGGGCCTCGTAGGCCCTGCGCTTCTCGACGTCGACGGCGTCGGTGAAAACGTGCTCGCCGCCGAGCATCCGGTTCAGGCCCTCGGCCATCACGCGGGGCATGAACCTCTGCGCCACGACCAAGACGCCGGCCGCCTTGGTGACCCGCACCCGCGGCTTGGGGTGGACCACGAGCCCGACGATCGCGTCGGCAATCTCGGACGGTTCGGCGTTCCTGAATCCCTTGGCGCCCTGGGTGCCCGCTGTGAGCTCGGTGTTGACGAACGACGGCAACACCATCGAGAACTTCACGCCGGCCGAGCGGCACTCGAGCCTCGCCGAGTCGGTGAACGCGACCACCGCGTGCTTGCTGGCGCAGTACGTGGCCAGCCCGACGGCGTAGATCTCGCCGGCAAGTGAGGCGACGTTGATGACGTGCCCCTGTCCGCGGGGGACCATGCGCTGGGCCGCCAGCTTGCTGCCCAGGATCACGCCGTAGACGTTGATGTCCAGAATGCGCCGGGTGACGGCGTCCGGTTCGTCGATGATCTTGCCGACGGGCATGATGCCAGCGTTGTTGACCAGCACGTCGATCGGGCCGAGTTGGCGCTCAACCTGATCGAGGAAGTCCGAAAACGAATCCCGGTCGGTGACATCGAGTTTGCCGTACACATCGAGCCCGAGGTCGGCGCCCGACTCCTTCACCTTGGCCTCATCGACGTCGCCGATCGCGACCTTGGCGCCCAAATTGTGCAGCGCGGTCGCGGTGGCCAATCCGATTCCCCGTGCACCGCCAGTGATCACGATGACTTTTCCCCGGACCTTGACGCCGATCGATGCCGTGTCTGCCATCCGGTAAGCACAGCACTCCACGTCGTACTGCGCAAACAACCCGTTGGCAGCGGCGGCGGAGTGCTGCGGGGTGGACTTGCAGTTAGGCGTAGGACTTGACTCCGGTCAGCTGATTCCTGTTGAGATCGGTTCGGGCACTTTGGGTTACACCGTCGTCGGTGAGCAGTTCGGTATCGCCCAGTGCATGGAATCGGCGCCACCGCCCAAGGAGCCTGGCTTACCGTAGCGTGTTGCACGTCGGTCGTCGTTCGAATGAGAGGCGGTGGTGGAGGTGAGTCGCGTTACTTTGAGGCGGGCCATGATCGTGTTGGCCGTCGTGACGGTCGTGACCGCCGCCATCGTGGCCGTCGT
>DATMMZ010000361.1:0-2916 GCA_035569455.1 Mycobacterium sp. | reverse complement strand
CTGGAGCCGCGACCGGGCACTGCGGCACCAGGTCCTCAACGAGCTCGCAGACCGTTTTGTCGACCGTATTGACGAACTGGCCGGATTGCTGACCCAGGAGAACGGTAAGCCGCTGTTCGAGTCAAGGCTGGAGGTCGAACTCGCCGTTGCCCCCATGTTGCGTCACGCCGCCGGCCAGGCGCTGACCAGCTCGGGCATCTCGGCCGAAGTGCGGCCCGGGACGTTCTTCAGCACCCTGCCGGAGCCGGCCGGGGTGGTTGCGGTGATCGTGCCGTGGAACGCCCCCCTCGCACTGTTCATCCGGTCGCTCGCGCCCGCCCTGGCGGCCGGCAACACCGTGGTGGCGAAGTTGCCCGCCCAGACCGCTCTCACCAACGCGCTTGTGTCCGAAATCATTGCGAGCGCGAAGGCGCTGCCCAAAGGGGTCATAAACATCTTCACGGAGTCGGGCAATACAGGCGCGCCCCGGCTCGTCACCTCGCCTGACGTCGACATGGTCAGCTACACCGGCAGCGTCGAAGTCGGACGAAAGGTCGGGGCCGCGGCGGGCGCATCCCTGAAACGCGTCAACCTCGAACTGGGCGGCAAGACCCCGATGATCGTCTTTGCCGACGCCGACCTCGCCGCGACGGTGCCGCTGCTGATAATGGGCCTGACGGTGGCAGCCGGGCAGTTCTGCATGGCGGGCACCCGGATCCTGGTGCAGCGAGAGATCGCCGACACGGTGCGAGATAGGTTGGCGCAGATATTAACTCACATCACCGTTGGTCCGGGTGATAGCCCGGACAGCCAGATGGGGCCGCTGATCGACAAGGCCGCGGTCGACCGGGTAGATGCCTTCATCGAGGCCGCGCTGTCCTACGCGAAGCCCGTCGTCCGAGGCGGACCCGTCACCGACGGCCCCCTCGCGGCCGGATCGTTCTACCGGCCGTGCCTGCTCGAAGTGGAGGACGTGGATGTCCCTCTGGTGCAGGAGGAGATCTTCGGACCTGTCGGCACCTTCGAGGTATTCGACGATGAGGCCGATGCGCTGCGGCGTGCCAACGCCACACGGTTCGGCCTGGCCGCCGCGATCTTCACCCGCGACGGGGCACGAGCCCGGCGGGTCAGTCGCGAGCTCGAAGCCGGAACCGTGTGGACGAACAGCTATTTCGCTCTCGACGACGGGTTCGCGGAGGGCGGCTACAAGGACAGCGGTGTTGGCCGGCTGCGTGGTCCCCTCGGCCTAAGTGAGTTCCAGGAGGCCAAGACCTACGTCGAGGTCGTACCACCGGCACTCGACTGAAAAGCTGAAGGGAGATTGGGTAATGGCGAAACATCTCGGTGATCCCATCGCGATCATCGGTGGCGGCGTCGGCGGCCTCACCGCCGCACTGACGTTGCAGCACTTCGGAATTCCGGTCGTGGTTTTCGAACAGGCCGACGAGCTGCGCGAGGTCGGGGCTGGCGTGACCATCACCCCGAACGCGATGCACGCACTCGACTTTTTGGGCGTGGGCACACAGATCGTCGAAGCGGCCGGCGTCGCGCCGCGATACGAAGTCTGTGACGCGGGAGACGGACGCGTACTCGAACTGGGCCCGCCACCCGAGGACATCCCGCACAACTACGGTGCTCAGTACTGCAATGTGCACCGTGCGGACCTGCAAACCGCCCTCGTTGAGGCAGTCCGGAGTAACGACTCTGGCTGCATCCGGCTCAACCACCGCTTCGATCACCTCGAACAAGACGACAACGGCGTGACAGTGCATTTCACCAACGGCAGCAGCTACAGGTTCGCCGGCGTAGTCGGGTGCGACGGCGGCGCCTCGCGAGTCCGATCGGTGGTCTTCAGTGACCAGGACGCGTCCTATACCGGGCAGACGGCATACCGGGCGTTGGTGCCCTCGAACGCGGTTCCGCCGGAGATCACTGCGAACCCCTATCGGCTGTACGTCGGCAACGGCAAAACGCTCATCCACTACGCATTGCGCAATGGCGAGATGATGAACCTGCTGGGCGTCGCCATCCAACCCAGCTGGCAAGACGAGGGCTGGTCAATTCCCGCGACACCGGCCGAATTCCTTGATCTTTTCGCCGATTTCCCCGAGCCGGTGCGGAACCTGATCAGTGCCATACCCCCCGACACCCTGTACAAGTGGGGGCTGCGAGATCGTGACCCGCTGCAGACGTGGACCCGTGGGCGCGTGACGATGCTCGGCGACGCAGCCCACCCGTTCTTGCCGTTCCTCGGACAGGGCGCCTGTGTCGCCATCGAGGACGGTGTGGTGCTCGGCCGCGCAGTAGCAGAGTCAGCGGACCTGACTCAAGGTTTCTACCGGTACGAGGCGGCCCGCAAGCCGCGCGCCAACGGGCTGCAGCTCGCGTCCCGGGACCAGGCCAGGCACCACCAGGGCGTCGCCGGCGGCCGACCGGACCCCGGAAACACGGCAGCGACCCGCGGGCTATTCACCTACAACCCCGCCACCGTGCCCCTCGCAACATCGTGACGAGCCAAGAGCTCACGCCATCCCGCTACCGACAACTCACCTAAGCAGCCATGCCCGCAGACCTGGTCACCAACCCCACTACCGGCCTGGTGATTCGTGAATACCTGCAAAACCTGTTCGAGAACTGGAAGGCCAAGGGCGCGGACATGGTTCAGGACAGCTGGGGCGAGGAGAACTTCCAGCGACACGTGAATGCGAGTCGATCTCGGGCCCTCCGGTGACGCGAGGCGCAGAAGTTTTTGATGTGTTGCGCGCCGAGCTGCTTAGCGGCGTGCTCAAACCTGGTGTCAAGCTGCTAATGGTGGAGCTCGCCAGCCGCTTCTCGGTGAGCCAGTCGGTAGTTCGTGAGGCACTGACCAGATTGGCCGAGCAGGGTCTGGTCGTTGCTACACCGCAACGTGGTTTTCGAGTGCGGGAGCTTTCCGTC
>DATMMZ010000360.1:0-5264 GCA_035569455.1 Mycobacterium sp. | reverse complement strand
CCGGTCACCGGACGCTCCGCCGATGACGTCGGGTACCCGTATAAAGGGATGACCGCGATAAAGCTCGCTGAAGGCGGTGATGTTTGCGGCCTCGTGACGGAAGTCGATTTCCTCGGCGATGCGCGTAGCGATCTCCTGTGTGGCAGGTCGTAGATCGGGCATCGTGGCACCCGACGCCGATGACAGGAACCGAAGGATCGTGGTTAACAGTTCGTGGTTGGCCAGATCGTCGCGGGTTGCTTCTGCCGCCCCGGGGTACTGGATCTTGACAGCCACCTCGCGGCCGTCGCGCAGAACCGCACGATGCACCTGCCCGATGGATGCCGCCGCCATCGGTTCGTCGCTGAAGTGGGAGAACACCTCCTCGGTCGGCCGGCCGAGATCCGCACGCACCATGTCTTTGGCGAGGTCAGAGTCCATCGGCGGCGCATCGGCCTGCAGCCTTGACAGCGCCGCCTGATACGGCGAAAACCCGCCGCCGACCGCATTCGCGTCCAACATGGAGAAGATTTGCCCAACCTTCATCAGCACGCCCTTGGAGTGACCCAGCAGCTGCGAGTACCGCTCGGCGGTCCGCTCGTGAAAGCGGTCCACGGCGCCCGCGTTGCCCGCCTTCTCCCGCAGACCCGCCACAATTCGCCCGCCTGCGGCGCGCGCGGTGAACCCGGCCAACGGCATGGTTCGGCGGATTCTCCCGCGTGGTACCCCGTGCCTCGGGGCCGGCATCGCGGACGTTCCTGGCGGGGACGCAACCTCGGCGCCGGCTGATGTGGTCATCGCCTCGGCCATTGCTATATGGCCCTCGAAGCCGAGCGATGTCGCCAAAGCGCGGTGTCGGTGCGCCAAGTCGCGGTAGCCAGCCTCGTCGCCGCAGGCCCGCGCCAACAGCGCCCGCAGCCGGAGCAGCCAGATTTCGCGGAGGATCACTCCCCCGTCGGCGGGGCCAATCGTCAATCGGTCGATCGCGCGCTGGGCTTCGTTGACGTCGCCTTCTTCCCCGCTGGCCAGCAGCATGTCGACCAGAACGCTGGTGGCCCAGGTGAAATACCCGCGCTGCCCCCTGTCGAACAAGTCGTCCACGGCTTTACGGATCAGCCGCAGGGCGCCTTCGCGGTCCCCAGCCGCAGCCCTGTCGCGTGCCGCGTAGACCTCAATGAGCGGAAGCTCAGATGCGTAAAAACGCTCGGCCAGGCACATCTCGCGGACCTGCGCGATCACCGATGCGCCCCGCTCACGCTCCGCCGGCGAATCCCGATGCACCAGCGCGATCCCCATTGTCAGGCGGGCCAGGCCGAGTGCGATGTCGTCGCTGGATCGCTCGGCGCGCTGCAACGCCTCGTCGATATTGGCCAGCGCGGCGTCGTCGGCCAGCATCACCCCCATCGGTATCGCGGAAGCGTATGTCACGCTCACGACGTAGCCATGCACCATCGGATCGTCCCCGTGTGCCACGGCGATGGCCTCGTCGAGATCGTCTCGCCATGCGGGATGGCCCTCGGCCCAGCGGGCGGTGCCGCGTATGGCCATCGCCCCGGCCACTAGGGGCCCGACGAAAGGATTGCCCCGGGCCATCTCGATCGCAGCCTGTGACCAACGCAGCGCGTCGTCCAAGTGGCCGGTTTGCAGCGTGATCGGGAGCGCCACGAACGACAGCAGGACGGTGAGCGTCGGATCGCCTATCGACTCGACCAGGGTCATGTACTCGGATGCCAGCTGCGCGGCTTCCTGCACGCGGCCACGCAACATGAGCATCGGAAGCTGGCCCGCCATGCCGAACGCCAAGGACCCCTTATCGTCGGCCGCCGCGCACAGCTCCTGCAGTTCTTCGAAGCGGGCGTCAGCATCGGGCGCATGCAGCCGGCCGGCGTTGGCGCACAACAACGCACGGGGAGCGATGCGCATCGCGGTGCGATGCCCATCGGCTGTCGGCAACCTGTCGGCGAGGTCCCGTGCCCGCTCCCAACTCTGGTCGGCGGCGGTGATATCGCGTATGGACAACCACGCCCCGGCACGCATGTGCCACCCATATGCTCCGGCGATGTCACCCGCGGCCTGCACGTGTTCGGCGATCAACGCTGCGTTCTGGTCGACAGAGGCGGGGTCCCGCGCCTCGATCACCTGCGCCAGGCGCCCGTGCAGCTGAGCTCGATCGGATTTCAGTTGCGATTCATAGGCGACCGCGCGGATCAACGGGTGGTGGAACGCGTACTCGGCGTCCGGGCTGGCGCTCACCTGATCGATCAGCCCGGCGTTGACCGGCTCATCCAGGGCTGCCTCCACCTGCAACTCGGCGAGCAGGTCGATGCCGAATCGCGACCCGATCACGGCCGCGGCGCTCACGCACCTCTTGGCCCTCGGTTCCAGGCGGTCTATGCGGGCGGCGATGGCCGCCTGCAGCGTCGCGGGCACGCTCACCTCGGCGACATCCGTGCGGCAGACATAAGCGCCGCGGTCGCCGACGAGCACGTCACGCTCTGTCAGGTCGCGAACGATCTCCTCGGCGAAGAACGGGTTACCGGAGGCGCGATCGGCGATGGTCATGCTCAGCTCATCTACCGACGAATCAGTACCCAGTAGCTCGGTGATCAGCGCCGTGGTGTCTGAATTACTCAGCGGGGCAAGGGCAATCGTCTGTGCGCCGGCCGCCCGAGTCAACGCACCCCGGTAGTCGGGGCGGTGCGTAATCACCACCACCGTGGGCGTCTGCGGTACCACTGCGAGGAAATCCGCCAGCATCGACTCGCTGATGTCGTCGACCCACTGGGCGTCTTCAATGACGAAGACCGCCGGTGTGGCACGGGCGAGCCAGGCGCCATTCACCAGCGCCGTCAGCCGCCTCCGGCGGGCGTCGGGGTCCATGTAAGGGGGCGCAACGTCGGGGTCGGCGATGCCGAGCAGGTCGTCGAGCAGCAGCAGATCCTCGGGGTCGGCGCCGGAAAACCGAGCGCGCACCTGTACGCGCGCGGCGGCGCCGTTCAGCTCACCGACCCCGGCGGCCGCTCGCAGCAGGCACGAAACGGCGTGGAATGGGATCTCGCTGGCCAAGGACTCGCAGAAGGTCCAAAAGACGTCCACACCGCGTGCAGCCGCGATCGCCGCAGCCTCGCGCACCACGCGGCTCTTGCCGATACCCGCGGCCCCGACGACGCCGACGACACCACCGTGTCCACTCATTGAGCGATCGAGCAGTTCGGTAAGGGCTCCGATTTGCTGTCGGCGCCCCACCAGTTTCGCTTCAGAGCGACCCAGGGGGCCGCGGTGTGACTCCATCGCCACGAGACGGCGCGCGGGCACCGGAGCGTGGGCGCCCTTGATGCTTACCATCTCCATCTCACCGAGCACCGCAACGTCCTTGATCAGCCGGGCGGTGGACTCGCTGACCATGACGGCACCGGGCGGGGCGACGGATTCCATCCGTTGTGCCATACCGACTTGCTCACCGACGGCGGTGTACCCGAACGGTCCTGAACCGATTTCACCGGCGATCACCCGACCGGAGTTAAGTCCCACGCGCAACTGCAGATCCACACGGTCGCGGTCTTTCACCTCCGCGGCCAGCGAGACGGTCTCATCTTGAATACCCAGCGCCGCACGACAGGCACGAACGGCGTGGTCTTCCAACGCCATTGGCGCGCCGAACACTGCCATGATGCCGTCGCCGGTGAATTTGTCGACCGTGCCGCCGCAGCGCTGCACCACCGCTTTCGCACGGTCGACGAGTTCAGTCATGATTTCGCGCAGCCGCTCCGCCCCGACGGCGGAGGCGATGCCCATCGAGTGGACCACGTCGGCGAACAGGACCGTGACTTGCTTGTACTCCGCGCGGGTAGCGGGGTCGTTGACTGGTGAGCCGCAACTGTGGCAAAACCGCGCATTCTCCAGAGGCTCGGTGCCACACGTCCGGCAGGCCGTTACGGCCGTCATCCGACCCTCCGCCGATCCCGGACCCCAGCGTTTGCGGGGGTCCTCAAAGGATAGGCGGTGGGACACTCCGCGACGGTGACGCCCACTCGAAGTTTGAGACTCCGATATCCCGTGGCCGTATCACAGATGCCACATAAACCCCATAGGCATCACAAGTTCCACGACCCGACGATCGCCACGGCGAAGTTGAGTAGCGCACTACGCAGGTGCTGCGGGTGATCGTGCGCCACGATGCTGACACCGGTAGAGGTAACGACACCGAGAGCGGGAGCCGCCACGAGGCAACACACTGCTGCTACGAGCTCCGCGTACGGAGGTGGAGCCATGACATCGCCCGCACAACCGATCAGCACCCCACCGGGACAGCCGGCGTCACGGAAGCGAATGCGCAAGCGAGACGCGGTCGGAGTCGATAAGCGCACGGGCGAGGGTGACTCTGTCTCGGTGGCCAAGATGGGAATGATCGGCACGATCGGCGCGGCACTTGTCACCGCGGTCACGTCGATAGTCGTTGGGTTCACCCACGACAATGGTTCCGGCGGTACCAATTCTGCGGCACACACCATCAAACCGAAGCCGGAGCATACATCCACGCTCGGTTCGTTTGACCAATTGGCGATTAACGAGTCAGGTACCGCGGTGACCGTAACGGGCTCCGCCGCAAAAGACGTCGACGGCGTGGTTGTTCTGATAGGCCCACGGCAGTCGGGTGGACAGTACTGGGCCAACAGCACGAACGTCGTCAACCAGCACTGGACGCTGGTTGTCACGACCGACCCACACGTTCCGGTGCCTTACGAAATAAAGGCCTACTACAGGGAACGGGCCGGCAGTGCCACAACCCGGGGTGCTCCGTATGTCACTCCCCGGCAGACCGGAACGCCGCCGCCTCCTCCCGGGAAGCCGGTACTGCTCTGCGCGGAGCAGCATGGCGACAGCTGCTTCGACGGCCCGGGCTGGGGACCGCCGTCGATCTTCCGATCGGACCACTGACAAGCCACGGTGTCTTAGACGTCCCAGTTTTCTCCGTTGTCATGGATGGCCTGCGCGCGACCAGTGCACGTGTAGGAGGCTAGGACATCCTCGTTGAAACGGCTTGCGGGCTCTGCGAAGTGCGTCCGCGGGTGACCGTTGATGTGGCCACCGCGGAACATGAAATGGACCTCTCCGCCGTCGGTTTCGACATAGTCGCCCACAAACATCCCAGCGCTCTTGGCTTTGAAGAACGGGCCGACGCTTTCCATCTCAACCCACGTTTCGGGAATCAGCCTTCCAGAGACAATCTCGATGTGGACGTCGGGCTTGGCACTCATCGGCGCTCCTTTCGGCTAGTTGGGAGA
>DATMMZ010000359.1:0-4130 GCA_035569455.1 Mycobacterium sp. | reverse complement strand
T
The DNA here is from genome assembly GCA_035569455.1 of Mycobacterium sp. Classification (GTDB taxonomy): domain Bacteria; phylum Actinomycetota; class Actinomycetes; order Mycobacteriales; family Mycobacteriaceae; genus Mycobacterium. Next base: position 4,129 of record DATMMZ010000359.1, on the reverse strand, counting down.
TCAGCACGTCGAAGGAGCGGTAACCCGCGGTGACCCGGGTGCCGATCATGGTGATCGCCGCGGCGATGAAATCGACCGGCAGGCCGTCGTAATGTGCCCACGCCCGGCAGCCGACACCGTCGCTTTCGTAGAATGAGTGCGGCGCAATGCCGGTCACCAGCAGGCTGAGGATCAGCCGGGTGAACATGTCAGACACATTGAGCTGCCCGCGGTATCGGGTGTGCGCCAGGATCATGTCAGACCGGAACACCGCTACCGGCACTCCACACAGGTCGTTGGCTTCCCTCAGCAGGACCTCCCCGGCCCACTTGCTGTTGGCGTAGCCGTTCGCGTAACCGTCATTGATCGGGCGGATGGGGCTGACCCGGCGGATATCGCCGTCCTCTTCGAACTGGCCGGGCGGCACCGTCCGCGCCACCGCGATGGTGGACAGATAGGTGACCGGCTTGATTCGAGTAGTGATGGCCAGTCGGATGAGCTCAGCGGTCCCAACGACATTCGGGTCGAACAGCTGGTCGTAAGGCAGCACGTGGTTGACCAGTGCGGCCGGGTGCACGATCAGATCTACACTGTCGGCCAGCCGCTGCCAGGTCGCCGCGTCCAGTCCGAGATCCTGATCGCCGATATCACCGGGCAGCACCTCGAGGTGTGGGGCCAGCAGCCGAAAACGGCTCAGCAACTCGGGGTCACCGCTGTCGAACACCTTCTCCATCCGCATTCTGGCGTCGTCGGCGTCGCGGCCACGCACCATCGCGATCAGCTTGCCACCTCGCCGGGACAGTCGCTCCAACCACTCCAGGGTCAAAAACCTACCCAGCCAGCCGTTCGCACCGGTCAGGAGGACAGTGTAGGGCGCACGTGCACCCGTGAAACGCGGCAATGACCGTGCGGTAGACAAAGTCTCGGCATCGATGAACTTGTCCAACGTCAGCTCGCCGGCCAAAACCACGGTCGGGTTGCGGCCGTGAACGGACGAGCAGGTCGGACGCTGCGCGCTCGTGCTGCGCTGTGTCTCGATGTAGTCCGCCAGTATTCCGACGCTATTGGTCGGGCTGATGATCACGCCGACCGGCACCTCGACCCCAAAGATGTCCTCGAGCAAGTTGGAGAATGTCAACGCCGACAACGAATCTCCACCAAGGTCGGTGAAATGGGCGTCGGGTTCGGCGTTGGCACCCGCGCTCCCGAGCAAGGCGCGGATGGCGGCGGTAAGCGTCTCCACCACGGGTCGATCGGCCGCCGTCTGACGCAGTGCCCGCATCTCGTCGAGCTGCGCGGCGGCGATTTCGGTGTACATCTGCTCGAGCCGCGCGCCGTAATGCTCCTTGAGCCAGGGCCGCAGCAGCTTGCCCACACCGGACAACAACCCGTTCTCCTCGGTGAAGGGTTCCGTCGCGATGATGAAGTCGACTGGCACCTCGTAGGACGGCAACTGCGCGGCCGCGGCGCACTGCTTCAGCGACTTGTGCAGAGCGGTCTTCACCGCGTCGATGTCGTCGCCGAACTCGCCGAGTGCCTCGAGGGTCGGCACGATGACAGCCAACAGGCTTGACCGTTCGCTGTTGCCGTACACGAAGATCTGCCGCACCAGTGGAGCTGCGCTGTACACAGCCTCCAGGTTCGAGGTAGCGACGAACTCGCCGTGGGCGAGCTTGAGCACGTTGTTGCGGCGATCTACATAGACCAGGTGATCGGGCTCGATCTCGGCCATCACGTCACCGGTTCGGTAATACCCGTCCGCGTCGAACACCGCGGCGGTGAGCTCTGGGCGCTTGTAGTAGCCCGGCGTCATCATGTCGGTTTTGACCAGCAATTCCCCACGCGGGTAAGGCCGATCGGTGCGGAAGTAACCCAGTTCGGGAACGTCGATCAGCTTGTAGTCGTGCACCCGCTTGCGACTGATCACACCATCCAAGGTGACCGTTCCGGTCTCGGTCAGCCCGTAGGCGTCGGCGATGTGGACGTCGAGCCCCGAGGCCAGAAACGCCTTCATCTCCGCGGCCAGCGGGGCGCTGCCGAGAAGACCACCGACCACCCGGCCGCCCACCCGCACCCTTAACTCGGCCGCGGCGTCCTTCTCGGCGTCTGTCGGGTCTGCGCCTTCGGCGACCCGGCGGTCGACCCCGGTGCGGTAGTGCTGAAACAACATGTCCACCACACGCGGAACCAGAACCATCTGAGTGGGCCGCACCAGCGCCCAGTCGTCAAATAGCGTCGACAGATCGGACTTGGGTACGAAGTAGCTGGTACCCCCGGCGATGAACGCCGATGCCAACGGCACCCTTCCACCGAGGTGGTTCAGTGGCATGAAATTCACATTGAGAACAGGGACGCCCGGCGACAAGTAGAGCCCCGTCCAATGCTTGGCGACCATCCCCTCGGTGTACATGGCACCTTTGGGCGCCCCCGTACTGCCGGACGTGTACAAGATCATCGCCAGACGCTCCTCGCTACCCTCGGCGTACGCCGGCTCGACCGGCAGTAGGCTGCCGCGCTCGACGACCTCGTCCACCGTGGTCACAACGACCTGTGCTCCCGCCTCCCGCAGGCGGGCACGAGCCCGCTCGAAGTTCTCCCGCTGCTCATCAACTTCGCGCTGGTAGTCGAACACCATGACCTGGCCCACCGACGGACTGCTCAGCACGGACTCGACCGCGAGATCGAGGCACTCCACACTGACGGCCACGATCCTGGGTTCGCACTCCTCGATGATCGGCTGCAATCGCGATACCGGGGCGTTATGCGGCAGCGGGACCGTCACCAGCGCGAGGTAGGCGCACACCATGTCGACGACCAAGTAGTCAGCGCTGGCGAATCCGATCGTCGCGACCACATCGCCGGCGGTCGCGGGATGAACGGGGTCGTGCCGCCAGGCGCGGGCAATCGCCCGCACCCGGTCCCAGAACTCGCGGTAGCTAATGGTGTCGAACTGGGGCAAGAGGCGTACCGATGTGCGGCCGGTGCCGGCATCGGTCACCAGCTCACGGGCACGTTGCCCAAGCGCGGGACGATCGGCATAACCCTCGACGAGCGTCTCAAACACTTCGGTCAAACGCAGACCGGGCCTGCAGGCCGCCTCGATTACCTCGGGAACGGGAGCGGCGGCGCGGAATTGCGCGTCGCTGTCAAACAACTCGGCCACCCGGCGGGCTACCCGCTCTTCTTGGCTGCCGCCGAGGTCGAGCAATTGCGTGTCATCTAGCGAGCCGCTCGTCATAGCGTGTCCTCTCTCTCCCTTTAATGCATTGCCACAGTTACATATTCGGCATATTTGGCAAGGTCCGCCCAGGCGCCGGCCGGCGTGCACGGCTCAGCTGTATGTTTCGGTGAGTGCCGCAATGCTGTCGAGCAGTTGGAGCGTTTCCGATTCGGGTTTGGTGGAAAGGAGGATGAACGCTCGTTCTGCGCCATGCTGGCGGTAAGCGTCCAAGACAGCGGGTTCTACGCTTTCGGGGACGATGACACTGACTGGAATGTCGGTTGCACCGTCGAGCAGGCCCAGCTGTGCGGGGACCATGTCCGCAACCGGGACGGCCATGGGCATCCACCCAGCGTGATGCCGTCGCGCTCGGGATACCGTGGCCGCAGTGAATCCGCCGATGTAAATCTTCGGATGCGGCTTCTGTACGGGCTTGGGCCAGCAGTAGGTGGCATCGAAATCGACGTGGTGGCCGTGAAACTCGGCTTCCTCGTTGGCCCATAGTTCTTTCATCGCGGCCAGCTTCTCGTCGAGCAGTTTGCCGCGCATCGTGGCTTCAACGCCGTGATCGGCGGCCTCTTCGAGGTTCCAGCCCAGGCCCAGCCCGAGCAGCAATCGACCCGCGGATATCTGATCGAGGCTGGAAACCGCCTTCGCCGTTTCGATCGCGTCCCGTTGCGGCAACAGAAGCACTCCCGGCCCAATGAGAAGTTGGGATGTTGCGAGAGCGGCCGCTGTCAGCGCGACGAATGGATCGTAGGACCGGTAATACTCGCGCGGCAGCTCGCCGCCCGCTGGGAACGGCGTGGCCCGACATGCGGGGATATGTGAATGTTCAGCCACCACGAGCGAGTCAAATCCGCGGTTTTCCAACGCTTTTGCGAGTACATCCGGGCGTATGCTTTCATCGGTGATGACTGTGGCGGCTCC
>DATMMZ010000358.1:0-3892 GCA_035569455.1 Mycobacterium sp. | reverse complement strand
TTCGGCCGCGGCCCCAGCGGCCAGGCCGAGGCCTGCCATTTCCCGCCCCCCAACCAGTTCCCGGCCGCCACAACCGGGTACTGGGTCATCTCCTATGCGCTGTACGGCGTGCAGCAGAACGGTGCGCCGTGTCCGGGTCCGCAATCGGCGGCACAGACTCCTGACGGGCTGCCGATGCTGTGTCTGGGAGCCCAAGGATGGCAGCCGGGATGGTTCACCGGGGCAGGGTTCTTCCCGCCCTCCGGATAACCTGGAGATATGCGCAACGGCGGGCCTGTTCAATCCCCGGTTCCACGCTGGCTGCGGTTCGTCCTCGCGTCCGATCGCGCCGGCTCGGCGTGGTACATCGGCACGGGCTTCTTCTTCGCACCCGTGCTGGCCGTGCTGTCTCCCTGGCCGACCGTCACCGCCGTGCTGTGGGCGGTCATCGCGCTGGCCGGATTATTGCTCGGCCTGCTCGGAATTGCGATGGCCGTCGGGTTGGGACGAATACTGCGCTCCGGCAACGAGATACCGGAGGAGTACTGGCGCAGCTTGGTCAACTACCGGGTCTAGAGTCGTATCAAGCATCCGCCAACGAACAGGAGTCTCCGATGGCCTTCAATCCCAAAGATGCGGTCGACGCGGCGAAGGACATCGCGACCAACGCGGTCGAGAAAGCCTCCGACATCGTCGAAAACGCCAGCGACATCATCCGGGGAGACATCAAGGGTGGTGCGAGCGGCATCGTCCAGAACTCCATCGACATCGCGACCGACGCGGTCGACAGGGTGAAAGAAGTTTTCACCGGCAAGCACGAAGTCGACGAGTAGCCCGTCAGACGGCAGCGGCGGCGTTGAGTTCGTCCAGCCTCGTCGTCGCCTCCAGGTACTCCTGCACCCAGCGCTCGATGACGGTCGCCGCCTTTTCCACCTTGGTGAACTGCCCAACGACCTGACCGACCGGATTGAACGCCACGTCGACGGATTCGTTCGGGTACCTGTTCGTGGCCCGCACGGCCATGCCGGAAACCATGTATTGCAACGGCATACCGAGCGGCTTCGGGTTGTCCGGCCGCTCCCAGGCCTCGGTCCAGTCGTTGCGCAGCATCCGGGCCGGCTTGCCGGTGAATGAACGGCTGCGGACGGTGTCCCGGCTGGACGCCTTGACGTATGCCGCCTGCTGAACCGGGGTGTTCGAGGATTCCTCGACCATCAGCCACTGCGAACCGGTCCACGCGCCCTGGGCGCCCAAGGCCAGCGCCGCCGCGATCTGCTGGCCGCTGCCGATGCCACCCGCCGCCAGCACCGGAACCGGGGCGACCTCCTTGACGACCTGCGGCCACAACACGATTGAGCCCACCTCGCCGCAGTGACCGCCGGCCTCACCACCCTGTGCGATGACGATGTCGACGCCCGCCTCGGCGTGCTTGCGCGCCTGCGACGGCGACCCGCACAGCGCGGCAACCTTGCGACCGGCCTCGTGAATGTGCTTGATCATCTCCGCCGGCGGGGTGCCGAGCGCGTTGGCGATCATCGACACCTTCGGGTGCTTGAGCGCCACCTCGACCTGCGGGGTCGCCGTCGCCTCGGTCCACCCGAGCAGCTGCAGGCTGTCCTTGTCGCTGTCGTCGATCGGGACGCCGTGGTCGGCGAGGATCTTCTTGGCGAAATCCAGGTGCTCCTGCGGCACCATCGCCCGCAGCGACTTGGCAAGCTCCTCGGCCGACAGGTGGGAGTCCATGCCCTCGTACTTGTTCGGAATGACGATGTCGACGCCGTAGGGGTGGTCGCCGATGTTGTCGTCGATCCAATTGAGCTCGATCTCCAGTTGCTCAGGGGTGAAACCGACCGCCCCGAGCACGCCGAAACCCCCGGACTTGCTGACAGCGACGACGACATCGCGGCAGTGGGTGAAGGCGAAGATCGGAAACTCGATGCCGAGCTCATCGCAAATGGCGGTGTGCATGCCTACTCCTGGAAAGCTTGACCGATGCGAAAGGAACTGAAACGTGTTCTAGTTTAGTACGGACCCCATTGACGGGGCCAGCCAGGTCCAGCGCGTCGCAACTAAGACCCCTCGCACCGGTGCGTCAGATCATCAGGGTATGCATCACCCAAACGACCAGGAACGCCAGCATGCAACCGGCGCAGATGAGGTGATCCCGGTAGATGGATCGGGCCAACCGGGTCTGTTCGGGCGCGCTGTCGGTGCGCTTTCCGAGTCGAACCGCGTAGGGAACCGTGTGCGTCAGTGCCAGCACCACAGGGACTCCCGCCAGCCCGGCCGACGTGAGCAGGAGCCACCCGGGGTCGTGACCGTGGATCGCCTGAAATACCAACGCGCCCAATAGGATAACCATCGCAAGAACGATCAACCGGCTCATCGGGCGCGATGTGGTCGTCGCGCGATGGTAGTAGTTTGCGATCGACGCCAGCACCGGCTCGGGCAGTTGTTCACCCGCGCTTCGGTGCGCCAGGACCTGAACGTCGAAAATCAGGTCCATCCACAAGACGGCAAACAGGAATCCGCTGCAGGCCGTGAGTAGCGGGGCCACGACGCTCACCTCCGATCCTCAAACGCAGATTAGAACAGGTTCTAACGGCGCGAAACCCTCGGGTAGCGTGACCCGTCATGGGACGCGTGGATGCAAAAGTTGCACTGATCAGCGGCGCCGCCCGCGGCATGGGGGCATCTCATGCCCGACTGCTCGTCGCGGAAGGTGCCAAGGTAGTGCTCGGCGACATCCTCGATGCGGAAGGTAAGGCACTGGCCGACGAATTGGGCGCCGCCGCGCGCTATGTGCATCTCGATGTGACACAGCCCTCGGAATGGACGGCCGCGGCCGCCACGGCGGTGGACGAGTTCGGCAAGCTGAACGTCCTGGTCAACAACGCCGGGATCATCAACTACGGGCCACTCAAGACCTTCGACCTGGCCAAGTGGCAACAGATCCTCGACGTCAACGTCACCGGCACGCTGTTGGGCATTCAGGCCGTCGTCGATCCGATGATCGCGGCGGGCGGAGGCTCGATCGTCAACATCTCATCCATCGAGGGCCTGCGGGGTGCCGCGTGGGTGCACGGGTATGTGACCTCCAAGTGGGCGGTTCGCGGTCTGACCAAGTCCGCGGCGCTGGAATTGGCGCCAAACAACATACGGGTCAACTCAATTCACCCGGGTTTCATCCGCACCCAGATGACCGCCAAACTTCCCCAGGACATGCTCAACATCCCGCTCGGCCGGCCTGGTGAACCACAAGATGTGTCGTCGTTCGTGCTCTTTCTCGCCAGCGACGAATCGGGGTATGCGACGGCGGCCGAGTTCGTGGTGGATGGCGGGTTGGTGGCGGACGTTTCGCACAAGGCTCAGTAGGTTCTGGCAGCGGAATCACTTGTGCCACTTTGGTTTCAGTGGCTTCAGCCAGGGGATTTCTTGTCGGTAGGCCGGCGTAGTATTCGAACATGCTTTCGAGTAGTCGTGAGGAGGTCGTCGAGGTTTTCGACGCGCTCGACGCTGTCGTGGAGCGCGCGTGCGAGCTGTCGTTCGACGCGCTGACCACTCCGGAGCGGTTGCGGCTGTTGGACCGCTTGGAACGAGTGGCGCGGCGATTGCCGGTGCCCCAACATGCGTTGATCAATCAGCTCGCTGAGCAGGCCGACGACACCGAGCTGGGCGCCAGACTGCCCAGGGCATTGGCCGACCGGTTGCACATCACCCGCGGTGAAGCTAGCCGGCGGGTGGCCGAGGCCGCCGATCTCGGCCAGCGGCGGGCGCTGACCGGCCAACCGCTGCCCCCACGGCTGAGCGCCACCGCCCAAGCCCAGCGCGCAGGACGCATCGGAGCCTCCCACGTGCAGGTGATCCGCACTTTTCTGCACCGGCTGCCCAGCTGTGTGGATTTCGAGACCCG
>DATMMZ010000357.1:0-5757 GCA_035569455.1 Mycobacterium sp. | reverse complement strand
GATGGTGCTGGCCGAGGCGGCAGGCATCGGCGTCGTCGGCGGTGTGTTGGGACTGGTGTTCGGCCTGACGGATCAGTGGCTCTTCAGTCTTGTCAGCGGAGACATGATGAATTTCCAGGTCAGCTTCCGGCCAAGCCCAATGGCGCTGGTCTTCACCATCGGCGCGGTGGCGATCAGCCTGCTCGGGTCGGTGCCACCCGCGCGACGCGCGGCGCGACTGAACATCATCGAGGCTGTCAGCGTCGAGTAGGACCTTCGCCGGCGGTCAGAAGTTCAGTGGGAGGAGCGCGGCGAACAGCGGGGACAAGGGGTCGGTGAAGGGCAGGGCGATCTCACTGTTCAGGGCCGGGACGACCGGACTTTGAAAAGCGATCAGTGTCTGGCCGGTTTCTCCCAAACCCAATGCCGGCTCGGCCCCGGAAGTAAAGGTGCCCGTGAAGAGCGGGGTCGAGAAAATGGCGGCATCGAAGTTGTTGCCAGTGTCGGCGAAAGACGTGATCGACAGGGGTCCGACATTGAGGGTTTGGCTCATCAAGTCCGGATTCCCGGGCACGGGGCTGACGACCGGATTGAGACCCAGAACTCCGGCGAGCCGGGTAGCCAGACCGTGCAATGCCTGCAGCGGCGGCGACAGCTGCGCGGCGGCCGCCGAGGCCCCGGCGTGATAGCCCGCCATCGCTTCCACGTCCTGGGCCCACATCTGCTCATAGTTGGCCTCGGTCGCCGCGATCGCGGGCGCATTTTGCCCGAACAGGTTCGAGGTCACCAGCGACACAAGGTTGGTGCGGTTGGCCGCCACCATCGCCGGATGCACCGTGGCCGCCCGCGCCCCCTCGAACGCGGCGGCCGCCGCCTTGGTCTGGGCGGCTGCGCCACCGGCTTGGGTCGCCGCCGCGTTCAAGAACCCCACGTAGCGTGCGGCCACGGCCGTCATCGCCGCCGACGCCGCGCCCTGCCATGACTCCCCTGCCAGTCCCGAGGTCACCGACCCGAAGGAGGCCGCTGCCGAGCCCAATTCGCCGGCCAACCCGTCCCAGGCAGCCGCGGCCGCCAGCATCGGGCCGGACCCCGCACCGACATACATCCGCGCCGAATTGACCTCGGGCGGCAACACCGAAAAATTCATGGCACATCCCTTCTTGACCGGCGTGACAAACATGGGCCACTCCAGTGACGTTCGTCACGGCGCCGCGGTTCAATGCACACGCAGAATATTCACGGATTTCAGGCGTTGCTTTTGACTACGGTGGCGAATCCCTGCAGATGGGGTTTACACGGAAACGGCACCGGGGTCCGCGGAATGCTGCGCAGTCCCGTGGTATCGAAGCCGGCCGCCGCAATGGACTCGATGGTTCGGCGGTTCGGCTCGCAACCGGCAGCCAACCAGGACCATGGCTTAGCGACCAAGTCCTGGAACCGGCCCGTCGCGCCCTCTCCGCGGACATGCTCGAGGACGACCAGCCTGCCTCCCGGTGCCAGCACACGCCGGATCTCGCTCAGTGTCGCGGCTACATCGTCGACCGAGCACAGCACCAGACCGATGTGCACCGAGTCGAAACTGTCATCCGGGAACGGAATCGACTCACCCGTCCCATCCACGATGTCGGCTGCGACGCCGTGGCGGAGGGCAAGACGCGCCGCGTTTCGCCGGAACGCTGCCACCGGCTCCACGGCGGCGACCGTGGTCACCGCTGGCGGTACGAACTTCAAGTCGGTCCCCGGCCCGAGACCGACCATCAGCAGCCGGCCGGTCGCGTGCGCGAGCGCCGCTCGACGGTACCGGTTGTAGAAAAGCCGGTCGAAGATCGGCTGACCAAATCGGTATACGAAGGGGAATAACGGATTACTGCGCGTTATCTGCTACCTAGGTCCAATCGGAACGGCGGGTATTCGTCACGCATCAAAGATACATACACCGCCACCCGATAGCGCCATCGCACGATGCCCATGAGGAGGTCGTACATGCCCCGGGGGATCGTCCCGGTGGACAACAGCGCCACCGCGGCGATAACTGTGAGCACCTGCAACAGCGGCTCCATCGCCCAGCACAGGAGTATCTGGGGCAATCCCAGCAGCCACCACTTCACCAGCACGGCCCAGTTCGAGAGGCGTTCTGGATAGTCGACCTCGAGATCGCCCGGGTAGTCCGGTCGAGCCGCGAGGGTGAATGGCGGGTACCTGTCGGTGCTATTCATCGGGAATCGGTAGTTCATGAGTCGCCACGACCACCGCAGCACGCCGACGTTGAAGTCGAAGATGGGGCGCGGATAGCGTCCGGTGAACAGGATCGCGACGCCGGCAACGATCGTCGTCAGCGGATAAACCAAGTACAGAGATATCAATATCGGATAGTGCGGGACGGCCAGCACACACCACTTGACGAGCCAAAGCCAGCGTGAGGGAGCGTCGAAATCGCTTCGTACGCGTATGGGATCGTCCGAGTCGACCATCACCGAACTCAGGACGGACACGACGGTGCACTCGTCGCGACCGCGAGGTCCCGGCTGATCTCCGCGGCCATCCGGTGGTGACTCGTCGAGCGTAGAAACATGGTGAGTGCCCAGGTCTGGAACCGGTCCGAGACATACGTCGCAGGCCTCAGCACGGCCTCACCGTGGGCCACCTGCAGCGACGCCACCCGGGACACCGCCCTGACCTTCCGGCGTCTGGTGTTCTCGTACCACCGCAGCGCCCTCGAAACATCACCCGAGCCGCCGTTCCGTCTTTTTCGCAGGTCGGACAGCGCCTTACACAGCACCATCGTGTCGAGCAGCGCCTGATTGGTTCCTTGCGCAAGGGTGGGCGGCATCGTGTGTGCGGCGTCGCCAAGCAGTGTCACCGCTCCCTTGCCCGGCCGGGGAATTGGATGCCGAAAATGCGGGAACGGCGAACTGGCCAGATCATCGTCGGTCAGCGTCGCCAGTACCCGATCGACCGAGTCGGACCATCCGGTGAAATTTGACCGAATGACCTCGATCGGGCGTTGCGGTCGGACGAAGTCGTAAGACCATGGCAAGTCGAACCACCACTGCAGATCGGAGCCACCAGCCGGCCACAAACCGGTATTCCCGTGTTCGCCGATGATGATCATTGCGACGTGATCGTTGGCGAAGTCCGGAAGCGTGACCAGTCCCTGCCAGCTGCACCAGCCGGTCGGCTCGGCGTCTTGCCCGCCGACGACATCCCGGACCACCGAATGCAGGCCATCCGCACCGATCAGCACATCTCCTTCGGCCGAGCTGCCGTCTTCGAACTCGACCCGCACACCATTGGGCCTGGTGACGACACCGACCGCGCGGGCGTTGCATCGGATGCGATCAGTCGGAAAGCCTTCCAGCAGCCTTTCCAGCAGATCACGCCGCGGAACCATGCGGACAGGTGCGCCGAGCCGGTCCACCATCGCGGTCACGTCCAATGTGGCGAGCGGGCGACCGGTAGAGGTCATCACCCGCACGCCGGACAGCAGCTGACCGGCGGCGCTCATATCGACGCCCAACTGCCGCAGAACCGTCTCGCCATTGGACCAGGTGGTCACGGCGCCGCCGCCGGCCTGTACATTCGACCGCTGGTCGAAGACGGTGACGTCATGTCCGTCACGCAGCAATCCCCGGGCAACGGAAATGCCGCTCACGCCGGCGCCGACAACAAGGATCCGAAGCGGCCGCATTGACGGCGCTTCCACTACTGGCAGCAGCTTCTCGGAATCTTCGTAGCCGGCCATATCTCGCACTCAGCTTCCCGGTTGTTTCGTCCCCACTCTTGAATCCATCACTACAAAGGGGCAGTTCAAGAGGGGTGATAGAGAACTGTCATGACTGTTCGCGCCACCGCGATCACGACCATCCATCCGCCCTCCGACCCAGAGCGATTCGATCGGTGGGCGGCCGGATGCCTCGCGTCGGCTCGTCACTCTCCTGGATACGTTATCGGCCGCAAATCGGTTCAGGGAAGAACGCAGCTCGATGGGCGCCGTCCTGCTGATGGTCTTGGCGCTCGTCGGTTAGCTCGGGTTGATCATCGCGTGCAGGTCGGCAACCGACCACGGTTCGGCGTCGCGGTGATCGCGGTACGCCAGCACGCGCGGCGTTGGCCGATCGAAGCTGCCGACGAATCCGCCTGCAGCAGCGAAGATCTGGCCTGTCACATCACGTGCCAAGTCGCTGGCAAGATACGCGTAGATCGGGGCAGCAAACGAGGCCGGAGGGGCGTCCAACGCGATCCGCATGGTCGTCTCATCAATTATCCCGCGGTGGTACAGATCCTCGATGTGCTCTTCGTAGTCGGCGCCGGTGGACAGCCGCGTCTTCGCCCCGGGACACACCACGTTGGCGCGCACGCCATGGGCCTTCAGCTCCGCGGCCATCGCCATCGTCAGCGCGTTGACGGCGCCTTTGCCCGCGGGGTAACCGGTGCCGCCGTAGTCGCCGAGGAACGCCATGGAGCTGGTGTTGATGATGGACCCGGACCCCTGGGCTGCCATGACGGGCGCCGCGACCCGGCAGGTGTGAAACGCCGTGCCGAGGTGGGCACTTATCAGTCGGTCGAATTGTGCCGGCGCGATATCAAGGATCGAGGCGCGGGGGGGTTCGGCGATCCCGGCGCAATTGATTAGGACGTCCAACCGTCCGAACATGCTCACGCACTCTTCGACAAGCGCCGCGGCGACACGCTCATCGTCCGCAGCCCCGACCACCGCTGTGGCTTGGCCTCCCGACGCTGCGATCGCAGCGACGGCCTCCTCCACCACACGGGGGTCGCGCCCGTTGACCACCACGGCGGCGCCCAAGCTACAGAGCAGGTCAGCGACTGCGCGCCCGATGCCACGGCTGCCCCCGGTCACCACCGCACCGCGTCCTGCCAGGAGGTTCTGGCTCATTCCACAAGCCAAGTCACGATGACCACCACCCAGGCCTCCGGAATCACCAGGCCGGCGACAGCTAATGCGCGACCACCCTGATGAGTATGCCTGATTTGAAGTAGTGCGATGACGCCACTAACGATGCCGCAAAGCGCGCCGACCAAGCTAAAGCCGAGTACGGAAGCGGCTAGAGAGACGACCGCAGCCCGATTCCTATTCCCGCGGCGCAGATGCAGCGGTCGATGGTCGGCGCGCGGCGTGTCCGGCACGGCTATTCGCCGCCGCGGTGTTGTCCGCCGATTTCCAGCAAGGGTCGCCTCCACCTCGTCGACGAAGCTATCAACCTCGTGTGTGTCATATCCCTGGTCGACGGGAGCCCGTCGAAAAGCGATTGCGCGAACCTCATCAGGAGTCAGGTGATTACGCATCTTCAAACGCGCCGCGACAACGTCCAGGAAGGCATCGACCTCATCCATCCGATAGCCGTGGTTCCTGGCGGGAGGACTTGAAAACCAGATACGGTAAACGTCTTCAGCGTTCTCGGCGGCATGTCGTGGCGTGCGATTTCGAGCGAAATCGTTGGGCCGATAATCGATCTCGAGCGCGTCGATCGCCGCGGTTACCGAGTTATGTTGTGCGCCAACAAAAGCCTAGCGCCATTCCGAAATTAAGGGCGTGCTCGGATTCCTCGTTCGCCGCGCCTTCGTTCAACGGCCGGGTCATGTTGCTGTCTACCCGGTAACCAACCGACCGTTGCATCCGGCAAGCGATGTACTGTGCGGTTCAGGGTCAAGAAGTTTCGGCCCGGGTCACTTCCCGGGTCGACCGAGCGTCACCGCAAGGAGCATGGATGCGATGAGGATTTCTCAAACGATGGTCTCCGGGCTGGCGGCCGTGGC
>DATMMZ010000356.1:0-22859 GCA_035569455.1 Mycobacterium sp. | reverse complement strand
GAAGAACACGGTGGGAAACACCAGCGCTGCCGCCGTGCCGTAAATGAGGAAGTCGTAGAACTCGATCGCCGAGCCGACAAGGCAGGCGGTCGCTACCCGCCGCATCGGTGCGACCCGGGGACTGGCTTCAACCGTCGCAGCGGAGCCGCCTGGAAGATTCACCTCACCCATGGGCAGCGCTAACCAGCCCCTGGAAACCTACCAGCACGTATCTGCACATGACGACGCTATGCGAAGGTTCGCGATAACGCCCGCTGAAAATGCTGGCAATCTCCTGCGTGTCGGATGAGATGCAGGCCAGCAACGTCCACATCGCCGTCGCCCTCAGCCCTCGGATAGCAACTGCTTTTTGAGAACCTTGCCCATCGCGTTGCGCGGCAGCGAGTCCACCATCCGTACCTCACGCGGACGCTTGTGCACCGAAAGCTGTTGGGCGACATAGTTGATCAGCTCGTCGGCGCCCAGGTCGGGCGAGCCGACGATGAATGCGACGATCCGCTGGCCCAGGTCCTCGTCGGGCAGTCCGACCACCGCGGCCTCCTGCACGCCCGGATGTCCGAGCAGCGCCGTCTCGATTTCCCCTGCGCCGATGCGGTATCCGCCGGACTTGATCAAGTCGACCGATTCGCGCCCGACGATGCGGTGCATCCCGCCATCATCGACCACCGCGACGTCACCGGTGCGGTACCAGCCGTCGGCGTCGAGGGCCTCGGCGGTGGCCTCGGGCCGGTTCAGGTAGCCGTCGAACAGCATCGGGCCGCGAACATGAAGCCTCCCAACGGTTTCCCCGTCGTGCGGCACCGGCCCGTCGGAGTCGTCGACCAGCCGGGTCTGCACACCGGCCAGCGGTAGGCCCACCCAGCCCGCGCGACGCTCACCGTTCGCCAGCGTCGACAGGGTGATCAGCGATTCCGTACTTCCATAGCGTTCGACGGGCTGGTGCCCGGTGAGCTGCGCCAGCCCGTCGAACACCGGCACGGGCAGCGGGGCGCTTCCCGACACCAGCAGCCGCGCCGATCGAAGCGTCTCGGCCGCCGCCTGATCGGCAACCACCCGCGACCACACCGTGGGGACACCGAAAAACAGCGTGCCCCCGGCTTCGGAACTGGCCTGGGCGTAGCCGGCCGGTGTCGGTTTTCCGGTGTGCACGAAGCGATTTCCGATTCGCAGCGACCCAAGCAGGCCCAGCACCAGTCCGTGCACGTGAAACAGCGGCAACCCGTGCACCAGAACATCGTCGGCCGTCCACTGCCAAGCCTGCGCCAGCGCGTCCAAGTCCGCGGCGATCGCTCGCCGGCTCAGCTCCACTCCCTTCGGCAGCCCGGTGGTGCCCGACGTGTAAATCACCATCGCGGTGGCATCCGGTGACGGCTCGGGATATCGGTGCCAGGAGCGGGCGTGCACCCGCACCGGGATGTGCGGCAGCCCCTCCGGCTGGTCGGGCTCCGGCCCCAGCCAGGCCTCCACCTCGGAGTCGGTAAGCATGTGGCGGCGCTCGGCCACGCCGACATCGGAGGGCACCGGGACGACGGGGACGCCGGCGATCAGGCAGCCCGTGATCGCCAGCACCGTCGACGCCGTCGGCGCAGCCAGCACCGCGACGCGGCGCGCGCCGCCGACCCGCTCGGCCACCGACGTTGCCGCACCTACCAAGTCGCTGCGGCTCAGCACCACCCCGTCGATGCGTATCGCGTCGGCGATGTCGGTGGCGGTAACTTCCGAGGGGTCCAGCGAGGCGAGCAGCACGTGAGCGAGGCTACCCGGTGGCTAGGCCGGGCTGCGGCGCATGTGGGGATCGGTGGCCACCCTTGGCTCGGGGGTGTCCGGTCGCGGAAACAGCGGCCGCAGCACCGCTGGGGGCCGGAACGGCTCCCATGCGCCCTGGGGCTGGGCCAGCCGATCTGCAATGGCCCAGACCACGGCCGGATGGTGGCCGTAGCCGATGTGGCTGCTTCGCACCTCGATGTTTTCGGCACGCTCCGATGGCGGGTTCATGCACGTCCGCCAGGCGACAATGCCGTCGCAACGCGAGTAGACCGCGGTGGCGGGCACCGGGAGCGGATCGCTTTCCATGGGCAGCGGCAACTCGTGCGCCACGACGTGCAGGTGCTGATATCGCTTGAAGCTCGGGGTGGCGCGAGATTCGCTGGCGTCTGTCATGCCGAACGGGCTGCCGAGCGTGATCACTTGGCGTACCGCCGACGGATGACGGCGGGCCAGCGTACGTGCGAAGATGCCGCCCAGGCTCCAGCCGATCAGGCTGACTGGAGCGTCATATCGGTTGTGCAGCTTCTCGAGGCGGTCGGCGATCCCGGCCACCGCATTGGCTGTCGGGCCGACGTTGCGGCCGAGCCGCCAGCCATGCGCCCGATACCCGAGCCGGCGCAGGATGCGCCGAAGTATCCAGGTGGAGCCGTCCCCGGCCAGCAGGCCGGGCAGCACCAGCACCGGATGCCCGTCGCCAACCGGCAGCAACCGCTGCAGCGGTAGCACGGTGAGCAATTGGCCGTACTCGATCCCCGCACGCGGAATGTCTGTCAGGTAGAGATACAGCGCGGGGGGATCGGCGGGGAGATCGACGGGCTCGAGCATGTCAGTCCCGCTCGTCCCAGATCTTCATCAGGGTGGACAGGATCTCCTCGCCGCGGCCCAGCCCGGCGAGATGACTTTCCTCCGGCAAATGGAACAGCTCGGCGTCGGGCAGCCGGGACACGACGTGTTCGCCGTGCGAGAACGGGATGATGTGGTCGTGGTCGCCGTGCCACCAGCGGACCGGGACCTTCACCTCATGCAGCCGGAATCCCCAGTCGCGGGCGAACAGGATGACATCGTTGAACGGCGCGGCCAACTGCTTGCGGCTGCCGTTGAGCAGGTCGTCGAGGAACATCGCCTTGAACTCGGGACGGGTCAGCAGGTGCCGGTCGGCTGCGGGTGAGAGCATGGCATAGACGTCGAGCGCGGTGGACGCGACCGGTCGGATCGACTGGATCACCAGGCTAGCCCCCACCCGCAGCGGGCTCCCGCCGAACTTCAGCAGCGGCGCGACCCGCAGGCCGAGGTTCATCGCGCCACCGCTGATCGCTTCGGGACCCTGCGTCGGTGCCACGCCACCGAGCACGGCGACGGCCACCACGCGGTCGGGCAGCCCGGCGCCACAGGCGAGGCTGTACGGACCACCGCCGGACAGGCCGACCACGGCCATCTTGTCGATCCCCAGCGTGTCCGCGATGGTGCGCAGGTCGTCGGCGAAGGCGGAGATCGTCGGGTACTGATGTGGCGTCGACGAGCCGATGCCGGGGCGGTCGACGCCGATCAGACGGACGTTGTGGTCCTCGGCATAGACCCGGGCCTCCATCGGGATCTGCCGGCGGGCGCCGGGAGTTCCGTGCAACCAGAACACCGCGCGCCCCCACGGGGCGCCGAACTCGGCGAAGCCGATCTGGCGGTCGTCGCCGACGGCGATGTCGCCTTCAAGCTTGGGACGGGCAATAGTGACGGCCATGCCGAGCAGCTTTGCACGTGTGAGCCTGGTTACAAAAGGCCCAGCAAACCGCTAGGCGTTCAGCGCCCGCTCGCCGATGACGCGTTGGTCCCGCAAGGTGGCCAGCTCGTAGTCGGAAACGCCGAGGGCACGCAGGATCTCGTCGTTGTGCTGACCGAGCGTGGGTGGGGCCGTGCGGTGGTGCCGGGTCGGCCCGGGGGTGATGCGAAACGGCCAACCGGGATAACGGTGCGCCTCGGTGATCGGATGCTCGAACTCCTCGTAGAACCCGCGCGCGTCGAGTTGGGAGATCTCGTACATCTGGTCGCCGGTGATCACCCGCTCCGCCGGGATATTCTGGGCCCGAAGGGCTTCCACGATTGCAGCCGCTGTCTGCACGCGGGTCCAGGCGGCGACCATCTCGTCGAACACGTCGTGGTCGACCGGCTGGTCGGGCACCGACTCGGGTACGGACAAAGCCACCCACACTCCGTCCTCGCGGGTCGGGTAGACGCCTTGCAAATAACCGCGCCGGCGGTTGCCCACCCGTGGCTGGACAACACCGGTCATCGAGTATTCGATCACCGGTTCGGCGGTCACACACGCGGCGACCTCGATCTGGGCGACCTCGATCAGTCGGCCCTCCCCGGTGCGGCTCCGATGCTCGAGCGCGGCCAGCAGCGCCACACCGGCGTGCACACCAACGACGGGATCGGCGGGCCCCTGCGGGTTGCACGGCGGCCCGTCGGCGTAGCCGGTGACCGCCGACATACCCGACGTCTGCTCGATGTTCAACGCCCAGCCGACGTAGTCGCGCCAGGGGCCCTGCAGGCCGAAACCCGGCATCCGGACCAGGATCACGTCGGGCTTGACCGCCACCAGCGATTCGTAGTCCAGGCCGAACTGCTCCACCACCCGCGGCGAGAAGTTCTCCACGACGACGTCGGCCTGCGCGGCCAGCCGGCGAGCGATCTCGAGGCCGCGCCGCGAGGTCAGGTCGAGCGTGAGGTCTCGCTTGTTGAGGTTGGTGGCCTGCCAGAGCGCGCTGCGCTCGTACCAGTCGTCTCCCTCAAAGGGAAACGCGCCCGAGTAGCGAAAACCATCGGGCCGCTGGATGGACTCGACCTTGACGATGTCGGCGCCGAACGCACCGAGGTAGCAGGTCAGATAGGCCCCGGCCCAGAACGTGCTCAGGTCGAGCACCTTCAGCCCCGCGAAGGGAAGCGCGACCCGCGCTTCCTGACTTGGCGCCGGATGCGGCTGCGCGACAGAGGGTTTGGTGAACCGGCACGCCTTCCCCGGGCGCTGGAACGACCAGCCGTCTCCCCCACCCTCGACGAAGAACCCGCGCTCGGCGTATTGCGGACATTCGAGAACGGTGGCACCGTCGTTGACCGGGGCGGCCGGAATGCGCAGCGCCTGGCTCAGTTCGACGATGTCCGCGACGGATTGTTTGGCGAGCAATGGCTCTGCGCGCGCGAAGAATTCGGCGCGCTCGGGCCCGCCCATCGTGATCGCGATCTGCTGCTCGGCGAACTCGGACAGGCCGAGCATCGCGCATACGTCCAGCCAATGCTGGCCGGTCAGGCAGTTGATCCCCACCCAACCGTCGGCGGCCCGCACGACACCCAGCATCGGACCCGACCGCAGGTTGGCCGGCAGTCCGAGGCGACGCATCCGTTGCGCCATCAGCATCGGATACGGCAGCGTCGACAGCAGCGCCTCGCACTCCGAGACGTCGACCTCCCTGAGCCGATCGCCGGCGGCCGGCAGCCGCAGCGCGGTCAGCGCACCGAGCGCGCCGTACGCGCCCGCGACGTATTCGGCGATGCGGGCACCGACCTGCACCGGCGGACGCTCAGGGTCCCTGGCGCTGACCCAGCCCGACGCGGCCTGCACAGTAAGCGACGTGGCCTGGCGGTCACGCCACGGCCCTGTCTGACCGAAGCGAGAAATGCGGAGCAGCACCAGATTCGGGTTGAGTCGCTGCAGGGTGTCGACGTCGAACCCCCAGCCGTCCAGCGTCCCCGGCGCGAAATTCTCCACCAGCACGTGCGCACGCGCGATCACCTCGGCGGCGCCCGCAAGTGTGGCGCCCCCCTTGCCGGCGTTGAGGTACTCGAACAGCCCGGACCGCTGCGGGTCGGGGACGCCGCCGGGGAACGGACCCCAGCGGCGCAGCGGGTCTCCGGCGGGCGGCTCGATCTTGGTGACCTCGGCGCCGAGGTCGACGAAAAGCTTTGTGGCGTAAGGACCTGAAATCTCGTTGGCGAGTTCGACGACGTGGAGACCGGCTAAGGGTCCCGTCACGCAGGCATCCCAATAGCCTTCGGCTCCATGTACTGATGCAGGCTGCCGATTCCGCCGCCCTCACGACCGAACCCGCTTAACTTGAAACCGCCAAACGGCGCGTCACCGGGACCGATGCCGTTGACCGCGATCTGGCCGGTGCGGACGCGTCGGGCAACGCCGACGGCCCGGTCCACATCTGAGCCCCACACCGCACCGGAAAGTCCGTACCGAGAGTTGTTCGCGATCGCTACCGCGTCGTCGTCGTCGCTATAGCGGAGCACGCTCAACACCGGCCCGAACACCTCTTCCTGGGCGATGGTCGAATCCGGATCGACCTCGGCGAGGATCGTCGGTTCGAAGAAGAACCCGACATCCTGGCCGGCCGGACGACCGCCGCCCGTCATCAGCTTGGCGCCGTCGTTGAGCGCGCCGTCGACGTGCGCCTGGACACGCTGTAGCTGCGCCGCGCTGATGAGCGGGCCCATCTGCACGTCGGGATCGGTGGGGTCGCCGACGCGCACCGCGCGGGCCAGCTCGACGAGCCGGCCGACGACGTCGTCGTGCAGCGAATCGGGCAGCAGGAGTCGACTGTGCAGGATGCACGCCTGTCCGGCATGTAGCGAGCAGCAGTCGAACAGCATCTGTTCGAGCATCTGGTCGGTCACTACAGTGTCGTCGAGGACGATGCTCGCTGACTTCCCGCCGCACTCCAACAAGATGCGCTTCATGGCGTCGCCGGCGGCCCGCATGACCTCGCAGCCGACCGCCGAGCTGCCGGTGAAGCTGATCATGTCAATGCGCGGGTCGGTGGTGAGCAGCTTGGCCGCCTTGAGGCCCGACGGGGTGACGACGTTGACCACGCCCGGCGGGATGTCGGTGTGCTCGTCGATGATCTTGGCCAGCGCGAGCCCGGCCAGCGGCGTCAGCGGCGAGGGCTTGAGCACGACGGTATTGCCAGCCGCCAGAGCGTTATTCACCTTCATGACGTTGAGGCAGTGCGGGAAGTTCCACGGCGTCAGGATCGACACGACGCCCAGGGGCTCGTGGCACATCAGCGTCGTGCCCGCGCCGACGCCGGTGACCGGCCGGTCGCCCAGCTCGGCGGCGAGCTGGGCCGCGCGCATGGACATGTATCCGGCGCCGTCGACCTGCATCACGCGCTGGTTGGCGGTGCAGCCCCACTCCACTTGAGACAGCGCGAAGAACTCGTCGTTGTGCTTCAGCAGGGCATCGCCCAGCTGGTTGAGGCAGCCGGCGCGCTCCTGGTGGCTCGTGCGGGCCCACGGCCCCTCGTCGAACGCCCGCCGCGCGGCCGCGATCGCCTCGCCGACCTGGGCGACGCTCGCATCGGGTGCGGTCGCGATGCTCTGTTCGGTGGCCGGAGCGATGTCGTCGTACCGACCATCCTGCGGCTCGACCCATCTTCCCTCGATGTAGAGCTGGTAGGTGTCAACGAAGTCGGCCACTGATTCCTCACTCGGACGTCGGTCATCTAGAGACACAGTGTTCACCGGTCGGACGCGGGCGTCAATCACTAATCGCGTGAATTCCAGGCGTTTTCAATATGTTGACGCTGTATTGACAGCCCCGGGCGGCGCGGGGTAGACACATTCTCGCAAGACAGATTGCGCTGATCTGTCGGATCCCGTGTCCCGCGAGAGGGGCCCACAGTGCGTACTGAGTTCCCATTGCACTCCCCCGATTTCTACGCCGGCGATCCGTACCCCGCTTACCGCGAGCTGCGCGCGACGTCGCCGGTGCACTGGAACGACGTCACCAACTTCTGGGCACTGCTGAAGTACGAAGACATCCGCTTCGTGTCGAGCAACCCGGCGCTGTTCTCCTCGACAAAGGGCATCACCATCCCCGACCCGGCGCTGCCGAACCCGGTGCAGGAGGGCAGCCTCATCTTCACCGACCCGCCGCGGCACCGACAGCTGCGCAAGCTGATCAACTCGGGGTTCACCCGCCGGCAGGTGACCATCCTGGAGCCGAAGATCCGCGAGATCGTGCGCGGGATCCTCGACGGGATCGAACCCGGATCCACCCACGAGTTCGCAGAACAGATCGCCGCTCCCCTGCCGACGTGGATCATCGCCGAGCTGCTCGGCGCCCCGCGCGATGACTGGGAGCAATTCCGCGCGTGGTCGGACGCGGCCGCCGGAACAGCCGACCCCGAGATAGAACTCGACACCACGGTGGCCCTCGGCCAGTGCTACGAGTACTTCCAAAAGCTGATCGCCGCCAGGCGAGTCGAAGCGCGTGACGACATGCTGTCGATTCTGGTCAGCGCCGAGATCGACGGACATCGCCTTGCCGACGATGACCTGCTCAAGTTCGCATTTCTGCTGCTGGTGGCCGGCAATGAAACCACTCGCAATCTGATCGCGCTGGGCACCCTCGCGCTGATCGAGCACCCCGACCAACGCCGCCTGCTGGTCGATGATCCCTCGTTGATCCCGGCCGCCGTCGAGGAAATGTTGCGATGGAACAGCCCCGTGGTCCACATGGCGCGCGCCGCGACCACCGACGTCGAGATTCGCGGTCAGCTGATCCGGCAGGGCGACGTGGTGGTGATGCTCTACGGGTCGGCCAACCGCGATGAGGACGTATTTGGCTGCGACGCAGAAGAGTTCAAGGTGACTCGGCACCCCAACCCGCACATCGCGTTCGGGTGCGGCGAACATTCCTGCCTGGGCGCGCAATTGGCCCGCCTCGAGGCGTGGGTGATGTTCGACGAGCTGCTGCGCCGATTCCCCCGGCTCGAGCTGGTCGGCGAGGTGGACCGGATGCGGGCGACCATGATCCCCGGCGTCAAGCGGATGCCGGTGAGGTTGGGGACCTAGGGCATGCAACTCGACTACCCGCCCGAGCAGCTGACGCTGCGCAACGAGATCCGCGCCGCGCTGGAAGAGGTGATGACGCCCGAGCGCAGCGCCGCGGTGGCCGAACGCATCGAGGGCGGCACCGCGGTGCGGGAATGCGTACGCGCCCTGGCGGCGGCCAACCTGCTCGGCGTTGATTGGCCCAAAGAATATGGGGGACGCGGATTGTCGGCGGTCGAGCAGTTCATCTTCGCCGAAGAAGCGCGGCGGGTCGGCGCTCCGATCCCGCTGGTGACGCTCAACACGGTCGGGCCGACACTGATGCAGTACGGCACCGAAGAGCAGAAACAGAAGTTTCTGCCCGCGATCCTGGACGGCAGCGTGGAGTTCGCGATCGGCTATTCCGAGCCCGGCGCGGGAAGCGACCTGGCCTCGCTGCGCACCAGGGCCGTCCGCGATGGGGACGAGTGGGTGATCAACGGCCAGAAGATGTTCACCAGCGGCGCCGCCTACGCCGACTACATCTGGCTGGCCGCCCGCACCGATCCAAACGCCAAGACGCACAAGGGAATTTCCATCTTCATCGTGCCTACCTCGTCGCCTGGGTTTTCCTGGCAACCGCTGCATACCATGACGGGCATCTCCACCTTCTACACGTTCTACGACGACGTGCGGGTCCCGGCAAGTGCGATCGTGGCTGGCGAAAACAAGGGGTGGCAGCTGATCACCACCCAGTTGAACTTCGAACGCGCGGCCCTGGGCAACCTCGGCGCCCTCGAGCCGCTGTTCGAGAAGACGCTGCACTGGGCCACCACCACCGACCTCGACGGTGGCCGCGTCATCGATCAGCCCTGGGTGCAGCTCGCGCTCGCCCGGGTGGAGGCGCAGGTCGCCGCCTACAAGCTCGTCAACATGCGGGTGAACGCCGCCATGACGAGGGGCGCGCTGAACATGGGCGAAGCCTCGGCCGCCAAGGTGTTCGGCACCGAGCTCACCCAACAGGTCGCGCGCGAGCTGCTGGAAGTGCTCGACCGCAACGGGTTACGCCGCGGCGCCGACGCGCCGCTGCGCGGGGAGCTGGAATCCGCCTACCGGATCGCGGTCATCAATACGTTCGGCGGCGGCGCCAACGAAATTCAACGTGACATCATCGCCATGGCTGGATTGCTCATGCCACGAGCACCCCGAGACCTTCGTGCTCCAGACAAGTCAGGAGGAACCACCCAGTGACAGACGAAGACACCGAATTGCGCGCCAAGCTGCGAGCGCTGGTCGGGCAGCCCACCGGCGGCACGGGAAAGCCCACGGTGGCACCGGATCCCGTCAATCAGCCGATGATCCGGCACTGGGCCTACGCGATGGCCGACATGAACCCCGCCTACCTCGACCCGGAGTTCGCGGCGGCATCGCGGTTCGGCGGGATCGTGTCACCGCCGGTCATGCTGCAAACCTGGACGATGCCGTCACCGAAGCTGGAGGGGATCGGCGAGCGGGGCGGCGCCCCGATCGAGACGAAAACCAACCCAACGGCTTTCCTCGACGAGGCCGGGTACAGCAGCACGGTGGCGACCAACTCCGAATTCGAAATCGAGCGCTATCCCCGGCTCGGCGACGTCATCAGCGCGACGGCGGTATACGAGAGCGTATCCGACGAGAAGAAGACGTCGCTGGGAATCGGCTTCTTCCTCACCTGGGTGACCACCTACACCGACCAGAACGGCGAAGTGCTAGGGCGGCAGCGGTTCCGGGTGCTGCGGTTCAGGCCGGAGAACTGATGGCCACCCGCCTTGCGCCGGCGATCGGACCGGACAACGAGTTCTTCTGGGACGGGCTGCGTAAGCAGAAGCTCCTCATTCAACGCTGCAAGGGATGCGGCCGGCTGCGCAACCCCCCGCGGCCCATGTGCCCCAATTGCCGCTCCCTGGAGTGGGACACGATCGAGTCGTCGGGCCGCGGCACGGTCTACAGCTACGTGATGCCGCACGAGCCGAAGGTCCCCTTCCTCGACTATCCCTACGTGGTCGCGCTGGTGGAGCTCGCCGAAGGCGTGCGGCTGGTTTCGAACCTGTGCGACATCGACCCGGCCGACGTCACGGTCGGGATGCCGGTCGAGGTCTGCTACCAGACCTTCGATAACGACCTGGTTCTGCACCAGTTCCGGCCCACGGTCTAGGTAGCGCGCCATGGACTTCTCGTTCACCGAAGAGCAGGAGACGATCTCCAAGCTCGCCCGGGAACTCTTCGAGCGCCGGGCCACACCCGAACGACTGACCGAGCTCGAGTCCGGCGAAACACGCTACGACGCCACGCTGTGGCAAGAACTCGCCGGCGTCGACCTACTGGGCACCGCGTTGCCGGAGTCGGTTGGCGGTAACGGCGGTGGCTTCGTAGAACTCGGTGTGCTGCTCTCCGAGGTCGGATGGAGCGTCGCCCCGGTGCCGGTCTACGCGACGCTGGTCTTGGGCGCCGACCCGATCGCGCGGCACGGAAGTCCCGTCCAACAGCGGCGCTTCTTGCCCGGAGTCATTGCGGGAGAACGCATCCTGACCGCGGGACTGGCCGAGCCCAGCCGCTCCGATCCCATGCTGCCGGCCACCCAAGCCCGGCGCGACGGCACGATTTGGCGCCTGGACGGAGCCAAGGAGCTGGTACCGGCCGCCCAGCTGGCCGACACGATGCTGATTCCCGCCACCACCGACAACGGCGACGTGGGCCTGTTCCTGCTCGCGAGCAACGCCGCGGGCGTCGAGATCCGGCCGGTCGCGACCACCAACCGTGAGCCGTGCGCGGACGTATTCCTGCACGGCGCAGTAGTTTCCGCACAGGACAGGCTGGACGGCGAGATTTCGTCGCTGTACAGCCGCGCCTTGGTGGGCCTGTGCGCGATCCAGGTGGGCGTGGCGGAGCGGGCGTTGCGGATGGCCGCCGCCTACACCACCGGGCGTGAGCAGTTCGGGCGCCCTATCGGCAGTTTCCAGGCGGTGCAGCAGCGGATGGCGGACGCGTTCATCGATGTCGAGGCGATCCGCTGGACCACCTGGCATGCGGCCTGGCTGATCGCGCAGGGCCGGCCCGCGGACCGCGCCGCCCGCATCGCGAAGTTCTGGGCTGCCGAGGCCGGCGCCCGGGTCGCCGCGACCACCCAACACGTGCACGGTGGCATCGGAATCGACATCACCTATCCCCTGCACCGCTACTTCTTGTGGGCCAAACACAACGAACTCAGCCTTGGCCCGGCCACCGCGCAGCTGGCGCACCTGGGCAGCACTTATCCCTCAGCCTCGGAAGGAAACCTATGACGACCACCACCACCCGCACCACGACCCTGAAGTGGGCGGACATCGAAATCGGGGACGAGGTAACCACTCTCGACGTCCCCATCACCACCACGATGATCGTCGCGGGCGCGATCGCGACGCGCGATTTCATGCCGGTGCACCACGACCGCGACTACGCCAACAAGCAGGGCTCGCCCAACCTCTTCATGAACATCCTGACCACCAACGGGTATTGCATGCGATTCCTCACCGACTGGGCAGGACCCGAGGCAATGGTCAAGAAACTGTCGATTCGCCTTGGCGTGCCATGCTTTCCCGACGACCCGCTGCGCTTCACCGGCAGCGTGACCGGAAAGACTCGGGGTTCAGGGGGGCGGCCGGCTGAGAACTTCGTCGAAGTGACCTTCCAGGGCGCCAACAGCCTTGGCAATCACGTCTCGGGCACCGCCGTCCTCAGCCTGCTCGACGGGGCCGGCGCGTGACGGGCTCGCTACCCGGCAGCTGCGCCATCGCCGGCATCGGCCAGACCGAGTTCTCCAAGGAATCCGGGCGCAGCGAACTACAATTGGCGTGCGAGGCGGTCAGCGCCGCCCTCGACGACGCCGGCCTGGCACCAAGTGACGTCGACGGCATGGTCACGTTCACCATGGACGCCAGCGACGAGATCGACGTCGCGCGCAACGTCGGCATCGGGGACCTGAGCTTCTTTTCCCGCGTCCCGCACGGGGGCGGGGCGGCGGCCGGCACCGTGGTGCACGCGGCCATGGCCGTCGCGACGGGTGTCGCCGATGTGGTGGTGTGCTACCGCGCGTTCAACGAGCGTTCCGGCTTTCGTTTCGGCGGCAGCGGTCGCACCACTGCGGAAACCCCGCCGTTCATGGCGTTTTACGCACCGTTCGGATTGCTCACTCCCGCAGCGTGGGTCGCGCTGCACGCCCAGCGGTACATGTCGACGTACGGCGTCACCAACGAGGACTTCGGCAGGATCGCCGTCGTCGACCGCGCCCACGCCGCCAAAAACCCCGACGCGTGGTTCTACCAGCGGCCGATCACGCTGGAAGACCACCAGAACTCCCGCTGGATCATCGAACCCGTGCTGCGACTGCTTGATTGCTGCCAGGAAAGCGATGGCGGCGTCGCTCTCGTCGTGACGAGCGCCGAGCGCGCCCGCGACCTTCGGCAGCCGCCCGCGGTGATCACCGCCGCCGCGCAGGGCGCGGCCCACAACGGCGAGATGATGACCAGCTACTACCGCGAGGACATCACCGGCCTGCCCGAGATGGGCGTGGTCGCCGACAGGCTGTGGCGTGATTCGGGCCTCAAACCGCAAGACATCCAAACCGCCTTCATCTACGACCATTTCACGCCGTTCGTGTTCACCCAGCTCGAGGAACTCGGGTTCTGCGGGCGCGGCGAGGCCAACGACTTCGCGACCGTCGAGCGCCTGTCGCTGGGTGGAGCGTTGCCGATCAACACCAACGGCGGGTTGCTGGGCGAGGCCTACATCCACGGCATGAACGGCATCACCGAAGGAGTTCGCCAGGTGCGCGGGACGTCGTACAACCAGGTCGACAATGTCGAGCACGTGTTGGTCACGTCGGGCACCGGCGTGCCCACCAGCGGCCTGATCCTCGCGCCCTCGGTGTAGTCACATGACCCAGGCTGCTGCAGTGACCGAGGCGACCGATACCCGCGAGCTCATCATCGAGGCCGCGTACGCGTGCTTCGCCAAACACGGCCTGCAGAAGACGACGATCGTCGACATTGCCAGGCGGGCCAACGTATCCCGGAGCACGATCTACGAATACTTCAGCGACAAGAGCGCCATTCTGGAGGCCTGCGCCGAACACGCCTCCGAGCAGTTTTACCGCGAGATGTCCAAGGCGATGGATCGGGGCGGCCCGCTTGAGGAGAAGCTGTCCCACGCGGCGGTATTCATGACGCGGGCGCGGCGGGCCATCGCTTCGGAGAAGTATTTCGACGAGGACGCGATCAGCCTGCTGCTGACCAAGGACGCCGCCGTGTTGCTGCGCGAGTGCGTCGACTTCTTCGCGCCGTACCTCTCCGCCGCGAAGCTGACCGGTGAGGTTCGCAAAGACCTCGACGTCGAAGCCGCCGGCGAGTGGTTCGCGCGTATTTTGTTTTCGCTGTTCAGCACGCCGTCATCGACACGGGATATGGACGATCCCGAGGTCGTAGCCGAGTTCGTGCGTGCCCATGTGGTGCGTGGCTTCGCCACCGACCGCCCGCGGCCGCGGCGAGCAAGCGACGTCAGGTGACCCTGTGTTCAGCGGCAGAACACCCGACATGCACCTTTCTTAAGGATTAGGTCGGCGCGGCTGCTGGCAGGATTCGGGGCGAAATGGCTACTCGTGCCCGCTCCCTCGCCGCCATTGCGGCAGTGCTTGCCCTCACAGTTGCGTGCGCCGGGCGCGACCCTCCGAGCGCGGAACCCGCGGCTACCACGCCGATTCGCCATCTGGTGATCATTTATCAAGAGAACATCTCCTTTGACCACTACTTCGGCACCTATCCCCATTCCGCCAACATCGACGGACAACCATTCACGCCAAACCCCGGCAACCCTTAAGCGTTTAGCGTTCGGCCAGCGCCCTCAGGAAGAACGCCGGCATAGCCAACTGAAACTTGGGTGTCCAGCTCGCGGCCGATGACGTGGCTCGACGCCGTCGCAACGGAATCGCCAGTGACGACCGCACAAAGGATCACACCGAAGGTCGACGGCGCGACAGTCACAGTCGAGTAGTCGATTGTTAAGAATTACACCGATAATGCCCAGGTCGAGCCGGGAACTGTGATGGTGCTAGACGCGGACGGTGCATTTTGCGCCGATCGGCGGCGCGTAAACCGTTGCGCGGGCTTCTATTTGGCTTCTGTCCTTTACCACGGTGGCCACACACTGTGCAATCGAGGTGTGAGCAGGCTGTTTTCTCGGCCTGCTAGAGGCCCGCCGTCGATATCGCGCCAGATTCCACGGCCTCGAAGTCGCTGCCGTGCACCTTGCCGAAGTCGGTGACGAGCTTTTCCATCATCGGCGACCACGCGTCGTCGCTGTCGCCGCTGAAGTACCAGTCGCTCCCGTTGTCCGCGAGGATGAGTCCGTACTGCTGCATCGCCACGAGGATGACCTTCGTTGGGCCGCTGAACGCGCTCGTGTCGAAGCTGGCCTTGAGTCGGAGGCGCAAGCCCATGGGCGGCAACGTCGCGTCCTTCGTTCCCGCCGCGTGCGTGGCCGGGTGGATGTAGGCCTGCTGCGTGCTGTTCATCGTGAACCGGATGGCGTGGTTTATCGAGCCCGCTTGGACCTCGGAGACCTTCACCAGGCCGGGAAGGATGGGCAGCCCCGCGGCGTCGGCGCTGGACCACCCATCGGGTCGGAGCGCGCCCGTTTTGAGGTCGAACTTCGCGCCCGACGCGCAGCTCCATCCCGGGCTCGTGAACGTGCTGTTCCACGTCTCGTAGAGGGTGCACGTCGACGTGTCGATCACCAGGACGTGCATGTCGCCGCCGGAGCCGGCGCCGCCCTCGACCTTGGCGTCCGGAGGGAACGGATAGGGGCCCGGGTCGCTCTCGTCGGAGTACTGGAAGGTCATCGGGACCTTCGCCTGTCCCGCTCCGACGGTTTGCCAGGGAATGCCGTAATGGTTGGTCGACCAGTCGCCCCAGTCAGGGTGCAGCTGCTTGGTCAGGTTCATCGTGGTCATGTACGTGGACCACTTCGCGTGCACGGGGAACTTTCTCGTGTCGTCGATGCGTGTGTTCCATGCGTTGTCCGCAGGGAAGATCGTGCACCCGCCGATCGACGGAGGAAGCCCACCCGGATCGCCAGGGCCGTCCGCGGTTTTGGGCGCCTCCCAGGTATCAGCGAAGTATTCCGGTTCCTGGTTTTGCGGGTTGTCTGGCTCGCGTTCACCGCCGAACAGGACGATTCGCTGCCGAGCGGTGTCGTAGGTGATCGCATGTGCGTAGCGTCGCTCCGGTCCAATGTCTTGCAATTTCGACCAGGCGCCATCTGCCCACTGCCAGGTATCACCAAGCGAGTGATCAGATTTCCCGCCATGCAGGATGAGAGTTCGGCCGCTAGAAGCCATCGCGGCGCCGGTGCGAGCCGCAGGACCGGTGTCTGCCACCTGTGTCCAGCTCGCCCCGTCCCATTCCCACGTGTCACCGACAGGTTGAAGCACGCCGCCGCCACCAGTGCCGACCAGGCCGCCGAACAGCAAGATCCTCTGTTTCAGGCTGTCATACGCCATGGCGTGGCCACAACGCGGCGCCGGTCCAGTCTCCTCGATTTGGGTCCATGACGTTCCGTCCCACTCCCAAGTGTCGCCGACGACACCTGTGGTGCCGTTACTGCTCTGCAGACCGCCAAACAGCACCAGGCGCGACCGAGTGACGTCGTACGCTGTCGCGTGATCGTGCCGTGGCGTCGGGCCCAAGTCTTCGAGCTGGGTCCACTCCTCACCGCCGAATGCCCACGTATCCTGCAACGCCTTACCTGGCGACGGCTGGCCACCGAAAAGCACGATGTGGCCTCGAGTGGGGTCGAAGGTGGTCGAGTGCGCCGTGCGTCCGTCCGGGCCGATTCTGGCTACTTGTGTCCAGTACTTTCCATCCCACGCCCACGTCTCGATCGAGCCCGAGCTTCCCCCGAAAAGGTAGGTCCGATTCCTGCCGGGAAGAAACGCCATCGCGCACCCCGATCTGGGCGAAGGGCCGATATCTTGCCGCTGTGTCCAAAGCAGACGCGCCACTGCCTTTACCCCTCTATTTGGTCGATTATCTGGTCGATCAAGGGGCCAACTGCCGGCTCTTGTATGACCCCGCGTATCGCCACGCGTGAGACGCTATTCGCACGATCCGTCCACCGCACGGGTAACCCGAACTACTCCTTTCTTGTTGCGGCCCTGTGTTTCTTGTTGCGGCCCTGCGTTCAAGCCAGCGCCCTTTCTGGCCGGGCCACCGCGGCACCCCAGCGTGTGATGCGGTGCCGTTTAGCCCTCCGGTGGGTGACGAGGCGGTGCTGTGGCTATGAGGCGGTCTGGCTCCCGCCGAAAGCTACGGCGCGGGCGGCACCGCATCACACCCGCAAGCCACAGGATCAGAGCGGAAGGGTGACGCATGGCCTAGTAGTTCTAGCGGAAGCCAGGATAAAGGCGTTCGGGTAGCCGCCTGGCCTGTGCTCGCGTTACCGGGGCGTGAGCCGAAGACGGGGATATGACGGCCAATTGGGTCTGTCTTCCGGCGGTAGTCGCCGCAACCGGCGTAGACCTGCTCCGCAAGTCCATCCAGGCGTGCGCGCTCGTCGGGGTCGGTGACCTCGGTCGCCAGAAACTTCTCGTCGCCTAGTTCGCATTCAGGGTGCGCCCTGAGGTTGTAGTACCACTGCGGGTGTTTCGGCCCGCCGTAGTTTGACGCGGTCACGATGGGATCGGGTCCATCGTGGAAGTAGGTGATTTGATGCTCTCGCGGTTGACCCGACTTAGCACCCGTGGTCATCAGCGGTGCTGTGGAAGCCCCGCCAAGGATCCATGGATAACGCCCGCCGGTTGCGCGGTACAACCACGGGTCAATGCCGGGCCAGAAATGGTGCGCTAAGAATTGTCCCGGGCGCGAACGGCCAAAGTTGTTTAAGGCCGTGTACCAGCGGCTCTGCGTCTTGTGCGGGTCGACGTAATGCAGCGGCATGCCGGGACAATACTTCGGTTCAGCAGGCTTCTGACATGTTTCTATGAGAACTCATAGGCGTTGGTAACTTATGCCAGGGATGCCGCGTCTGCACTGGTCAAGGGGTTATACCCCATCCGCCAGCTAACCCAAAACCCGCCTAATATCGCTCGTTGAAATGTCGCAGACCGTTCGAGGACCAGCGTAAGTTTCCTCGCATGGCCCGACATTACATGGTTCAAGCTGGAGACACACTTTCGGAGATTGCGCGGCGGTTCTATGGTGACGCGTCGCTGTTTAAGGCCCTTGCGAACGCAAATGAGATCGCTGACCCGAACAAAATTAAGACTGGACAGGTCTTGACCCTACCCGATCCTCCCGGGCGCTGGTATCCGGTAATGAGTTCTGCTTACTTCGGAGGTGTCATAATCAACACATTATTTGTTCTGGACGTTCCCGCGGGAATGCGTCTGGTGATCGAGAATATCTCGGGTAGGTATACGGGCCGAAATTGGGTACTGTCAGCGGCGCAACTTTGTTATGAGCCAAGTGACGGGGGCCTGCAGACATGGGGTTACTTCCCCTGGATTCAATGCGGCCCTGAGCACGACCCGCCGGACGGGGACCGCTTTCCAGAGGCCAAAGAGCGATATTTCGGTTTCAGCCATTCGGTCCGTCTCTATGTCGATGGCCCTATTGTTTACAAGCCCCATAAAGGACTGCAGATGATTTGTGCAGACAGGCGTACAGGCCCCGCCGGAAGCGCTTATTTGGCGGGCGGTGAATATTCGTTAAGCGGATACTTGGAGTTGAGATCGGATTTTTGAGTCGCCACCGCCGCTGAGACCAATCGGTACCCCGCCTCATCGTCAAAATCCGACAAACCAGTGGCCTCAGCGCTCCCTTGGCACTAAGCGTGCTCAGTCGAAGCCTTCATGATGGACTCAAATATCCGCACGCTTGACGGACTGGGCCAACCTGCAACACACGAATCAACTAGCCGGGTCATACTGTCGGCATGGCCCAGAAACCGCAGCTGATACCGCCTGCAAAGACGATCGATGGGGTGATTGACTCGATTGATTCGATCGTCGACTGGTCGATCACCGCCAAGAGCCGCCTCGGCTATTTCGCGGCGCTCTACAAACGGATCACTGCCGCCGTTCGCGTTGCGCTGAAGCAAGGAGCGTTTGAGAACAAGGCAAGGATGGAACGCTTCGATGTCGCGTT
The DNA here is from genome assembly GCA_035569455.1 of Mycobacterium sp. GTDB lineage: Bacteria > Actinomycetota > Actinomycetes > Mycobacteriales > Mycobacteriaceae > Mycobacterium. The sequence goes on along the minus strand of DATMMZ010000356.1, from coordinate 4,068 downwards.
CGCCAACCGCTACTTCGCCGCACTCAACGGATACTTCTACCCAGACAAGCGTCCCAAGCCAACGCATGCATGGCAGGTCACATTCGATGCGGCAAGCCGCCGTGAGCCAATCATCTTGCAACACATGCTCGGTGGGGTGAACGCGCACATCGGTCTCGATCTGGGAATCATTGCCCAGTCCATTGCTCCGGATGTGCAGTTACCCTCTTTGCAGGAGGACTTCAATCGGATCAATGCCGTTCTCGGCAGCCAGGTGAACGGCGTCGTGGAAAGCCTTAACGAATTGTCGCCAGTCTTGGCCGATCTCTACACTGTGCTGCAGGACAACGAGATCAATCTAATCACCGAGACACTGAAGTCCTTCCGCGACAGCGCTTGGATGTTCGCCACGGTTCTAGCGCGCGAGCCGGATGTCCTCCACCCCGGCACGATCCTGGCGCGGGATCTTCAGATAGCCCAGCAGGGCGCGCTGATGTACAACCCACCGGCCCCGATCGACGCGATCGTAAGCGCGATCGCCGCACGGGAGAGCCGGAACGTCGCGAAAAACATCCGAGTACTGGACGAGATCGCATCGACTCTAGCGCCTATCAAGACGACCATGTGAGCGCTCTGCGGACGGCTCCGCGCTCAGTTCCTGCAGCACACGCTGTCGACTGTTTACGTCAATACTGTCGCGGTGAATCCGAAACCGAGTGAGAGCGAATCCTTCTGGAGGTCATCGGGAAGCGGATCGTATTTTCCTGCCTCGTTGAGAAGGCGAACATGAGGCGCTAACAGTGACTTGATCAGCGGGTTTTGGCTCAGTTCGCAAGGGTTTATGCGCCCGTCGCCCTGAGGGCGCGGTGATAGCAACCGTCGGTGGAATTCTCGTGCTGCGTGGCGGCTTGTCGGCGAAAGCGCTCGGCTGCACCTGGCATTGGAACGCCGGCGCGTGGTCGCCACTGCAAGATTTCGGTTCGCCACGCCGCAGCGCGCATGCGATAACGTACGACTCCTACCGCACCCGAATCGCGTTGTTCGGCGATGAATCAGACACAAACAACCCGCAGGACCACTCGGCGACGCGTGGGAAGCACCTGCGGGGCCGTTCGCTGAGAACCTGGTTGTCCACCCGGACAAGGTCACCCTGTCCAACCCGAACGACTTCACGACGGATGAATTCGCGATCCTCAGCCGGGGTGTGGAGACGACCTACGCGGTGTCCCTCGAGTCAAGCGGAAAGCGCACCCTTGTCGAAAGCTCCAAGATCCCTGCCGACACCACCCACGTGAAATCGCAAGTGCTGTCACAGCGCCTTCGGTCGTGGCGCAGCAAATGGGCCTCGTCAACTTTCCCGCGACCGCGGCGGTCGATACGGATCTCGGTGCCGGCGTCACGGAATGCTGAATTGACCGTATTCGAAGTACATGCTGGCGCGGTGACTTCGAATCGATGAGTCATCGACAGGTACCAGCTCGAGGATGCCGATCTGTTTGATCGTGAGCGTCGCGAGGACCTCGGCGAAATCCGGCGCCATCACTTCGAGCGAGCCTTGCTTCTCTTTATCCTGGCCGTTGTTGCCCTTGACGATGAAGTCGTCCGCCCACGCGCGCCATGGGTCGACGTCACGGTCGGCGAAGGTCACCATCAGATCCGTAGGAACGATTCCGGGGTTGGTGCGGCGGAACGACAACGGAGCGATCAGACGCACCGTCGTCGTGGGTAAGCCGTCGATTTTCAATCGAAAATTGCTGGCAAGAAACGGTTTCGGCCGACTCGGCATCTGAACTGGGGCGTTGTCACCGGGGCGGAGCGTCGACTTTTTGATCGAGGCCATCAGAGTGAACGCATTTCCGCTGGTACTCGAGGTGTCGAAGCCGGGGACACCGAATTCGCCAATCGCCCCGTTGGTGAAATCGAGATACGACTTGGCACGGTTCTGATTGTCGAGCTCGATGAGCGTGCCGTTCTTTGTGACCGGGTTGCCCTTGAGCGCAGCATTCACCCAATTCAGTATCGGAGTGCCTAGCTCCAGTCCCAGTTTGAATTGAAAGTTGGTGTAACCGAACGAGGAGATCTGCCGCTGCGGCGGGCCACTCGCGCCAGGAAACGTCGTCCTCACATCGGCTTTCGCGTATCCACCGCTAGGACTCTGCACTGGTACGGTTTTGCCGTCAATCAAGACGGCGAAGTTGGGAGGACTCGGGGGCGGCGTTGGGGCCATTCCGGAAGGATATCGGCCGAGCCCGCGATAGCACAATGCATTTGACAAAGAGCTGCAGGCGATCGTTCCGGTTCGGAAACTGTTGGGGCACAGGGACGCAACTACCACGATGAACGTCTACAGCCACATGCTTCCCGACGATTTCGACAAGCTTGCCGCCGCGATGGACGTGGCAGCGAAAGGAGCAAAATGACAGCTTTTTGAAGCTGTCGACGAATCTGACAACGAAGAACAGCCACGCGATCTCATAGACTTTTGGACGAGCAGGACGACACGGCGCAGACACCGCCGACTGGCCCGCGCACGTCGCAGACACCAGACACAGCCGCGCGGACATGCCCGCCCTACAGCGATTGCAACGCGGCCCACGCGACGGCCGCTACAACATCCCACGCGGAGACCCCGCCTACGAGCCCAGGTTGGACCGCGATGGCGACGGGATCGCCTGTGACCGTTAAGCACGTCGCTAGGTGGGGGCGTTTGCGGTCGTCCTTCGAGTCGTCGTCCTCATCGTCGCTCACGACGTTGCCCTTCACGTTCCTTCTCGGGAGCTTCTATGAACACAAGTAGTGGATTACTCATGCCTTGCGTGACGTTATCGACGACGATTCGCCTGGAGAACATGTGCGTTCTCGGCCGTGTATCGCTCGCCGAAGGCGAAGGAGAGACAATCGTGTCATCTCAAGCACCGCCTAGAAGGCCGCCGGCAGTACCGGATTCGCTAACGCGCCTGGGGTACAAAATTCGCCGATTCGGTCCGCTGCCCGAGGGATTCGCCCCTCTCAGCGCAACGGATGAACAGCTGGAGAGCCCGCCAAGAACTGCCCGCAACCGCCGGAGGTTTTCAGAGTCCAGATAACCGGGACCGTTCGGATGTCCAATCGGCATCCCGTCCTGAACCATTAGGTTGACCAGTTCATCTAGGGACATACCAAGTTCATAAGCGTTGACGGCGCTGCCGAACGCGGCGCAATGTGATACTCGTCATATGACCACCGGTCACACCGGGCAGAGAGGCGGCAGCTCATGACTACGAGGGACAAGTACACGGACGTGCCCGCGCCGTACTCGTGGGAGGTCCGCAGCGCCGGCGACGCGCGCTTCACGTGGGAGTACGACGAGGGGCGCGCCCGGCTCCTTTCCCTGTACCAAAAGGGAAAGGACAAGCAGTGGGATGCCCAGTCGCGCATCGACTGGGCGCAAGACGTCGACCCGAAGAACCCGGTCGGGCTGCCCGACGAGTTCCATCCGCTGTTCGGCAGCCCGATGTGGGACGCCGCAGATGAATCACGTCGCGCCGAGATGCGCCAGCACTTCCAAGCCTGGCAGTTCTCGCAGTTCCTGCACGGCGAGCAGGGGGCGATGGTGTGCGCGGCCAAGATCGTCGAGGTCGTCCCGGACCTGGACGCGAAGTTCTACGCGGCCACCCAGACCATGGACGAGGCCCGGCACGTCGAGACGTTCGCGCGGTTTCTGCAGGAGAAGGTCGGCCTGGTCTACCCGATCAACAAGCACCTGACCGCGCTGCTGGACGATACCCTGCGCGACTCGCGCTGGGACATGCCCTACCTCGGCATGCAGGTCCTCATCGAAGGGCTCGCACTCGCCGCCTTCGGGGTGCTGCGTGACATGGCGCCCCAGGACTCGCTGGCCAAGCAGTTGCTGGCCTACGTCATGCAGGACGAGGCCCGGCACGTCGCCTTCGGCCGAATCTCGTTGAAGGACTACTACTCCGCGCTGACCGAAGCCGAGCGGGACGAGCGTGAAGAGTTCGTCGTGGACGCCTGCTACCTGATGCGCGACCGGTTCCGCGGCGAGGAGGTTTTCGAGACCCTCGGCCTCGACGTCCAAGCGTGTGCCGA
>DATMMZ010000355.1:0-3617 GCA_035569455.1 Mycobacterium sp. | reverse complement strand
AGACCCGACGGATGGTGCAGCGGGGTCAGGCAATAGATCGTGTCACCGCGGCCGAGCGCGGCGGCAGTGGCCGTGCCGTAGGCCGACAGCGCCCACCGATGATTGGTGACCTCCTTGACCACCCGGCGCCCTCCCGTCGTGCTGAAGAATACGAAGGCGACATCACTTGCCCGGCCAGGGTTCGGGCGATACCACTGCGGCAGCCGCGCACCGGACAGGTCGAGGCGGTCAAGCTCGACAACCCGGTCCGATTCCCTCCGGCAGAGGTCCGCGGTGCAGCCGTGACCGAGGATGAGCACCCTGGTGCCGGTCGCGGCGGCCGCCGCCAGATGGTGTGGGTCCGTGACGATGTCGGCCACCTCGCACAGCTGGACGGCGGCGGCGAGGTCATCGTCCGGGGGTAGCAACACGGCCACCGCGCCGAGCCGCGACAGCGCCGCGATCGCGGTCACGGCGCTGGGGCTGGTGTCCATCAGCACACCGATATGGGCCCCCTGACGGACACCGACGGCGATGAGGCCGCGCACCGCGTCGTCGATGCGGTGATCAACCGCCGCGTTGGTGTGGACGCGATCCTCGAAGAGGAAGCACTCCTCGTCGGGCGCTCTGGTCGCCTGCTCGGCCATCAACCCGCCCAACGACACCCGGGTGTGAGGCTGCAGCCGCCCGAGGCGGGCGAGCCGGGGCAGGGTGCGCACGGCCTCCCCTGCGATCTGCCTGCCGCTTCGCGCCGCCTCCACCGCGGCGTCGGCCAACCCCAGGCTCACGCCGATGCCCAGTTCGGCCAGCGCACCCGCCGAGTGACCGATACGCGACGACACCCCGACTGCGCCATCGATCCCGACGTCAGGGTCGGCCTCCATCGCATGCACGCCCTCCGGCCTGGGCCCTCGACCGTCTCGCCAGAGCGCCCATTTACCGACGGTGGGCCACGTGTGCGTGGCGGCGGTCGATCCGACAACGAGCCCGAAGTGACCTGCCCGCAATAGCATCTCGGACACTTCGGCGCGGGGAGCGGCCCGCAGGATTGCTCGCACGGACGCCGGTTGGCCGATGTCATCGATTGCGCCGACGAACGCAAGGACCGGACAGGTGATTTCCGCGAGCGTGATCAAGGTGCCATCGATCGCGGCACCGCCGCCCATCATGCGGTTATGGACCACGAACTGTCGTAACAGTTCGGCGACCGCGGGACCCGACCATGCCACCCAGCCCTCCACCTCGAGGAAGCGGCGTTGCTGCTCCCTGGGCAGCAACGCCTCTCGGTCATGGAGTTGCCGTAGAAAGTCCCACCTCGCCCGGACCGTCTTGATCGGGTCCAGAAGTTGAAACCCGGTGCGGGCCATCCATCCGGACACGGAGAGACGGTTGAAGACATGGTCGGCGACCAGCTGAGCGCCGCGGCCCGCCAGGGCCGCGGGAATTCCGAAGGGGAGACCGCCGAGCGAATCGACGGAGCTACCGAATGTGATGACGCTGGCCAGGCCCTCGGAACGTCGGTAGGCCGCGGTTTGATAGCAGAACATGCCGCCCTGCGAGTAGCCCGCCATATGCACCTTGCGGCCAGTGTGCGCATGTACCGAGTCGATGACCCGGCTCAGTGCGACGACATGGTCGCTCAACGTGCGTTCGAGCCCACCGGTTTCCCGGTCCGGTGAGCCGAAGTCCACCACCCACGGGTCCACACCGAGGTCATGCAGAACTCCGACCGCACCCTGGTCTCTGGTGACGTCGAACACGTTGGCCGACATCATCATCGGCGGCACAAGTATTACCGGCGGCCGTGACGGATCATTCGCGGTGTCGGGGAAGTAGCGCCGTAGCCGGTACATGTCGCACCGTTCCACGGTCTGAAACGGCGACGGACGGGATCCGGTCTGAAGGCCACCGAACCGCAGCACCTCGGCACCGTTCTGCATGGTCGCGATCACCCGGTTCACGGGACCCGCAATCAGGTCGCTACCCCATGTCAGTGTGACCACACGCCACACCGACGCTCCCGCTGATCACACATCCGCTGACGTCACCGAATTCGAGACTACGCGCAGCGAGGGTGCCGTCGCGCCCGGTCCACCGACCCGGCGCACTCATGCACCCGGACCCACGGCTAACCGTTGACACGCCGGCAGGCAATGACTGGCCGCGCTGTCGCCGGTAATGCGGAGGTTAGGCGGTTGTGCAGGTGGAATCCAAGCATGCCGGCGAACGGTTTAGGCACTGGGATGGGCTCAGCGCCAAGGGATATACGTAGCTCGTGCGGTGTGAGGACGATGGCGGTCGTCTTCAGCGCCGCGCGCGGGACTCGACGGTGCTCGACGATGTGGTCGCCACCCAAGGACACGTTAACCCGCTCTGAGTGTGCTTGCTTCGGCAAGCAGACCGCTACCGGCCGCGGGGGTTCGGCGTACACGAGTCGGACGGCGCTCCCGACGAAAAGGAGCGCCGTCCGAAGCACCAACCACCTGGTTACCAAGCGTCCATGATGGCGCGGTGAAATGTGGCCTCGGCGTCAGGAGAGAGGGTTTCCCGCCTGAAGCAAGCCCACCGCGCTGTGCCCGGTTGATGGGCCTTGCGTTGCGTGGGTGCCTAGAGCTGGTGCTGGGCGCCACAGCCGAGAGGAGGAATCTTTTCTTCCGGTCCGACCTAGGTCTGCCGTGGATCCGTTCTTTGAGTCTACGCCTATCCAGGTAGAGCAACAGGTAAATAGGCCGAGCGTTCCAGCACCAATTCCTCTCCGCGCACATGTTCGGCCGGATCGACAGCATCGACGCCGACGGCTCATCGAGCCCAGCGACTCATCCGACCAACACATCACGACCCAACCTCTCTTCACCTGACGGGGTTCCAGGCGGGTCATGCCGGCGGGCCTTGGCAATTGGCGATGCCCATTTCACATCGAGTGCGCCAACAACACCCGGAGCTCTTTACCGAGGTCATCGGCCTCCACGCTTGAGAAGCTAGTCACAGTCACAGTCACAGCCGCGTCGTTGGCCGCCGGAATATGGCAGCTAAGCGGCTCAGGGCAATAGGCACCCCGACTGCGCACTAATACCATCGCGAGGTACCGTCGGCGGAGCAGATTTGACACGAAACATATTGGGGCACAGACTAATGCACGGGGTCAACGCAAATTCGCCAACTCAGTTGGTGGGAAATGCAGGTCTGGTGTTTTGATACCGTGTCTGTCCCGCCAATGCGGCTTGAGAACGGTGCGGCCCTCAGATCGATCCGCGTTCGCGAACGCGGGCGACCGCATCGCTGCGATTGTGCACACCCAGCTTCTTGTATGCACGCTCGGCCGTTCTTACGGACGCCGCCCTCGTCGGATAACCGGGGGACCGGGTTGGACGTGACACGATCTAGATGCTGTGCAACCGGCTCAGGAAGGAGTGGGAATGACAAAGGACCAAGCAGACGAATTTGAACGGGAACTGATGCAGCCGCTCGCACAGGCCCTCCGGACGAGGCTTGGAGATGCAGGGGAGGTCCACGTCAACAATGAGCCGCGCCTGATGACCGGTGAAAGGGTCGAGTACGCCACGTGGCTCGAAGTCGTGCTCAACGATGCACGAACCGAAGTCATCTTTCGGCCCCTCAGCCGCGAAGACTTCTCTGCC
>DATMMZ010000354.1:0-4631 GCA_035569455.1 Mycobacterium sp. | reverse complement strand
CTGGTCGGTCATCCCGTACGCTACAACGGTCGGACCGTTCTGACAAGGAGCGAATCGAAATGCAGCAAGCCCCGCCGCCCGAAGCGCCATTCGCGGACAAGATGGCCTTCTACCGCACCCAACACACGTCAAAGGGGGTGCGGGCGGCCCATCTGATCGGCACGCCGATCATCGCGGCCGGCCTGCCGTTGCTGTTCGCCAAGCCAAAGGCCGGTGCCACGATGTTCATTGGCGGGTGGGCCATGCAGATCATCGGCCACCGAGTGTTCGAGAAGAACCTCCCGTCGACCCACAAAGGATGGATCACCTATCAACTGACGGGCGTGATCCATGTCTGCGAGCAGTACGGCGAAATGCTGGCGCGGCGCAGCCAGCGCAGGGCGGGATGCGGTGAGATCGCCTGAGCCCGGCCGCAATGCGCTCTTGGATGCCGGACAGCGCCTGTTGGGCAGCGCCGACCTGGCCAGGATCTCCGTGAACGCGATCGTGGCCGAGGCCGGTATGGCGAAGGGTAGCTTCTATCAGCACTGGCCCAGCCGGACCCAATACGTGCGGGCGCTGCACGTCCGATTCCACGGCCAGCTCGAGGAATCGATCGCCGCCGCCATGGCCGGCCTGCCGCCCGGGCGTGACCGGCTCGAGGCCGGGATGAACGCCTACCTGGACGGGTGCTTGGCCGAGCTGGCCACCAAAGCGCTGCTCGTACAGTCCCGCACGGAGGCCGGGCTCAGCGATCTGGTCGCGGCCCGCAACGAGAGCGCGGCCACGCTGCTAACGCCCGATCTGGTGGCGCTCGGCTGGGCACCGCCGGAACCGATCGCCGCGTTGCTGGTCGCCGCGGTCGCCGAGATCGCGCTTGTCGAACTCGACGCCGGACGGCGCAACGACGAATTACGCCGGGGATTGATTCGGCTAGCCACCCGAACGGCGGGTTAGGCCAGCGGCGCCAAACCGGACCGCACCAGATCCAGGCTCTCGGCCACCAGCTCGCCGAGGTCGCCGGCGCAACCGTTGCGGCCCCAATTCTCCACCGCCACAACAAGGGCCGCCGCCAGTGCGGAACCCGCGACTTCGGCGGCCAGATCGATGTTGGCCACATGGGGGTTCTCGGGGTTCCGATTCCTGATGAATTCGGCCAACACCGAAGCAAACGATGACTGCACCACCCGCAGATGGCCCGCGATCCGCTCGGCGCTGATCAACTCCGTGCGAGCGGTCGCGGCCTGGCGCACCACTTCAAGGTCGTGCGGGAAGGCGGCGACGCTGGCCAGCACCGCGTCGAACAGCGACTCGGACGGCGGACGCTGGGCAAGCGCTTCGGCCAGCCACTCCAGTTGTGTCTCGTAGTCCTGGAACAGCACCGCTTCCTTGGTCGGGAAGTGTCGGAAGAAGGTGCGCTCGGTGACCCCGGCCTCGCGCGCCAGTTCGGTCACGGTGACATTGGTAAATCCCTTGCGGGCGAAGCTCTTTAACGCGGCCACGCGAAGCGCCTCATGTGTCGATTGTCGGCGCAGCTGGTGGCGGGTTTCCGGCCTACGGACGAGAACAGTCATGTCACACCGATCGTATCCGACATCTTCCAATTATGTCAGTACTGACATAATCTGGTCTGGTGCGCAGCGCCAAGGAGGACAAAAGATGACGGACTATGACGCAATCGTGGTGGGGGCTGGGCACAACGGGCTGACCGCCGCTGCGATTCTGCAGCGCGCGGGCCTGCGCACCGTGTGTCTGGAAGCCAATACCTACGCCGGTGGCATGGCTGCGACGGTCGAATTGATCGACGGCTTCCGGTATGAGATAGCCGGTTCGGTGCAGTTCCCGATGGCAAGCCAGATCAGCAAGGACCTCGGGCTCGACGCCCTGCCCGTGGTCGAGCCGGACGTGATGTCGACCAATATCGGCGAGCACGGCGAAGAACCGATGATCTTCTATCGCGATCCGCTGCAGCTGATGACGCACCTCAGCGAGAAGCACGGGCTTCAGGCCGTGACCGGGATGGCCGAACTGATCGGCTGGAGTAAGGGCCCCGCACGGGCGCTTGGCCGATTCGACGTACGCCAGCCCCCCAAAACGCTCGACGAGATGTATGCCTGCGCAACGAATGACGCGGAGCGCCGAGCTATTCACGAAATGTTGTTCGGCTCGGCGATGGATGTGATCGACCGATACCTGCCCGACAAGGACAAGCACGCGGTGATGCGCGGGATGCTCGCGTTTCTGGCCGTCAACTCCACCTACCGCGGGCCCTATACGCCGGGCAGCGCCACCTGCTTGGCGTTCGCGCTCGCGGTGCCCGATAACAGCACCGCGATGATGACCAAGCTCAAGGGCGGGATCGGCGCACTCACTGAGCATTTGCGCGAGATGTTCATCTCGCACGGTGGTGAGATCCGATTCCGCGCCAAGGTCGAGCAGATCCTGGTCGACCATGGCGCGGTGACCGGCGTGCGGTTGCGTGACGGGTCGGTGATCACCGCGCCCATCGTGGTGTCCAACCTGTCGCCGGACGTCACGCTCACCGAGCTGGTTGAGCCCGAACACGTTCCCGCAGAACTGATCTCACGGGTGTCCGACCGCGATCACCGGGCCTCCTTCGTGCAGATCCACTTCGCCCTGGACGGACTGCCCGAATTCGCCCCGCCCTACGAGCTGCTGAACGAGGCGGGCATGCAACAGTCGGTCGGCATCTTCGGCTCACCGGAAGAGCAACAACTGCAATGGGAAACGTGCCGGCGCGGCCTCGTCCCGGACAACCCGTCAATGGGAATGCAGATCCCCTCCGTGCATGATCCGGGCCTGGCGCCGAGCGGTAAGCACGCCGCGAGCGCGTTCGCCTACGCCTTCCCGGTCGAAGTCAACCGCGAACAACATGGGAACCTCAAAAACGAGATGGCGCAGCGTGTTATCGACAAAATCAGCAGACTTGCCCCGAACTTCAAGGACATTGTCATCCGCCACATCACGTTTGCGCCCTACCACATGAACACCATGTTCGGCGCACCCGCCGGCGACTTCTGCCACGGCCTGCTGCACCCGGATCTGATGGGGCCGAATCGCCCCGGGCCCAAAGGCTTCCTCGACATGCCGATTCCGATCGACGGCCTCTATCTCGGCGGCGCCGGATGCCATGGCGGCCCGGGCATTACCTTCACTCCCGGCTATAACGCCGGCTACCAGGTGCTCGACGACGCGTCCTGAGCGGGAATCAGCTCCCGAACGTTCCGGTGAGCTGCGCCTGAGCGGTTGCCGCACCCGCAATCGCCTGCGCTGCTTGCGCGCCCACCAGTCCGCCGGGGAGCTGGTAGCCACTAGGGAGCTGGTACAGGGTGAACCGGTAATGGTGCACTCCGCTGCCAGCCGGCGGGCAGGGCCCGTCGTACACGGGGTCCCCGAAGGAGTTCGGCAGGGCGGTTCCACCGCCGGGATTCCCACCATCAACGTTGTGGCCGGAACCCGGTGGGATTCCGGTCACAATCCAGTGGATGAAGGTTCCGCCGGGCGCGTCGGGGTCGTCGACAACGAGTGCCGCTCCCAACGGCGCCGACCAGTCCAACGGCGGCGAGAAGTTGGACCCTCGGCAGCTGTATAGCACCGGTATCGGCGCACCGTCGGCGAACGCGGGACTGCTGATCGTCAATGACCCCGTAGCGGGTGCCTGTGCCAAAGTCCGTCCGACGGTCGTCACTTTCGGCGCGAGTCGCGCCGTGCTCCCATTGCCACTGCTGGCGCCGTAGCCGACCAGCGCCGCCGCGAGTGCCGGGGCCGCCACGGCCAATGTGATTCGGTGAAGTGTGCTCGCTGCCGGTTTCATACTGGACATTCTGGCTAACCGCGCCTACAGATGACAGCCCTTTGGCCGATCGACCTACGGCACCAGAACGACCTTGCCGATGTTCTCCCGCGCCGCGAGAATTCGGTGCGCCTCTGGCGCTTCGGCAAACGGGACGGCGGCATGTACGACAGGGGAGACGGTGCCGTCGTCGAGCGCGCTTTTCAGCGGGGTGATCCAGGGCTCGAGGGTGCCCCGGTCGTCCCACAGCCGCAGCATGTTCAGGCCAATGACAGCCTTCGACTCCGAGAGTTGGTCGAGCAGGTTGAACCCGCGCAGCATCGCCAACGCCTGTGGTGCCGCCGTGCGCAGCGAGCGTTTCTCACCCTGCTGCATGTTCGAAAAGCCGTAGGCGACAAGCCTTCCGCCGGGGCGCAGCAGGTCATAGGACCGCCGCAGCGACGTGCCGCCGAGTGCGTCGAGGACAAGGTCATAGGGGGCGAGACCCTTCCACCAGCCGTCGCGGCGGTAGTCAATCGCGCGGTCCACACCCAACTCGGCCAGCTTCTGGTGCTTTCCGGGCGACGCCGTGCCGTGTACTTCGGCCCCGGCCGCCTTGGCGAATTGGATGGCCGCGGTGCCGACACCGCCGGCCGCGGCGTGAATCAGCACTCGCTCGCCGGCTCGCAGCGACCCGTAGCCGTGCAGCGCCGCCCATGCGGTCGCGTAGTTGACCGGGACCGCGGCGCCCTGCTCGAAGCTCAGCGCATCCGGCAGAGCCACCGAGTCGGCGGCCGCCACGTTGACGATTTCGGCATAGCCACCGAATCGCGTACCGGCCAGCACTCGTTCGCCGAGT
>DATMMZ010000353.1:0-5461 GCA_035569455.1 Mycobacterium sp. | reverse complement strand
GGTCGGAGGAGCCAGTTCGCTCTGCGTCGGCGTGATTTGTTGTGCGGCACAAGCTAGTTCGCAGTTGGACGCGGTATATAGGGCCGCTTCAGGGAAGAGCAGTTCGCGATGTCACCAGAGGACCTCCGAAGTAGATGGTGGCGCTAGATGCGTTGAGCATATGTGATCTGGCTAATTCGGTTGTTCCAGAATTGAATTCGTAGTCAAATGGCCTCTGACTTCCGGGAAATTCTGAGAGGTTCGCGGCAAGCCGTTCTTGGGGGTGGGATGCAGCAGCTGCCGATTAGGCCGTCTTGGGCGAGTCCCCAACAGCCGACACGATCCGCGCCACAACCCTGCCGCGACGGATGATCTCAACCTCGTCCCCCGCCGCAGCCCGATCGAGATAACGGCCCGTACGGGCTCGCAGTTGGTCAAGTTCGATCGGCCCAGCAGCATCCGCCGGGTTCGAGGCCACCGTCGAGTCACCGGCCGATACGATCTGCGCCAGCAGCCTGCCGCCACTGACGACCTGAATCGTCTCTCCAGCGGCGACCCGATCGAAACATCGCCCGGCACGGGTGCGTAGCTCGTCGAGCCCCACCCATGCGCCGGCATCCGCTGCCGTGTCTGCGACGGACCGCGCCGGGATCGGGGCCACCCTCCAGTCACCAACCGACACGATCCGGGCCACCAGCTTGCCGCGGCGGACGACATCGATCGTTTCCCCCGCCGCGACCCGCTCCAGGTAGCTCAGCGCGTCGCTCCGGAGTTGGCCGAGGCCAATCACTTCCGGCATTTCGCCCCGAGCTCTGCGTTTAACGGTCGGTATGTGGTGTGCGAGCGGGTGTGCGCACAGCGCTGATGAACCAATAGCGACATCGGTGGGGTCTAGCCGGCGGGTGCCAGCATCTCCTTCCAGCCGTCGTCTCCTGTTTTGGTCGAGTTTTCGACGGTGTATTTGATTCCGCCGGGCCCTACCAATTCACCGCTTTGGGGACTGTAGACCGCGGCGGGTGGCCCGTTCGGCGTGTAGACACACGGGTTGGGCTGTTGTCCGTTGCACTGCACGGTACCCATTCCCGGCCGCGACAAGGGGTCGCTGACCGGGGGTGGGGTTTGGCCCCCCGGCGGGAGCCTGTCGGCCGGTGCCGGGTTCAAACCGTTATTCACCGACGGCCCCGGGATCACCATTCCCGGCCGAACCGACTGATCGCAGCGCGCCGCAAGCGCCGGGCACGTCAGGAGCTGGTTCGGGTCGCCGTACCAGGGATTGGTCCCCAAAGGAACGTAGGGCTTGGAGTCGCGGCACTCCCGTGGCGTGGCTGCCCGCTTGCCGGGAACGTCGACGCAGGGAATATTGCGTGATCCGCGCACACTGTTGGCCGGCGTGTCCATCGGAATCTTGCAGTACGTGCCAGACGGCAACGGCGCCAGGCTGGTGTCTGCCGGAGACCGCCACTCCGATGCCGGAATGAAGCCGGTCAGACACGGCGGCGGCTGGTTGATCGTCAACGCCAGGTCGAGTCTGGCCTGGTTAGGGTACGGCGTGGCCTCCGTCTCCTCGCTCGAGGCAGCCTGCGGCAGGAACACCAGCACTTGCTCCACACCGGTGTGGTAGCGCTTGAGCAGGTCGATCACCACTTCAAGATTGGCCAGCGTCTGCGGCAGCGAATCGCGGACGTCGCCGAATACCGCGTTGAGCTGATCGGCGGTCGGCGCCGCTCGCGTCAGAATGCTTCTCACGTGCTGGTCGTTTTCCGCGGCCTGCGCGGCCAACGTGTTCAGGTTGCGCGCCCAGCGCTCGATCGCACTACCCGAATTGACTTGACTGTCCAGAATCCCCCCGGAGTTCTGGATGATGTCGTTGACGTCGTTGATGTTGGTCTTGAAGTCACCGACGATCGCCTGGGTGGCGTCGACCAGCCGCTGCAGGGCCGGGCCCAACCCGCCGACCGATTGTGCTGTCTCGTTGAGCAGCGCGGGGATCTTGTCGGCAGGCAGCGCGGCCAGCCCTCGGTTAGCGGTGTCCAGCGCCGGTCCGATCTCGCTGGGCACCGTGCCCTTGGTGATGGTCTGTCCGGAGGAGAAGTACTTGCCGGGATTCCCGGTCGACACCAAGTCCAGGTACTGTTCACCGACCGCGGACACGGAATGCACGTTCGCTGTCGCGTCGATGGGGATTTTGTAGCGGCTGTCGACGCTCATCGTCGCCTCGGCGCCCCGTTCGGTGGGCTCGACGTCGGTGACCTTGCCGATGGTGGCGCCACCATACGTCACATTGGCCGTTGGATACAGGCCGCCCGATGCCGGCAGCTCAGCCTTGAGCGTGTAGCGGCCGACACCCATCAGGCTTGGAAGCTGCAGGTAGTACACACCCAGCACAAGAATCGAGCCCACCGTCAGGAACCCGAACACGAGCAGCTGGCGTCTGATGAAGGGAGTCAGCATTGGCTAGTGTCCGCCCTTTCCACCAGCGGTCCGCCCGGGGCGTCGTTCGGGTTCGGCGTGTAGCGGACGTCGGGGATCATCGTCTGCGGGTCGCGCCCAAACGACTGCTCGAGCGCACGCAGGGCTCCCGACAATCCGGTACCGGTGAGGAACGCGTTGTCCACGGCGCTGTAGGTCACGTCGATTGTGAGCGATACGTTGGTGTAGTCACCGCGGACCAGCTTCGGCACGGTGTCGATGTCGAACGGCTCGGTGAGGATCAACTTCGACGCTGCGATCAGATCCGGCGAGGCACGGCCGAGCTCCCTCAACGGGCACTGCAGGTGCTGCAGGTCGGTGTGCAAGGGGGCGCGTGCCTGCGCCAAGTGCTCGACAGCGATGCTGAGTCGTCCCACCGCGTCGACGGCGTTGATGAGCAGGTTTTTGGTGTCGGCGAAGTGTTTGATCAGCGGTGGGATGTCGGTGAGCGCTCGGTCTATGACGTCGGCGCGGCCACCGACGTAGACCAACAGCCGTTTGGCGGAGTCGATGGCATGGCTGATGTCGTCGCGCTGCTGGTTCAGCTGGTCGGTGAAGGTGTCCAGCTTGCCGAGGAAAGCCCGGATCTGGTCGCCGCGCCCGTTGAAGATGTTGTAGACCTCGTTCTGCAGCACTTCCAAGTTCGGGATGCCGCCACCGCGCAAGATCATCGCAAGACTGGCCAGTGTTTGCTCAGTCGTGGGAAACGCCGACGAATTCTTCAGCGGGATGGTGTCGCCGTCCTTGAGCAGCTCCGTCGACGAGTTCGGTGGTGCGGCCAGCTCCACGTGCTGAGAACCCAGCAGAGAAGTCTGGCCGATCTTGGCGGTGGCGTTTTTCGGCAGCTTGACGCTCTTGTCCAGACTCAGCGTCAGGGTGGCTATCCAGTTCTTCAAGTGGATAGAACGGATTGAGCCGACAAAGACGTCGGCGACCATCACCCTGCTGTTGCCGTTGATTGCCAGCGTGTCCGGCACCTGCACATCGATGGTGTAGGACCCCGACCCGCTGCCCGGACCGCCCGGAATCGGCACGTTGGAGATTCCCCGCCATCCGCATGAGCTGGCCACCAGCGCGGCAACCAACAACGCCAGCCCCTGCCAGGCCCGGTGGCGGATCAGCCGCGCCAACCCCAACGCGCTCATTGCCCGCCTCACTGACCCGCTCCTACCTCAGCGGGCAGCGGTGGACCACCGGCATTGGGTGCGGGCGCTGACACCGGCGCGGGTGTGGGAGCGACGGGGCCCGGGATCACTCCCGGCCCTGGGGGCGGCGCCTGGACCGGCACCGGAGCCCGCAAGCCCATGGGTGGCAGGATCGGGTTTTCGTCGTAGGCGTTCGGCGGTCCCGGCGGGGTCTGCAGGGTTGATTGAACGGGCTCGATGTTGGGTCCGCCCATCAGTTCACCCAGCGAGTCCGGGGTCATCAGGCCCGCCGTGACCGGCCCAACCTGCTGCCCTTGCATCCCCGGGGCGACAATCCAGCCGGGGTGGGTGTTGCGGTGCGACAGCGGTGTATCCGGCACCCAGACCCCCGGGACGGTGGTGTCCTTGTACCCGCTGGGCGGCTGCAGCCGCGGCTCGGAGTAGGCGACCTCCTTGGGCAGTGTCTCGGCGGTGCTGAACAAGTTCAAGCCAAACGGCGGGTAGTTGAACTTGATCGCATCAAGGATCGGCGCGAGATATTGCGCACACAGTTCGGCGGACTCTTGATACCCGAGCCGGCTGCCGGCCTGAATCGAGCTGCAGATGAATTGCATCGGATTCGCAAAGTTTGTGATCGCCGGGATCGACATGGCAGAACCGTGTGACGGGTGGTAGACCGGGTTGAAGTTCGCGGCCGCCGTTGGAAGGACGTGCAGGGCGGTCTCTATCCCGTTCAGCGGATCCGGTTGCAGCACCGTGTTCGTCAATGTGGCCAGGTTGTTGACGCTCGTGGTGAGCACCTCGCGGTTCTTGGTCAGGAACGGCGGCAGGGTGGAAAGCAGACTGTCAATTTGCTGTGTCGCATCGGCAAGCTCGGTGTCGGAGTGCGTGAGCCGCGTGGTCACCTCCGCCAGGTTCTGGTTGAGCGCGACGAACTGTTGATCGTCTTGGCGCAGCGCGTTGACGAAAAGCGCCAGGCTGCGCACCACCGCGAAGAAGTCGCCGCGACCTTCGTTGAGCGCGGTCAACGCCTGGGACAAGCTGGTCAGCGTGGTGTTGATCTGGTTGCCCTTGCCGGCCAGCCCGTCGGCGAACGACTCGACCGCCTCACCGAACGGCCCTTTCGGGTGCTCGGGTGTTGGGCCGAGTTTGGAGATGATGCTGGTGATGCTGTTGCGCAGCTCGTCCCACTCCACCGGTACCTGGGTGCGTTCTTGCGGGATCACGGCGTTGTCGGCGAGCACCGGGCCACCTTTATATGGCGGCTCCAGCTGGATGGTGCGCGAGGCCACCAGGGTGGGGTTGAGGATCACCGCGGAGGCGTTGGCGGGCACCTTGTATTTGTTCAGGTAGTGGAACGTCACCTTCATCTTGTCGCCCGCCGGCTCGACCTCGTCGATCGCGCCCACCCGCAACCCCATGATCTGAACCTTGTCCCCCGCATAGAGCGCGTTCGCCGAAGAGAAGTAGGCGACCACCGTGTTGTTGGTCAGCTTCTCCAAAAGCCGGTAGCCGATGAAACCCGCGACGAGAGCCAGCACCACCGCCAGCGACCCGATGATCACCGACGCTCGTGACAGCCTCGGCAGCCGCAGCTTGCGGACATCGAAGATGGTGCTCAATTTTGGCTACCTCCCGTCACGCCGCTGCCTCCCGATCCGCCTGGGTTGATGAACGGGGCCGGAAGCTGCGGCCCAGGCCCAGCCGGCGCGGGTGGGCCCGGTGGCGGGCCCGGCGGGAACGCGAATGGCGCCGGTGGCACCGGCTCGGTGCGCCCGCCCGGCGGTGCGGCGGGCAGCGGCACCGGTGTACCCGGAACGTTCGGAATCGGGCCACCCGGCCGCGCGCCGGAGGGGATGCCCGGGGTG
>DATMMZ010000352.1:0-9540 GCA_035569455.1 Mycobacterium sp. | reverse complement strand
TTTGGTTTTGACCCTGTCGGAGTTGTCGGTGTCGTTGTTGGCCTTCTTCAGGGTCAGCAGCAGCTGCTGCTCGCGATCGTCGATCTGCGCGCTCTTGACGTTGTCGCTGTTGATCTGCGCCATCGCCACCGAGGTGTCGACGGGCTTGTACCCGCGGGTGTCGTCGCTGAAGTAGAAGAACGACCAGCCAAGCAGCACCACCACAGCGATGGCGGTGATGGTGCGGATCACGTTTTTCCGGTTCATCAATCATCGGCCGTTTCGGCCAGGTCCTTCCCCGATAACACGCAGCTGGAAAAGTCCAGGCTACCGCTTTACCAACGACCGGCAGTTCCCGATGTGACCCGGAACTCCGCAAACCACCCCGCGCCGAGCGTCACGTTGGCGCAACGCCGGGCAACCGCCGCCACTCCCGCGTGACGCCCGCCGGCATTAGTCGTAGTAGCGGGCTTCGACCACGTTGCCATCCGGATCGGCGAAGTAGTACGCGTGCGGCGCCCAACCCCGCGCCCCGAACGTATGGTTCATCCGCGCGCTCGTCTCGACGCCTTCTGCCTGCAGACGCCGATCCAGTGCGTCATATTCAGGTTTCGACACCGCAAGGCAGACGTGATTGACCGGATGGCCGGCGCTGCCTTCGGCCCCTGCGACCGACCCGAGACCGTCAGCCATCTGCAGCGGCATTAGGTCGATGATGGAGTCCTCGGACACCCGCACACTCGGAAACGGTGCCTCGCCGGCCTCGAACTCACCAGACCGCACCGGCGTAAGACCGACCACCCTCGAGTAGAAATCCAGCGCCACTCGCGGGTCCTTCGTCCACAAAGCTATGTGGTCCAACCGCATGCACCAATATGATCCGCGCCTCCACCCGCGATATCCACTGGCTAATTCCAATCAGGCCGCGCACTTCTCAGCTCAGTGCCGTTGTGATTTGGTGAGACGGTGCTTTCAGCTACCGAACGGTTAGTGGATACCAATGGTGTGCGGCTACGGGTGATAGAGGCCGGGGACCGGGGCGCACCGGTGGTGGTCCTGGCCCACGGCTTTCCCGAACTCGCCTACTCCTGGCGGGCCCAGATTCCGGTCCTCGCCGACGCGGGCTACCACGTGCTGGCTCCCGATCAGCGCGGCTACGGCGGCTCGTCCCGTCCGGATGCGATCGAGGCCTACAACATTCATGAGTTGACCGCCGACATCGTCGGCCTGCTCGACGACGTCGGAGCCGAACGGGCCGCCTGGGTTGGGCATGACTGGGGTGCCATCATGGTGTGGAATGCGCCGCTGTTACATCCCGACCGAGTCGCGGCCGTCGCCGCGTTGAGCGTCCCGGTGGTGCCCCGCGCGAAGGTGCCGCCGACGCAGGCGTTACGCCGCACGTTCGGTGAGAACTTCTTCTACATGCTGTATTTCCAGGAGCCGGGTGTCGCCGACGCTGAGCTCAACGGCGACCCCGCCCGATCCATCCGTCAGGTGATGTTCGGCCAGCCGGCGCCCGGCGACCAGGGCGCGGCGCTGCGGATGGTGGCCCCCGGCCCGGAAGGATTCATCGATCGCCTTGCCGAACCTGACGGGCTGCCGGACTGGATCAGCCAGGATGAGCTCGATCACTACATCAGCGAGTTTTCCCGTACCGGGTTTACCGGCGGCCTGAACTGGTATCGCAATTTCGACCGCAACTGGGAGACCACTCCCGAACTTGCCGGCGCGAAAATCTCGGTGCCGTGCTTGTTCATCGGCGGGTCAGCCGATCCCGTGTTGTCATTCACCCGTCGCGACCGTGCCGCGCAGGTGATCACGGGCCCGTATCGCGAGGTGATGATCGACGGCGCAGGACACTGGCTACAGCAGGAACGGCCCGACGAGGTAAACGCGCACCTACTGGACTTTCTCAAGGGATTGGAGTGGCGATGAGCACCCCACTGCGTTTCGGCGTGTTTATCACACCGTTTCACCCGATCGGCCAATCTCCAACGGTGGCACTGGAATACGACATGGAGCGGGTCGTCGCGCTGGACCGCCTGGGGTTCGACGAAGCGTGGTTCGGCGAACATCACTCCGGCGGTTACGAGCTGATCGCCTGCCCGGAAGTGTTTATCGCCGCCGCAGCCGAACGGACCAAGCACATCCGGCTGGGTACCGGCGTTGTCTCGCTGCCCTACCACCATCCACTCATGGTGGCCGACCGCTGGGTGCTGCTGGATCACCTGACCCGCGGCCGGGTTGTCTTCGGTACCGGTCCTGGCGCGCTGCCGTCGGATGCCTACATGATGGGTATCGACCCGGTCGATCAGCGACACATGATGCAGGAGTCGCTCGAGGCAATCCTCGCGCTGTTCCGGGCCGCGCCTAATGAGCGAGTCGACCGCCACACCGACTGGTTCACCCTGCGCGACGCGCAACTGCACATTCGCCCCTACACCTGGCCCTATCCAGAAATCGCCACGGCCGCAATGATTTCGCCGTCTGGGCCGCGGCTGGCCGGTGCGCTGGGAACGTCGCTGCTGTCACTGTCGATGTCGGTACCCGGCGGCTACGCGGCGCTGGAAAACACCTGGGAAGTGGTGCGCGAGCAGGCCGACAAAGTCGGCCGGGACGAGCCGGACCGTGCTGATTGGCGAGTTCTGTCCATCATGCATTTATCGGATACTCGCGATCAGGCGATCGACGACTGCACCTACGGGCTACAGGATTTCGCTAACTACTTCGGCGCGGCCGGGTTCGTTCCGTTGTCCAACACGGTCGACGGAGCTCAGTCGCCGTACGAGTTCGTCGAAGAGTATGCGGCCAAAGGAAATTGCTGCATCGGAACAGCTGACGACGCGATCGCGCACATTGAAGACCTGCTGGAACGGTCGGGAGGTTTCGGGGCGCTTTTGCTGCTCGGCCACGACTGGGCCTCGCCCGAAGCGACCTACCACTGCTATGACCTGTTCGCCCGCAAGGTGATTCCCCATTTCAAGGGGCAGCTGGAGGCGCCACGGTCATCGCACGACTGGGCCAGAGGTAAGCGCGACGAATTGATCGGCCGCGCTGGTGAAGCCGTGGTGAAGGCCATTACCGAGCATGTCGAGGAACACAACATGGAGGCCAAGTGATGCGCGCTTCGGTGCTGCGCGACGGCCGAATGATCTACCGGGACGATGTGCCCGACCCGGTACCCGAATCGGGTCAGGTGCTAGTCGGTGTGCGAGCATGCGGAATCTGCGGCTCTGACCTACATTTCGCGGCTCACGGAGCCAAGGTGGTGGAGCTGACCGAGCAGATGACGGGCGGTGCCGACGGTACGGGCGGCATGGGCATCGATCTGAACCGCGACGTATTCATGGGTCACGAGTTCTGTGCCGAGATACTCGAAGCCGGACCCGACACCAAGACCCACCCGCCAGGAACGCTGGTCACGTCGATTCCAGTGTTGCTGTCTGCCAGGGGCTTCGAGCCGATCGTGTACAGCAACAGCACGATCGGTGGCTACGCTGAACGGATGCTGCTCTCAGCACCGCTGCTGATACCCATCCCCAACGGCCTGGACTTCAAGGATGCCGCCCTGACCGAACCCATGGCGGTCGGGTTGCACGCCGTCAACAAGTCGAACATTCAACCGGGCGAGACCGCCCTGGTGCTTGGTTGCGGTCCAATCGGCATCTCCATTATCGCGGCGCTTCGGCTACGCGGGGTGGAAACCATTGTGGCATCGGATTTTTCGTCGAAGCGACGCCAGCTCGCTGCCGTAATGGGTGCCCATCAGACGGTCGACCCTGCCGAGGATTCGCCCTTCGACACCGTCAAAGCCGCAGTGGTCTTCGAGGCGATCGGCGTGCCCGGAATAATCGATGACGTGATGCGGCGGGCCCGTAGGGCTACCCGGCTGGTTGTCGTCGGCGTATGCATGGAGCCCGACACCGTGCACCCGTTCTTCGCCATCCCCAAGGAAATCAACATCCAGTTCGTGGTCACGTATGACCCGACCGAATTCGCCGAGTCGCTGCGCGCGATCGCGGAGGGGGACATCGATGTCTTTCCGCTGATCACTGGAGAGGTCAGCCTGGACGGGGTGGGCCAGGCGTTCGATGACCTGGCCGACCCCGAGCGGCACTGCAAAATTCTGGTCACGCCCTAGGCGGTTCGTCGGGGCAGCGCGGCCGGCGGTGTTGTCGGACCGACTATCTATAATCGAAAGTATGTTCGATTCAATTCGGGATTTGGACCCAGCTGCCCTGGTGGCGGTCGTCGAGTCCACGCATCGTCAGGAGTCGGTTCTGGTGGGGCGACGAATGGCGGCGGTCGCGGCATTGCTTCGGCATCGAGTCGCTGAGACCGAGCGGGCCGACTATCAGCGCGGATACGCGGTGATCGACGGGTTCGAACAGACCACGGCCGAGGTGGCCGCCGCGATGAACCTGTCGCCCGCGGCCGCCAGCTACCTGGTCTCGTACGCCGAGGCGCTGGACAAAAGGTTGCCCCAGGTTGCGGCCCTGCTGGCCGAGGGGCGCACCGATTGGCGCACAGTGCGATTGGTCATCACCCGCACCGATCTCGTTCCCGACGACGGGTTGATTGCCAAGCTCGACCAGTCGCTGGCCGCACGCATCGGCAACTGGCAGGGATGGTCGAAGCAGCGGATCATCAACGCCGTCGACGCCGCGGTGCGCACCGCCGACCCCGACGCCGCGCGTGAGCGTCGTGAGGCCGCCGAGCAGGACCGGCACATTGGAATCAACGCCCTCGACAATGGGATGGCCGAGGTCTACGGCACCGTCGCCGCCGCGACCGCGACGGCCTTCGACCGGCGACTCTCGCACCTTGCCAAGCAGGTGTGCCCCGCGGATCCCAGGACGCTGGATCAGCGCCGCGCCGACGCGTTGGCCGCGCTGACGCAAGGCCGCCGCTTGGCCTGCACCTGCGGGCAACCGGAGTGCCCCAGCCGATCCGCGCACGACAACGCCGCCGGTGATCCGGGCGGGGCGCGGGTGGTCATCAATGTGGTGGCCAGTGATCAGACCGTCGATGGCACCAGCGCAGCGCCCGGCTTCCTAGAGGGCTACGGAGTCATCGACGCCGAGCAGGTTCGCGGATTGGCTGAAGCTGCATCCGTACTCGTCGCGAATCCGCTGACAAGTCCGGTGGAAGCCCTGCGCTACCAGCCATCGGCGGCACTCGAGCGCGCCGTCCGTTGCCGCGATCTCACCTGCCGATTCCCCGGATGCAGCCGCCCAGCCGTTGTCTGCGATCTTGACCATACCGTCCCGTTCAACCACCACGATCCGGCTGCCGGCGGGCGGACAGTGTTGGAAAACCTCAAATGCCTTTGCCGTCAACATCATCGACTCAAGACGTTCGGCCGGTGGCGCGATACCCAACTGGCTGACGGGACTGTCATCTGGATCTCGCCCGCCGGACGAACCTATCGGACCTCCCCGGCTGGCGCCGACCTTTTTCCACAGCAGCCACGCGGTCCCGCTTGTGCCGCACCCGTCCCCAGCAGACGAAGCAGGTCGAAGCAACGAAGTGCTCGAATTGCTCAGGCACGCAAGCACAATCGGGAACAACGACCTGTCAACGAAGCCCGGCGCTGGTTAGAGCAAGCCCGAAAGCAGGAGATCGCCGCGCGCAAATTCCGAAACCATATGCGCGGCATGCTGTTCCTGTTCAAGGGCACACCGAGTACCAGCCCCTTCTGCACTTGGGTAAACGAACCCCGAGAGCCGGAAGAATTACCGCCGGACTGGACGCCCGACGAACCGTTCGCAGCATCGCTGCCCGACGACCCGCCCTTTTGAGAACGGCCTGATTCAGCGTAAGCGAGCCGATAGGGTGCCAGGCATGCCGATCGCAACGAGCGCCCCGAGGTTTGTCCGCAGGTCGATTGCTTTGGCTGCCGCCGGTTTGGCCGTCATGGTGTCGGCGTGTGATAAGCACAATGCGCCACCACCCGCCGCGAATCCGCGTCAAGTGACCGTCATCGGCTCAGGGCAAGTCCAGGGCGTGCCGGACACCTTGACCGCCGATGTCGGCATCGAGTTCACCGCGCCCGACGTCACCACCGCGATGAACCAGACCAATGACCGCCAGCAAGCTGTAATCAACGCGCTGGTCGGTGCCGGGATGGACCGCAAAAACATCAGCACCACCGCGGTCACCCTGCAACCCCAGTACAGCAACCCCGAGCCCGCCGGCACCGCCACCATCACCGGCTACCGAGCCACAAACGCGATCCAGGTCAAAATCCACCCGACCGACACCGCATCGAAGATGCTGGCGCTCATCGTCAGCACCGGTGGCGACGCCACCCGGATCAGCTCAGTCAGCTACTCGATCGCGGACGACTCGCAGCTGGTGAAAGACGCACGTGCCCGGGCCTTCCAAGACGCCAAGAACCGTGCCGACCAGTACGCACAGCTGTCCGGCCTCCGCCTGGGCAAGGTGCTGTCCATCTCGGAGGCGACCGGCAGCACGCCCACCGCGGGGGCACCGCCCGCGCCGCCACGCGCTGCCTTCGCCGTGCCGCTGGAACCCGGCCAGCAGACGGTGAGCTTCTCGGTGACCGCAGTGTGGGAGCTGGAGTAGAACCTCTAGGCCAGGTACACCCTGGGATCCAGCGTCCCGATATAGGGCAGGTCGCGATAGCGCTCGTCGTAATCCAGGCCGTAGCCCACGACGAACTCGTTGGGAATGTCGAAGCCGACGTACGCGATTTCGACGTTGGCGCCTACGGCGTCGGGCTTGCGCAACAGCGTGCACACCCGCAGCGAACGCGGATGCCGGGTGTTGAGGTTCCGCGATAGCCAAGACAAGGTCAGGCCCGAGTCAACGACGTCCTCGACGATCAGCACATCGCGATCGTGGATATCGCGGTCGAGGTCCTTGAGGATCCGCACCACACCCGACGAGGATGTCGAGGATCCGTAGGAGCTGACGGCCATGAATTCGAATTGGGTTGGCAGCGCAATCGCGCGCGCCAGGTCGGTGACGAAGATCACCGCGCCCTTGAGCACGGTGATCAACAGCAAATCCTGGCCGCTGGCAGCCGAAATTTCACGGTAGTCAGTGGTGATTCGGACGCCCAGCTCCGCGACGCGGGCCTGAATCTGCTCCTCGGTGAGCAGCACCGACTTGATATCTCCCGGGTAGAGCTCCGCTGAGTGTCCGGGGGTGATCGCCGAGGAGATCTGGGGCACGACCACAGCGTGCCACGCCGCCGGGCGAATAACCAACGGCAGCCCCGATTTCCGCGCCGCTAAACGGGCTCGCGCCGCAATGTCAGTACGCCGTCGCGCCGACCCGCGACCAATCGCTGACCACGCAATGCCGATCCGACCGCCACCCCGCCCTGCCCGCGCCAGGCGGTGACCAGCGTGTCCACGCCGCGGATTTGCTTGTCGGTCAGCCCGGCCGCGCCGCCGGCCAACAGCCAGCCACGGATTACCCGGCGTCGAACCACGTCGGGCAACGCTGCCAGGTCCTGGGCATGTAGGCCGGGCCCGGCGGCAACGTCGGGCAGCGCCTGCGCCGCGAGCGTGTCGATCAGCTCGGTGTCCTCGCGCAACGCCGTGGCGGTGCGGGCCAGCGCCTCGGCGACCCCGCCGCCCAGCACTACCTCCAGCAGCGGCAGCACCTCTTGGCGCAGCCGGGTTCGGGTGAAGCGGCGGTCGGAGTTGTGCGGGTCCTGCCACGCGGTCAGGCCCAGCTCCTGGCATGCGGCATGCGTCACGGTGCGCCGCACACCCAGCAATGGCCGGCACCACGGCGGGTCGTACGGGCGCATCCCGGCGATCGAACGCGCCCCCGAACCACGGCCCAGCCCCAGCAACACCGTCTCTGCTTGATCGTCGAGTGTGTGGGCCAACAGCACCGGACCACCTCCGCGATGCGCGCCCAAGGCCGCGTAGCGGGCGGCGCGGGCTGCCGCCTCGGGACCGCCGTCGGCACCGACATCAACGCAAAGCACCCGTGCGTCAACACATCCCAACGCGACGGCTTGCGCCCGAGCGGTTTCGGCGACGACGGCGGAATCCGACTGCAGACCGTGATCCACGATCAGCGCGGTGGTGGGCCGCAGCTGGGCCGCGACTGCGGTGAGAGCCAAGGAATCCGGCCCACCGGACAGACCCACATACCAGCGCTCGGCGGTGACCAAATACGCCTTAACAAACGTCTCGACAGCCGTGCGCAGCTGCCCTACAGCACCCTGTCGATCCATCGCTGAGGGTGTTCGATCTCGGCAGGCAGCGGCAGCGTTTCGGGGCCCGACCAGATCGTGTTGAACCGCTGCATCCCGACCCGGTCCACCACATGGTCGACGAACGTCTTGCCGCGGGTGTATTGGCTGAGCTTGGCGTCAAGGCCCAGCAGTGCGCGCAGCAACCGCTGCAGCGGCGGTTGCTTGCGATGGCGACGCTCGTCGAACCGACGGCGGATGGTTGCCACCGACGGCACCACTATCGGTCCGACCGCATCCATCACGTGTTCGGCGTGGCCCTCCAGCAGCGTGCCAAGCACTAGAAGCTGATCCAGGGCTTCGCGCTGCGGTTCGGACTGCACGGCTCGCACCAGGCCGAGGATGCCCGACGCGTTGACGTCGGAATCCTGCCACGCAGAAGACGTCCCGTTGCCGCGGTTGCGGACAAAGTCAGCGAGCCGGCTCAGCACCTGTCCCATGTCTTCACCGGTTTCCTGGGTCAACAAACCCAGCGCGTGCGACATGTAACCCGACAACCAGCGGTTGGCGGTGAACTGCACCCGATGGGTCACCTCATGCAGACATACCCACAGCCGGAAATCGGCGGGCTCGACCCGCAATTGACGCTCGACGGCGATGACATTGGGATAGACCAGCAGCAGGGAGCCCTCTTGGCCGGCGGCGAACGGGTCATACTGACCGAGGATCCCGGACGCCACAAATGCCAGCACGGCACCTGTCTGCGCACCGGTGATCCGACCGGTGAAAAACCCGCGCGGCTTGTCGGTGCCGTTCGTCATCACCCGCATCGACTCGGCCGCCGCGCGAACCCACTCGGCCCGGTCGACGACGCGGGCCGCCGGCACCGCACCATCGGTCACCAGGCCGGTGACGTCGCGCACCGGCGGTTCGGCCTTCGCCGCCGCGCCGGTCAGTTCGTCGATCACCTGGCGCCGGGTGTATTCGCTGGACGGCGGACCCGGGCGGGCCAATCGCGACCCCACCGTGGCCGCGAATTGCCAGTCCACAGTGGCACCGAGAGTCAGGTCTGAGGAGGCGGTCATGCGCACCCACATGTCCACAGCTTGGTCGCCAGGGCATCCATCGCATTGCGACCATTCGGGCCGGCGGCGTTGGAGATAAACGCGAACGTGAGCACCCGCCCGCTGCTATCGGTGAGCACGCCGACCAACGAGTTGACGGCGGTCAACGACCCAGTCTTGGCACGCAACCAGCCGGCCGGGCCCTGGTTGGTGGCCGGGTCGAGAAAACGATCGGCCAGCGTGCCGCTGCCGCCGGCGATCGGAAGCAGATCCAACAGCGCCCGCAACGGAGGCTGGTCCGGCCCCGCCGCCGCCTGC
>DATMMZ010000351.1:0-23382 GCA_035569455.1 Mycobacterium sp. | reverse complement strand
AGTTGATGGACCGCTACGGGATTCAGATCAATAAGACGTCGCGCAACAGCGTGCTGTTCATGACCAATATCGGCACCACGCGCAGCTCGGTCGCTTTCCTGGTGGAGGTTCTGGTCAACGTTGCCCGCGAGCTCGACCAGGACATCTCCGAGATGAGTCTCGGTGAGCGCGAACACTTCGAGCAGGCGGTCTTCCGGCTTACCGAAATGTCTTTGCCCCTGCCCGATTTCAGCGGCTTCCACCCCGCGTTCCTGGACCACAGCGGAAGCGAGCCGACGCCCGAAGGCGATGTCCGCCGAGCGTTCTACCTCTCCTACGAGGACACCAATTGCGAATACCTCACCGGCAATCAGATTGATGAACGCCTGGACGCGGGAGTGGACATCGTGTCGGCGACCTACGTAACGCCGTACCCGCCAGGATTTCCGGTCCTGGTGCCCGGCCAGGTGTTCAGCCACGAGATACTGCAGTTCATGCGTGATCTCGACACGCCCGAGATCCACGGCTACTTACCGAACTTCGGCTATCGCGTGTACACGGAGAAGGCCATCGAGATGGTCAGCGAGTCTCTCGGGTTGGCGGCCAACGGTCACCGCCGCACGGTCCACGCCGCCGTGCCGGCGCCGCAGAAGGCGCCGAAGAAAAAGGCGGCGAAGCGCGGTGGGAATGGGGATCGGAACCTTCCCGAGGTCGGTCACGAAGAGCTGCTCGGCCAGCAGCGGCCCGGCGACGCGCTCACCGCGGCGCCTCCGCCAGCAGGTCAGGGTGTCCCCGAGATCGGCACGGACGAACTCACCGGTGAGCCGCAGGCCGGCGACGCGGTGCAGGCCGACGCAGGCTCCGGCGGTAACCTCTCCTGACCGGCGCCTAGCAACCGCCGTACGGCACAGGCCACTGGTTGACCGGTGTGCGGTGCCGGCCTGGGGCGATCGGACGGCCGGATGGGCAGGGCGACGATGGCGGCGTTCAGGCAGCCGATGACCCCGGCTCGCAACGCGGCGCGTGCCCCGTAGCTGTGCGCGATGAGGCCGGACCGCCCGGACGGGGTGGTCTCGGGCATGCGCGAGTTCGACCACCACGTGCCAGAACGCGACCGGATCCCGCGTCGCTGCCATTGCGTCCCACGCGGCCGTCCGAATCAGGCATGGCGCTGAACTGGGACCCCGCGCTGATATCGGGGAGGCGGTTGGCCGCTGACCGTCATTGTGCAACGCGACACCTCAGTACCCGTATTCGTGTGCGTCGGCACATCGACAGCCGGCCAGCTCAGGCGTCACACTGCACACGTAAAAACATGGCGCATAACTCACGGCGTGGTGGGTCACTTCGGTCCACCGCCGGGAGACTTTCGCGGTGCGGTAATCACTGCAAGGAGGAACTGATGACAAGCATCCTTGATCCAAGCCTAGCCGCCGTCACTGGCCCGTCCCCCACTGGAAGCGGACTACCGCAACCGCCTGTCTTTGACTCGGTCGACGAGGAGCGCAAGTACCGCAAGGAGCAGCTCGCCGCCGGGTTCCGGCTGTTCGGCAGGTTCGGCTTCTCGGAAGGCGTGGCAGGTCACATCACCGTGCGAGACCCGGAACGCCCTGAGTGTTTCTGGGTGAATCCATTCGGAATGGCGTTCAGTAAAATCAAAGCGTCCGATCTTATTTTGGTCGATCACAAAGGCGATGTGATCGAAGGGTCCCGTGCCGTCAACCGTGCAGCGTTTGTTATCCATTCCAGGGTGCACGAGGCCCGTCCCGATGCTCTGGCAGCGGCGCATTCTCATTCGATGCACGGTAGGGCATTCTCCACCTTGGGAATCCACCTCGATCCGATTACCCAGGACGCGTGTGCGTTCTACGAAGACCACGCCGTCTATGACGACTATCACGGACTCGTCAACGAGATGGACGAGGGAGTCCGTTTGGCCAAGGCGCTCGGACCCAACAAGGCCGCTATTCTGCAAAACCACGGCCTCCTCACCGTCGGCCACACTGTCGCCGAGGCTGTCTGGTGGTTCATCACGATGGAACGCTCATGCCAAGTACAGCTGCTCGCCATGGCGGCGGGAACGCCAAAACTGATACCGCACGACGTGGCCATTCAGACGCGCGAGCTCATTGGGACTCCAATGGCCGGATGGTTCCAGGCACAACCATTGTTCGATCAAATCCTGGGCAGCGACCCAGACCTCGTCCGGTAGGCCCAAGGCTGGGTTCCTTGCATGAATACAGCGCTGGACTCCTGGATTTCAGGTGGCTGCAGACGCCGCATAAGCGGCTCGTCGCACGAGTTGTTTGTGCGCCAAGACGGCCCCGTCGACGGCAAGCCGGTAACCCTTTTCCATGGCTTTCCGACGTCATCGTTTGACTGGGCAGGTGTGATACCGGCGGTCACGGGTTCCGGTTATCGCGTGACGACCCTGGACTTTCTTGGCTACGGCAGCAGCGACAAACCACACCCGTATGACTACTCTCTGATGGAGCAGGCCAGTCTTGTGCAGGCCGTGTGGGGCGACCTGGGTATCGACCGCACGGCGCTAGTCGCGCATGACTACGGTGTTTCGGTAGCGCAGGAACTCTTGTGTCGCGACCCTGGCCGGATTGAGTCGATGGCCTGGCTCAATGGGGGTATGTTCCCTCATCTGCATCGGCCTGCTGACTTTCAACGACACCTCACTGAACTCAGTGGAGACGAGGCCGAGGAGTACATTACCGAAACCGTATATCGGGCGGCGCTTTTGGGCGTCTTCGGCAGACCGGTGTCAGACTATACGCTCGGCGAGATGTGGGCCGATTTCAGTAGATCGCGGGGAGCGCGTGTGGCTCCCGGGCTGCTTGGCTATATGGCTGAACGCCGCGAGCATGCCGCCCGGTGGTCGCATGCTGTCGAAAGCTATTCGGGTCCACAGACTTTCATCTGGGGCCCCGCCGACCCAGTCAGTGGATCCCATGTCCTTCCTTGTATTCGGGACAAGGTCCCGTTCGCCAGCATCAATGTGCTGGACAACCCGCCCCCGGTCGGACACTTTCCTGAGGTCGAGGCGCCCGAGCTCGTTGGACCTCTGCTCGTTAAGCACCTTCAGGCAGCCGGCTAGTGTGATTGGTTACGCATCTCGGCATATGCCGAACTAAACAGGGCGATTCGTCCCTACACCAGCGTGAACACTGCCAAACCCCACAGGAAAATTCGTCGATGCCCGTTTCGGTCGCCGAGCGGATCGGCCGGGCTCAGGAACGCCGCGAAGCCAGTGGTGTAGCCGTTGAGAATCCACGACATTGCACCGAGATCAGCACCGGCTCATCGCGGATTCTTCTCGCCCGCTTCGACAGCAACGGTGAGCCTGTTATCGGAGGGTGCTACTGGGCACGTCGCGTAGTCGGTGAATGCGCACGGCAGGTTCGACGCTCGATTGAAGTCGAGCGTCACGGTCCCGTCGGCGCCCGGCGCGTCGATCGAAAGTGACCTACCGCCAGGGTATGTCGTCACGCCGCTCGTGGCGTCGCGGAACATCACGCGCAAACTGGCTGAGGAGCCGCCGAAGGCGACCAACTGCGCTGCGGCGCCGGCCAGTTCGAAGGCGATCACGCCAACGGCGTTGTGGTGGTGCTCGAGACCCTCAACAACGGCGCCCGTCGTGACGATCCTCGGCTCTGAATACGCCGTGAATGTGCCGACGACACGCCACCGCTCGCTCGGGGCATAGGCGGGAATACCGTTGTACGCCTTCAGGTGTGGAGACTTCGGATCATGCACGCGCAACGCAACCGCGCCGGTTCGGCGAATCACCTCGATGCGGCGATCACCCGCCTCGACAAGCAATCCTGGTGCGCCCTCGGCCGGTTCGAGCCGTTCTGTTCCGTCGATCGCCTGGACGTACGCCGCATCGGCGTCAGCTCGCCAGCGCCCCGGAAGGTCGGCGACAGTGTCGAATTCGTCGGTAAGCCAGTACAAGCCGGTGAGGCTCACCCAGCCGAGCGGGTCATCGTAATAGCGTTCGCGTTCACGGTGCCACTCGTTCCACGCCGCCTCGAACGTCGTCACTGCGGTGTCTGCGGTGTTGGTCATGATCCTCACTTACCTTCCTGCTTTTGCCGAATGCACCGGCGGGTTAACCTGTTGCGCGGGGCCGATGTTAGTCATGCTCGCGCCGGGAGGCGGTGCTCGATAATCGTCAGCGCACGCTCGGCCCATCGAACGTTCTCTTGTTCGAACGCTATTCCGCGCAGCAAGGTCAGATAGGGGCCCACTCGTTCGGTCTGGGCCAGGTATTCCTCTTCGCTGTGACCGTCGAGCAGACGCGTCCGAAACCGTTCGTAGCGTTGCAATTTGGCGGTCGCCCAGCGCAGTCGTTCGACGATGAAGTCGCGGACGGCCAGGGCGTTACCGGCATCGGCGGCCGAGACCTTGACCATCAGTTCATCGCGGATCACACAGGGCCTTGGCGCCTTGGCGGTGAACTGGTGGATCGCTTCGTGGCCGGCCTCGGTCAATGAGTACATGCGCTTGTTGGGTCGCCGTTCTTGTTCAACCACGCGCGCCTGGATGAGGCCCTGTTCGGCGAGCCGGTCCAGTTCGCGATAGAGCTGCTGCGGGGTGGCCATCCAGAAGTTAGCCACCGAGGCGTCGAAGCTTTTGGCCAGGTCGTAGCCGGAAGACTCCGCCTCGAGGAGTGCGGCCAACACCGCGTCACGCAGCGACATCGGTCGATGGTACAACGATGTGAGTATTCAACAAAGTGATTAATCACCTATAGACATTCGCGGCGTCGCCCTCTACCGTCAATCACACCTACTCAACAAATTGACTATGCGAGGTTCCCTGTGTCTTCTAAGCATCCCTTCCGAAAGGCAGTTGAGGAGCGCGATCAGGCGGCTATCCAGGCGATGCTGGCCGATGACGTGGTGTTCACCAGTCCGGTGGCCTTCAAGCCTTATGTCGGCAAACCGATCACCGCGGCGATCCTGCGCGGCGTGCTGCGCATCTTCGAGGATTTCCGCTACGTCCGGGAAATCGCCGACGCCAACGGCCGCGACCACGCACTCGTCTTCGAAACGACCGTGGCGGGAAAGAAGGTCAACGGTTGCGACTTCCTGCATCTCAACGACGACGGTCTGATCGACGAGTTCATGGTGATGGTGCGACCGCTGTCGGGCGCGACGGCGCTGTCCGATGCGATGGGCGCCCAGTTCGACCGGATTCAGCAAGAGGCTCTCGAGCTGGCCAATCAGTTCGCCACTGCGTAGGGGTACGGGACATGCGGATCGGATTGGGCATCAATTACGCGGGCGGGTTCAAGGACGTGGCCGCCGAAGTGGCCGACCTCGAGCGTGCGGGGTTGGATATTGTCTTTGTGCCCGAAGCGTATTCGTTCGACGCCGTCAGTGCACTGGGCTACCTGGCAGCCAGCACCGAACGGGTTCAATTGGCCTCGGGCATCCTGCAGCTCTACACCCGCACGCCCACACTGACGGCGATGACCGCGGCCGGGCTCGACTACGTCTCCGACGGACGGTTCACCCTCGGCCTGGGCGCTTCGGGCCCACAGGTGATCGAGGGCTTCCACGGCGTGCCCTACGATGCGCCCATTGCCCGCACCCGCGAAATCATCGAAATCTGCCGTCAGGTATGGCGTCGCGAGCCGGTGGAATACCAGGGCGAGCACTACACGATCCCGCTGCCCGCCGACCGGGGCACCGGCCTTGGCAAGCCGCTCAAACTTATCAATCAACCTGTCCGGGAGCGCATTCCGATACTGGTGGCCGCGCTGGGGCCCAAGAATGTCGAGCTGGCCGCCGAGATGACCGAGGGTTGGCAGCCGATCTTCTATCTGCCCGAGAAGGCACAGGATGTGTGGGGAAAGGCTCTGGCCGCCGGCCGGGCCAAGCGGGACCCTGCGTTGGGCGAGCTTGACGTGTATGCCGGACCGGTACTCGCCATTGGCGAAAACGTCGAGCCACTGCGGGAATTCGTCAAACCGCATCTGGCGCTCTACATCGGCGGGATGGGCGCCAAGGGCAAGAACTTCTACCACGCGCTGACCACCAAGTATGGTTACGGCCCTCAGGCCGACCGGATCCAGGAGCTTTACCTGGCCGGCGACAAGGACGGCGCGGCCAAGGTTGTGCCCGACGAACTCGTGCGAGACGTCAACCTGATCGGTTCACGCGAGTTCGTCAAGGAACGTGTGGCGGCGTTCCGCGAGGCGGGGGTAACCACCTTGAACGTGGCACCCATCGCGGCCACGTCAGCCGAGCGGATCAAGCTCATCGAGACGCTACGCGAACTGATTTAACCGCCAATCGTAGCGAGAACCCCCACGCGCCCGGCGTGGGCTTCGCGCCGAAGCACGGCGGTGGCCAGTTCGAACTTCACCCCGGGGATCGTTTCGTTGACGAGCGGATTACCGGTCCACCAAGTGATGCGGCACACCCGGCGCATGATCCGCCAGCCGCCGGGGGTGCGCAAAAGGGCGTCGTCATACCAGCCGGTGCCGTCCCAGAGGGGGTTGCCGTCGGCGGCCTTGCGCAGCAGGCGCCAGCCGCCGTTGCAGAAGCTGTGCGCCCGGTCCCCGTCGACGTGGACCAGGTGGGTGGACATGGTGTGCCGGGTGGAATCGACGGGAGCGTGGAAACGCCGCGAAATCACCCTTGAACTGTTCGCGGTCCATCCACCAGTTGCGTGATCGCCACGACGTCGCTGTCGGTGTCGGTGTCGGTGTCGTCCTCCCAGGGGTGCGATAATCGATATCAGCAAATTTAAGGCGAATATTGACCTACGTCACGGCTGTCCGTCGTGTCGCGGCGTGCCATGACTTCGCTTGTCATAGAGTCCTTTTCAGTGCGAATACCCATAGGAAGCAACTCCAAATGGACCTCGAGCGCATCACCCACCCGTTGAGACTGGCCAGGGGATCCCACCAGCCGGAATCGGGCAAAGGGTGCGCCATGAACGCGGTTTCATACATCAACGGCGACGCGCAGATCACCGACTTTCCGGCGACTTCGGCGCGCCCGCTGGCCTCCTTCGTGCAGGTCTGCAACGACCTGCTGGCCCGGCCGGACGGCTATTTGTCGCCAGAAGACAGCCTTGTGGTACTCGACTTGGGTTGGCTCACGGTAGGCACCGCCGACGTTGCCGACACCGTCATTCACACATGGGTGACCAAACTGCTGATCAGCCCACCGTGGGGCGTTGTTCGATACGCTGACAACGCTGCGGCCGAAGCGATCTCCGACATCGCCGAATTGCATCGCAAGCTCGTCCCTGGCGAGATGCCATCGATCACCGCGTGGGACAGCGCCGCCCGCGCCGCGCGCGCGGTCAGTACGACGCCAGTGACCGCCGAGCGGTATGCCGTCCGGGCCGCATACCAATCGACCTCCCTTGTTGAGACCGACGACTGGGACACGCTCGATGCCGTGACCGGCAACGCACTGAAAGCCCATAGATTGGCAAACGGAGACGCCGGAGCCGCCCGGATCCTGGACGTCACTCGTCACGCTATCCGCTCATGGCGCCGTCTGGCCGGGCTAAGCGTTGTCGGCAACGTCCCGCCATCGGTCGCCGGTGCCGTGGGGCGCAAAGGGGCAGCGGCATAGCCGACACCGTGACGTGAGACCGTGCGGCATCATTGGTGCCGTGGTGGAGCCGCAGATGAGGCAGCCGTGACGGTCGTCGCCGGTATCGATTCGTCGACTCAGTCGTGCAAGGTTTTTATCTGCGACGCAGATACGGGTGAGGTCATCCGGGAGGGCCGCGCGCCGCATCCCGACGGCACCGAAATAGACCCGGCCGCTTGGGAATCCGCGGCGAGTAGCGCTATTGCGGCCGCGGGTGGGCTCGATGATGTGGCGGCAATGTCGGTCGCGGCCCAGCAGCACGGCATGGTGTGCCTCGACGGCGACGGCCGGGTGGCGCGGCCGGCGCTGCTGTGGAATGACACTCGCTCGGCCGATGCAGCGGCGGCACTGGTCGCCGAGCTGGGAGGGCCGCGAGCCTGGGCGAACGCGGTCGGCCTGGTGCCGCTGGCAGCGATCACCGTGTCTAAGCTGCGATGGCTGGCTGAGTCCGAACCAGATAACGCCGACCGCACGGCGGCGGTGTGTCTGCCCCACGATTGGCTCACCTGGCGGCTGCGTGGCCACCTCGAGCTGACCGAACTGACCACTGATCGAAGCGACGCAAGTGGGACGGGCTATTACGA
Source organism: Mycobacterium sp. (assembly GCA_035569455.1). Classification (GTDB taxonomy): domain Bacteria; phylum Actinomycetota; class Actinomycetes; order Mycobacteriales; family Mycobacteriaceae; genus Mycobacterium. The sequence goes on along the minus strand of DATMMZ010000351.1, from coordinate 15,188 downwards.
CGCGGTGAGCAACGCCTATCGCGGCGATCTGCTCGAGTTGGCGATGCGGGGCCGACGTCCACTGTTGCCTACGGTGCTGGGGCCCGCAGAGGCCACCACGTCGAGCGGGCGGACGGTGTTCGGGCCGGGTCTGGGCGACAACGCTGCGGCCGCGCTCGGCTTGTGCGCCGATGAGGGCGACGTCATCGTCTCGGTCGGAACGTCGGGGGTGGTGTCGACGGTCGCGAGCGCGCCGACCCACGACGACGGCGGGTTCGTCGCCGGATTCGCCGACGGCACGGGGCGATACCTGCCGCTGGTATGCACCCTCAACGCTGCCAGGGTGCTCGACGCGGCGGCGCAGCTGTTGAGGGTGAATCACGACGAGCTGTCCCGGCTGGCCCTATCGGCCCCGGCGGGCAGCGAAGGCCTGGTGCTGGTGCCCTACCTGGAAGGCGAACGCACGCCCAACCGTCCCTACGCATCCGGTGCTGTGCACGGGTTGCGGGTGTCGAATTCGACGGCCGCCAACCTCGCACGTGCGGCGGTCGAAGGCCTGCTTTGCGCCCTCGCTGACGGCATCGAGCACCTGACCGCACTCGGAGTGGTTGCCCGCAGAGTCCTTCTCATCGGCGGCGGTGCCCGGTCGCGGGCCCTGCGCGAGACGGCGCCGACGGTCTTTGGTATGCCGGTGCTGGTGCCCAGCCCGGCGGAATACGTGGCGCTCGGAGCGGCGCGGCAGGCCGCCTGGGTGCTCAGCGGCGGGCCGCGGCCGCCGCAGTGGAAGGCACCTCCGGCCGACGAGTACCGCGGGCCAACGTGCCCCGCGGTGCGTGAGCGTTACGCACAGGTCCGTGATCTCACCGAGGGAGCAGGTGTCGCGGGGCGCGATGATGCGCGGCTGCCGTCCACGGAGTTTGAATCATGATCAAAGCAAACCTGGTGGCGGGCTTCTGCGCTTCCTAGGCTGCGCGGGTGATGTCGACCAATCCGGCGCGTGTTGCGCTGCGTGGCGTGGACCGGACGTTTGGAACGCATACCGTCCTGCACGAGGTCGACATCGAGATCGAGCCCGGCGAGGTGGTCGCGCTGCTCGGGTCGTCGGGCAGCGGCAAATCGACGCTGCTGCGGCTCATCGCCGGTCTCGACCGTCCTACCGACGGGCGGATCGAGATCGACGGCGAACCCGTCCGCGGCGTCGACCCGCGCTGTGCCATGGTCTTCCAGGAACCTCGTCTGCTGCCGTGGCGATCCCTGGCGGCCAATGTTGCGTTCGGGCTGCCAGCCGGCACCGAGCGGGCGAAGGGCTCTGTCGCAGTGCGGCATTGGCTGGATGTCGTCGAGTTGGGCGAATTCGGGAATCACCGCCCGCGGCAAGTGTCCGGCGGTATGGCGCAACGCGCAGGCCTGGCGCGGGCTCTCGCACGGCGCCCCGGCGTCCTACTGCTCGACGAGCCGCTGGCATCCCTGGACGCACTGACCCGATTACGGATGCAAGACCTGCTCGACGCGGTGCAGCAAGAGGCCGGCACCACCACGGTGTTAGTGACGCACGACGTGGAGGAGGCGGTGATTCTCGCCGACCGCGTTCTGGTCCTGCGCGCCGATGCGACCGGCGCCGCCGGTATCGCCGCGACGTACGACGTCACCATTCCCAAGCCACGGGACCGCGGTGACCCGCGCATCACCGTGCTGCGTGATCGACTGCTGGACGAACTCGGTGTGCCCCGGCGCGCCAGTGCCATTGAGGAGGAGGCCACAGCGTGGTGAAAGGTCGATACCTGACTGCAATTCTGGCCGTGATCGCCGCGATCGCGGCCTGCGGTTCGAACCCCGGCAAGACGGCGGCGAAGGACATCCGCCTGGATTACGCGTATTACAACCCGCTGAGTCTGGTGGTGCGCGATCAACACCTACTAGAGAGCCGGGGTTACAACGTCACGTGGGTGCTCTCGGCGGGCAGCAACAAGGCCAACGAGGCTCTGCGCTCCAATGCACTGGACTTCGGGTCGACCGCCGGTTCGGCCGCGTTGGTCGCGCGGGCCAACGGCACCCCGATCAAGATCATCGACGTTTACAGCAAGCCGGAGTGGACGGCTCTGGTTGTCGGCAAGAACTCGCCCGTCAACTCGGTTGCCGACCTGAGGGGCAAGAAGATCGCGGTCACCAAGGGCACCGATCCCTACTTCTTCCTTTTGCAATCGCTTGCGACAGCGGGACTTTCACCCGGCGATGTCGAAATCGTCAACTTGCAGCACGCCGACGGCAAGACCGCGCTGGAGCGCGGCGACGTCGATGCCTGGTCCGGATTGGATCCCTTCATGGCGCAGACGGTCCAGCAGCAAGGTTCGCGCTTGCTGTACCGCAACCCGGATTTCAATTCCTACGGCGTGTTGAATGTCCGCGAGGACTTCAGCTCCGCACATCCCGACGCCGTCCAGTCCGTGGTCAACAGCTATGAGGAGGCCCGGAAATGGGCGAAAGCGCATCCGGACGAATTGGCGGCGCTGCTCGCCTCGCAGGCGAAGGTGACACCGAGCGTGGCCCAAGAGGAACTGCAGCGAACGACATTGGACATCGACCCCGCGCCGGGCGATCCACAGCGCGCCGTACTGACCAAGATCGTCCCGATCGCGGTGGCCGACGCCGATATCAAATCCGACGAAGCCGGCCGCGGCGCACTGAGCACGATTATCGAGCCCACTTACGCTCAGCAAGCTCATTAAGGTTTCGCCTTGCGCAGCTGGCCGGACTGCTTGTCCCGCTACTGCTGCTGGTCATCTGGCAGATTGTCGCAGCGGCCGGGGTTTTCTCCGCCAGCCAATTGCCGCCTCCCGGCGATGTGGTGGCCGCGTTGGGCGGATTGCTTCGGCGTGGCGAACTGTGGACCCACCTGCAAGCAAGCATTACGCGGGTTCTGCTCGGCTACCTGGCCGGTGCAGCCGCCGCGCTCACGCTTGGTTCACTGATCGGGTTATCGGCGATCGCGCGCCGGCTGCTGGCGCCGACAGTCGCGGCATTTCGCACGGTGCCGTCTTTGGCGTGGGTGCCGTTGTTGCTCTTGTGGTTTGGAATCGATGAAACACCGAAGGTATTGCTCGTCGCCATCGGTGCCTTCTTCCCTATCTATACGACAACGGCATCGGCACTCTCACACGTCGACGCACAGCTTTTGGAGGTGGGACGGGCCTACGGTCGACACGGCGTCTCGTTGTTGACCGCGGTGATGCTGCCCGCTGCGGCTCCAGAGCTGGTGAACGGGCTCAGATTGGGCCTGGCAAATGCGTGGCTGTTTCTGGTCGCAGCGGAGCTCATTGCCTCTTCGAAAGGTCTCGGATTCCTCCTGATCGATAGCCAGAACACCGGCCGCACCGATGTGATGCTGCTGGCGATCGTTCTGCTCGCCGCATTGGGCAAGCTCAGCGACTCTGCCCTCGGCGCTCTCGAGCACAGGATGGTGCGCCGGCGCGGCTAGTACGCAACTTGCACGCCTGGCCGGCGGCAACCTAGCGTCGACCCAGATGTCTCCTAGATTTTTCTGGTTCTTGCCTACCACGGGTGACAGCCGCTCGATCGTCGGCGGGTCGCACGCATCGTCGAACCGCGCGATTCCGAAGGGATATCGTCCACCTAGCCGCCGCTATTTGGCCGAGGTGGCGCGCGCCGCCGACCGGCTGGGCTTTGAGGGCGTGCTGACCCCGACGGGAACCTGGTGCGAGGACGCGTGGCTGACCTCGGCCGCGTTGTTAGCCGAGACCGAGAAGCTGAAGTTCCTGGTCGCATTCCGTCCCGGACTGGTCCCGCCTACCTTGGCGGCACAGCAGACCGCGACGTTGCAACGGTTCTCCGAAGGCAGGGTGTTGCTCAACGTCGTCAGCGGTGGCGACGACGCTGAGCAACGTCGCTTCGGCGACTTTCTCAGCCATGATGAGCGCTACGCTCGCACCGCAGAGTTCCTGCAGATCGTGACCTCGGTGTGGACCCAGGATTCGGTGGATTTCACCGGCAAGTACTACACCGTCAACGATGCCCGGGTGTCGGCACCGCCGGATCCGTTGCCGGATATCTACTTTGGCGGTTCTTCAGCGGCCGCGTTGCCGATCGCGGCCGAGTTCGCAGACGTCTATCTCACCTGGGGTGAGCCGCCGGAGGCGGCAGCCAACAAGATCGACAAGGTGCGGGCGGAGGCCGCCGCCCGTGGCAGGACAGCGCGGTTCGGCATTCGACTGCATACCATCAGCCGTGACACCTCGGATGCGGCATGGGCTGTCGCTAACGAGATGCTTGCCGAGCTCACCGAGGAGCAGATCGCCAAAGCTACGGCGCTGCTTGCCAGTTCGGAATCCGAGGGGCAACGGAGGATGACCGCGCTGCACGGCGGGCGGGTCGACAAGCTAGAGATCTATCGCAATCTGTGGGCCGGAGTGGGTCTGGTCCGCGGGGGTGCCGGCACCGCGCTGGTCGGCAGCCACCGGGAAGTCGCCAGTCTGATCGGCGAATACCATTCGCTTGGCTTCGACGAGTTCATCCTGTCGGGCTACCCGCACCTGGAAGAGGCGTACTGGTTCGCCGAAGGCGTGCTGCCATTGCTGGCCAAGGGGGGGTTGCAATCCCCATGATTTCAGCAGCGCCGCCGCGTATGGGGTGGTGGGAACGTGTACTTGGTGATTGTGCGGCGGCGGCTCTGGAATTGACCAGCGATTCCCCTGGTTACTGGTAGCTGGGGACATTTGTCGTTGCCGCGGTGGTCCCATAGTCGTATCAGTAGGAAGGCAGGCCCTTTATGCCTGAATCGTCGAATTCCATGCATCTGGCCGTGGCCTTGGATGGTGCTGGGTGGCACCCGGCCGCGTGGCGCGAACCCGACGCCCGTCCGGCGGAGTTGTTCGATGCCGGCTACTGGGCCGATTTGGTCGCTGAAGCCGAACGCGCATCGCTGGACTTCGTCACGATCGAGGATTCGCTGACCTTGCAGTCCGACGATCCGTTTGCGCGCGACGACCGAATCGATCGGGTGCGCGGACGGTTGGACGCGGTGCTCATCGCGGCCCGGGTCGCACCGCGCACCCGGCGAATTGGCCTCGTACCGACAGCCACCGTCACCCACACCGAGCCATTCCACATATCGAAGTCGATTGCCACGCTTGACTACGTCAGCACCGGCCGGGCAGGGGTCAGGGTTCAGATCGCTGCGCGTCCGGATACGGCAGCGCACTTTGGACGTCGCGAACTGCCGCTGATCGACGAGTTATTCGCCGAGACCGCGGATTACGTTGAGGTGCTGCGCCGTTTGTGGGACAGCTGGGAGGACAACGCTGAGATCCGCGATGTCGCCACCGGGAGGTTCATCGACCGGGAAAAGCTGCACTACATCGACTTCGAGGGCCGCTGGTTCTCCGTCAAAGGACCCTCGATTACGCCTCGCCCGCCACAGGGCCAGCCGATTGTCGCCGCCCTGGGCCACGGCGGCAGGTCCTACGACTTGATCGCCGGCAGCGCCGACGTCGGATTCGTTACGCCACACGACGCTGCGCAGGCAGCCGAAATTGTCGGCGAGATCAGGGCGCTGCAGTGGGGCGCCGGTCGAAGCCGGAGAGCCTTACACCTTTTCGGTGACGCGGTCGTGTTCCTCGATAACACCCCGCAAGCAGCACAGACGCGACGACGCCGACTTGATGATCTCGCCGGACTCGAATATCGCAGCGACGCAGACATTTTCGTCGGCACGCCCGCGCAGCTGGCTGACGTGCTGCAGGAGTGGCACGAGGCTGGGTTGTCGGGGTTTCGGCTGCGGCCCGCCGCGCTTCCACACGACCTGGCTCAGATCACCGAGGGCCTGGTGCCCGAGTTACGCCGCCGAGGGCTTTTCCGTACCGGCTATGAGGCCGACACGCTTCGCGGGTCGCTCGGGTTGGCCCGTCCCGCCAACCGGTATCAGGTCGCCTGACTTACCCGAAACCGAGGAATTTTCAGATGAGCAAGCCGATCAAGCAGATTCACCTCGCCGCCCACTTTCCGGGTGTCAACAACACCACCGTGTGGAGCGACCCAGCCGCCGGCAGTCACATCGAGTTCAGCTCGTTTGCGCAATTTGCGCAGACGGCCGAGCGGGGCAAGTTCGATTTCCTGTTCCTCGCCGAAGGACTGCGGCTTCGCGAGCAGAACGGCCAGATCTACGACCTCGACGTGGTCGGCCGTCCCGATACCTTTACCGTCCTTGCCGCACTCGCGGCGGTCACCGATCGACTCGGGCTGACCGGCACGGTCAACTCGACCTTCAACGAGCCTTACGAGGTGGCTCGGCAGTTCGCCTCTTTGGACCATCTCTCCGGTGGCCGTGCCGCCTGGAATGTCGTGACGTCCTGGGATGCGTTCACCGGAGAGAACTTTCGCCGCGGCGGATTCCTGGCAGAGGACCAGCGCTACGAGCGGGCGAAGACATTCCTGCAGACGGCACAGGAGATCTTCGACTCGTGGCGTGGCGACGAGATCGTGGCGGATAAGCCAACCGGCGTCTTCCTATCCGACGCGAACGCCGGCGCGTTTGCGCATAAGGATGCGCATTTCGACATCCACGGCCGGTTCAACGTTCCAAGAAGTCCCCAGGGTCGGCCGGTGATTTTCCAGGCTGGTGACTCAGATGAAGGGCGCGACTTCGCCGCCGCTGCTGCGGACGCGATCTTCTCCAGACACAGCACCTTGGGGGCCGGGCAAGCGTTTTACGAAGACGTGAAGGGCCGCCTCGCCCGCTATGGACGTCGCCGCGACGAACTCCTCATCCTGCCTGCCGCGACATTCGTGATCGGCGACACCGACGCCGAGGCCACCGAAATCGCACACGAGGTAAGGCTCGCGCAGGTGTCCCCGCAGACCGCGATCAAGTTTCTCGAACAACTCTGGAACCGAGACCTCTCCGAGCATGACCCAGACGGGCCGCTGCCGAGCGTCGACCCCGTCGTGGGGGAGAACACCATCTCGCGCGGCAGGGCCAGCGTCCGCATGTTCCGGGACCCGATCGCGATCGCCAACGACTGGCGGGCCAAATCCGAGGCGGAGAATCTGACCACCCGCGAACTGATCGTCGAGGTCACCGGGCGTCAATCCTTCATCGGATCCCCGCAGACGGTCGCCGCGACGATCAACGACTTCGTGCAGGCCGACGCCAGCGACGGATTCATCCTGGTCCCGCACATCACGCCCGGCGGGGTCGATCCATTCGTCGATCAGGTCGTGCCGCTACTGCAGGAACGCGGAGTGTTCCGTGCCGAGTACGAGGGCACCACGCTGCGCGACCACCTGGGCCTAGCGCCGCTGCCGGCGCCACAGCGATCCGTCGGGCAGAATGCCTCCACCGGGGTGGCTTCGTAAGGCTTATGACCACTCCGCTCACCGTGCTCGACCTCGTGCCGATCTCGTCGGGCTCGACGGCGGCGCAAGCCTTGCGCAACAGCATCGATTTGGCGCAGCACGCCGAGGCCCTCGGCTGCAGGCGCTACTGGTTCGCCGAACATCACCTCAATCCCGGGGTTGGCGGCACCTCACCCGCGCTGCTGCTGGCGATGACCGCGGCTGAAACCTCAACGATCCGGCTCGGTTCCGGCGCAGTGCAAATGGGCCACCGCACCGCCCTGTCCACGGTCGAGGAGTTCGGCCTGCTGGATGCGCGGTACCCCGGCCGATTCGACCTCGGCTTGGGGCGTTCCGGCGGCAAGCCGGACCCGGCGTCATCGGCAGCGGCCGCCACAATACCGCGGGCGGTGACCAATGGCCGCGCATCGAATGGATTGTTGATCCCGGCGAAGTTCGATCCGACGCCGCTTTTGAAATCGCCGCGCTTCGCGTTACAGAAGACGCTGCTGGCGTTGCCGGGTGCGCAACCGCAGAACTACACCGAGCAGGTCGACGACGTTCTCGCGCTGATCGCCGACAGCTACCGTTCCGCCGACGGCGAGGAAGCCCACGTCGTGCCCGGGGCAGGCGCTGACCTGCAGATCTGGATTCTGGGCAGCAGCGGGGGAGAGAGCGCGGCCGTCGCCGGTGGCAGGGGTCTGCGGTTCGCCGCCAACTACCACGTCGCTCCGGCCGCGGTCCTAGAGGCGACCGACGGTTACCGGGCCGCCTTCAGACCCTCGGCCGAGCTTGACCGGCCCTACGTCGCGGTCTCAGCGGATGTCGTCGTCGCCAAGGATGAGGCCACCGCCCGTGACCTCGCTGCAGGTTACGGACTCTGGGTGCGCAGCATCCGCACCGCGGAAGGTGCGATCCCGTATCCAACCTCGGCCGAAGTGCGCAGTCGCACGTGGACCGATGCCGACCGCGAACTTGTCGCGGATCGGGTCGAAACCCAGATCGTCGGATCTGCCGTCCAGGTAGCCGACCAGCTCGAGCGGTTGCGCGATGCGACCGAAGCCGACGAGCTGATCATCACGACGATCACCCACGATCACCAAGACCGGGTGCGCTCTTACCAGCTGCTAGCCGAGGAGTGGGCCCGCCGATAAGCGACGTCGGGAGTGCGCGATGCTAGAACCTGGATAAAGGAACCAGGGAGGCATCGCAGTGAACGAAGAGCAACGCAACGTAATGGCGTCGGGGCGTGGCTTCATCGCAGCGCTGGACCAAAGCGGTGGTAGCACGCCGAAAGCCTTGAAGCTCTATGGAATTTCGCAGGACTCATACGACGGCGACGAGCAGATGTTTGACCTCATCCATCAGATGCGCGCGCGCCTGATAACGAGTCCGAGCTTCACCGGCGACAAAATACTGGCGACCATCCTTTTCGAGCAGACCATGGACCGAACCATCAACGGCGAGGACAGTGCGGCGTTTTTGTGGAAGCAGAAGCACATCGTGCCGTTTGTGAAGGTCGACCAGGGGCTTAGCCCCGCCGAAAACGGTGTGCAGCTGATGAAGCCGATGACAAAGCTCGACTCCTTATTAGAGAGAGCCGCCGCCTTGGGCATTTTCGGCACCAAGATGCGCTCGTTTATCCAAGAGCCGAACGATGAGGGGATCAAGGCCATCGTCGACCAGCAGTTCGACTATGCGAACAAAATCGCCGAGCGCGGACTCATGCCGATCATCGAGCCCGAGGTCAGCATCGAAAGCCCCGACAAGCCCAAAGCGGACAGCCTGCTGGTGGCGGCGCTGAGCACGAAGCTCGATGAGCTCCCCGGCGACAGGCAGGTCATGCTGAAGCTGACATTGCCCGACGAAGACGATCTCTACGCGCCGCTGATTGATCATCCCCGAGTTATGCGTGTGGTCGCCTTGTCCGGTGGCTACAGCCTCGCGGAGAGTTGCGCGATCCTGGCCCGCAATCACCGCCTCATCGCGAGTTTCTCGCGAGCGTTGACGGAGGGGCTGACCGCCCAGCAGACCGATACGGAATTCGACAAGAAGCTCGCGTCGAATATCGAGGAGATCTACACAGCGTCGGTGACGTGATCGCGGTTGCGTCCATCGCGGACGTGCCCGAAGCGCACTAGTCTTTCGAACATGGCTCCGAAAAATGCCCTGACGAAGCTTTTCCTGGAATGGCCCGTCGTCCGTCAGCTGCGTTCGGGCGACCCGTTCGGCCGTGGGACGGCGGTGACCTCCAAGCAGACCCGCGCCATCACCGCCCGCACAACGACGGCCGACCGGGTGGTGCAAAGCGTGTGCCCCTACTGCGCGGTCGGCTGCGGTCAGCGGGTGTATGTCAAGGACGAGAAGGTCGTCCAGATCGAGGGTGACCCCGACTCGCCGATCTCGCGAGGCCGACTGTGCCCCAAGGGTTCTGCCAGCGAACAGCTGGTCAACTCGCCCGGCCGGCAGCTCGAGGTGCTCTACCGGGCCCCGCGGGCGACCGAATGGCGCCGCCTCGACCTGGACACCGCCATCGATATGGTGGCCGACCGCTTTGTCGAATCCCGCCGGAACACCTGGCAGGACATCGACAAGAAGGGCAACCTGCTGCGTCGCACCATGGGCATCGCCTCGCTCGGCGGCGCGACGCTCGACAACGAAGAGAATTACCTGATCAAGAAGCTCTTTACCGCCGCGGGCGCGATCCAGATCGAGAACCAGGCTCGTATTTGACACAGCTCCACGGTTCCCGGTCTGGGAGCCTCCTTCGGGCGCGGCGGCGCCACCCAATCACTGCAAGACATGGCCAACGCGGATTGCATCATCATCCAGGGCTCGAACATGGCCGAGTGCCACCCGGTCGGGTTCCAGTGGGTGGAGGAGGCCAAGGCCCGCGGCGCGCGGCTGATCCATGTCGACCCGCGCTTCACCCGTACGACCGCGGTGTCGGACAAGCACATCCCGATCAGGGCGGGTTCGGATGTGGTGCTGCTCGGTGCGCTCATCAACCACATCCTCGCCAACGACCTGTGGTTCAAGGAGTACGTCGTCGCCTATACGAACGCGGCCACGCTGATCAACGAAAACTTCCGCGACACCGAAGATCTCGGGGGCCTGTTCTCCGGCTTCGATCCCGAGACCGGGCAGTACGACCCGTCGACGTGGGCATACGCTGAACCGGACGACGTCAATGCCCGGGTGCTGCGTGATGAAACCCTGCAGCACCCGCGGACGGTATTCCAGATCCTCAAGCGGCATTACGCCCGCTACACCCCGGAGATGGTGAAGGACGCGTGCGGTATCAGTCTCGAGGATTTCGACTATCTCGCCCGTTCCATCGTCGAGAACTCCGGGCGCGAGCGGACCACCTGCTTCGCGTACGCCGTCGGGTGGACTCAGCACACCCTCGGGGCCCAATTCATCCGTACCGCAACGATTTTGCAACTCTTATTGGGCAACGTAGGTCGCCCGGGCAGCGGAATCATGGCGCTGCGCGGTCACGCCAGCATCCAGGGCTCCACGGACATTCCGACGCTGTTCAATCTGCTCCCCGGCTACCTGCCGATGCCCAAGGCGGGCACTCACGACACCCTCGCCGACTACCTCGACGCGGTCGGGTCGAAGAAGCAGAAAGGCTTCTGGGCCAACGCCGATACCTATGTGATCAGCCTGCTCAAGGCGTGGTGGGGTGACGCCGCCCGGCAGGACAACGACTGGGCCTACGACTACCTGCCACGACTAAGCGGCCCGCACGGCACTTACCAGACCGTCGTCGGGATGCTCGCGGACGAGGTGGAGGGCTACTTCCTGTTGGGCCAGAACCCCGCCATCGGGTCGGCGAACGGCCGGATGCAGCGCATGGGCATGTCTCATCTGAAGTGGCTCGTGGTCCGCGACCTCAACCTCATCGAGTCGGCCACCTGGTGGAAGGACGGCCCCGAGATCGCGTCCGGCGAACTGCGTACCGAGGACATCGAGACCGAGGTGTTCTTCTTGCCCGCGGCCACGCATGTGGAGAAGAAGGGATCGTTCACCCAGACACAGCGGCTGCTGCAATGGCGTCACAAGGCTGTCGAGCCGCCCGGCGACTGCCAAAGCGAATTGGCCTTCTTCTACGAGCTGGGCAAGCGGATCAAGGCGCGGTTGGCCGATTCGACCGACGAGCGCGACCGGCCGTTGTTGGAGCTGACGTGGGACTACCCGACCGACGAGCACGGCGACCCCGACGGCGAGGCGGTGCTGGCCGAGGTCAATGGCTATCACCTCACCGGCCCTGACGCCGGCAAGCCCGTGTCGTCGTTCACCGAGCTACGCGCCGACGGGTCGACCGCGTCGGGTTGCTGGATCTACGCCGGGGTGTACGCGAACGGCACCAACCAGGCCGCCCGCCGCGTACCGCACGGTGGCACGGGGCCCAGCCAGTCGCAGTGGGGTTGGGCGTGGCCGGCCGACCGACGGATTCTCTACAACCGCGCCTCGGCCGACCCGGACGGCAAGCCGTGGAGCGAGCATAAGAAGTTGATCTGGTGGGATCCGGAACAGCAGCGGTGGGTCGGGTATGACGTGCCGGACTTTGTTGTGGACCGGGCGCCGGGCAGCCGCCCTGACCCCGAGGTCGGCGGTCCGGCCGCGCTGGCCGGCGACGACCCGTTCATCATGCAAGCGGACGGCAAGGGCTGGCTCTTTGCGCCGAAGGGCATGGTCGATGGGCCGCTGCCCACGCACTACGAGCCGCAGGAATCGCCGGTTGCCAACCCGCTGTACCCGCAGCAGCAAAGCCCTGCGCGAATTATGTTCCCGCGCAAGGACAATCTCTTCGCGCCCAGCGCGGGCGACCCGGGCGCCGACGTTTACCCGTATGTGTTCACCACATACCGGCTCACCGAGCATCACACCGCCGGTGGAATGAGCCGGTGGCTGCCCTATCTGTCCGAATTGCAACCGGAAATGTTCTGCGAGGTCTCCCCGGAGCTGGCCGCCGAGCGCGGCCTCGAGCCCTACGGGTGGGCCACCATCATCTCGCCACGCGCGGCGATCGAGGCGCGGGTGCTGGTCACCGAGCGGCTGACCCCGCTGGTGATTGGCGGTCACACCGTTCATCAGATCGGGCTTCCCTACCACTGGGGCGTGGGCGGCGACGCAGTGGTCAGCGGGGACGCGGCCAACGATCTGCTTGGCGTCACACTCGACCCGAATGAGCGGATCCAGGAGTCCAAGGTGGGCTCGTGCGATATCCGCCCGGGTCGTCGGCCGCAGGGCGAAGAAGTGCTCCGTCTGATCGCCGAATATCAGTCTCGATCAGGCGCCACGATCGAGACGGACAATGTACGTATCAGCGATGCCGTCCGGGAGATCATCGACCCGCTACGCGGGCAGGACACTAGGGGAGCCGATGGGCCAGCTAACCGGACCGACTGACCCCGCCGCCGATGCTGGTTGGGGAGATGTCAAGCCGCGCAAGGGTTTCTTCACCGACACCTCGATCTGTATCGGTTGCAAGGCCTGCGAAGTGGCCTGCAAGGAGTGGAATCGCAACCCCCGCGACGGCGACCTCGAACTGCTGGGCTCGTCCTACGACAACACCGGGGCGTTGGGGGCGAGCACGTGGCGCCACGTGGCTTTCATCGAGCAGGGCAAAGACCGCATCGAGGCGGCACGCGAATCCGGCCGTGCCTTAATCGATTTGGGTATGCCCGCCGTCCCCGCCCCTTCGGACACCGACACCAGGCCGCCGGATACCCCGGAGTTTCGCTGGCTGATGTCCTCCGACGTGTGCAAGCACTGCACCCACGCCGGCTGCCTCGACGTCTGCCCCACCGGCGCGCTGTTCCGCACCGAGTTCGGCACGGTCGTGGTGCAACACGACGTCTGCAACGGCTGTGGCACCTGCGTGGCCGGGTGCCCGTTCGGCGTGGTCGAGCGTCGCAGTGATGGAACGTATGCGACGTCGGAGCGGCAGTCGGACCGTCTGGCCCATGAATTCGTCACGGGCGTCGCTCAGAAATGCACCCTCTGCTACGACCGTCTTGTCGAAGACGAGATACCGGCGTGCGCCAAGACCTGCCCGACCACGTCGATCAAATTCGGCAACCACGATGAGCTGGTCGAGCGCGCCAAGGAACGGGTCGCCGAACTGCACGCGCAGGGCCGCACCGAGGCGCGCCTGTACGGCGCCAATGAGCACGACGGTGTCGGCGGTATCGGGTCGGTTTTCTTGTTGCTGGACGAACCGGAGGTCTACGGTCTGCCACCTGATCCGCGGGTATGCACGGCTGACCTGCCGACCATGTTCAAACGGGCCGGCCTCGCCGCGGCCGGAATGTTCGGCGCGGCCGCGGTGGCGTTCTGGAGGAGCCGGTGACCACTTCGGAATTCGACAGCCTGCGACCGCCGGAGCCTACCGGCGGCAAGCGACGCCGGAACGGAAAAGGCAAGGGCCGCAGAGCCGTTGCGGACGGTTCGCGCGAGATGCCGATGGTCCCCGAAGCGGAGTTCAGCTCGTACTACGGGCGTCCGGTGGTCAAGCCCGCGCCGTGGGGCCATGAGGTCGCGGCGTACCTGTTCCTGGGCGGCGTCGCGGGCGGCTCCGGCCTGCTGGCCGCCGGTGCTCAGCTCACTGGGCGCACGAAGCTGCGCCGCAACGCTCGGCTGTCCGCCCTGGTTGCCGTGATACTCAGTGCGGCCGCGCTGGTAAAGGACCTGGGCCGGCCCGAGCGGTTCGTCAACATGTTGCGGACCATCAAGCTGACTTCGCCGATGAGCCTCGGCTCGTGGATTCTCAGCTCCTTCAGCGCGGGAGCCGGGATTGCCGCGGCAGCGGAGATCGACCGAATGACGGGCGAGCGACTCCCGCTGGGCCCGTTGCGGCCCGTGCTGCGCGCAGTGGAAGGACCCGCCGGTTTGGAAGCCGGACTGTTCGCGCCGCCGCTCGCCGTCTACACCGCGGTTCTGCTCGGCGACACCGCGACCCCGACGTGGAATGCCGCCCACGAAGACCTGCCATTCGTGTTCGTCAGTTCGGCCAGCCTCGCCGCGTCCGGGCTGGCGATGATCACCACCCCTGTCGCGGAGGCCGGACCTGCCCGGAAGCTGGCCGTGCTCGGTGTACTCGGTGACTTGACAGCGATGAAGGTGATGGAACGCCGGATGGACCCGGTTGCCGCCGAGCCGCTACACCACGGCGACCCCGGCCGGTTGCTGCGGTGGAGCGAACGGCTGGTCATCGTGGGGGGCCTGGGTGCGCTGTTCGGCGGCCGGCACCGAGGCGCCGCCGCGCTTTCGGGTCTGGCGCTCATGACGGCGTCGGCACTGACCCGGTTCGGTGTCTTCGAGGCGGGTAAGGAATCAGCCCGCCACCCCCGCTACACGATCGAGCCGCAAAGGCGCAGGCTCGCCGCCCGCCGCGCGGCGGGTATCACAGACGACTCGATCACCACCGCCGGCTAGCTCGAAGTTCCGGTGGTAACTGGGCAATTCGGATCGATTCCCGGTCTTTCGCGGTGAGCGGTGACCGAAACACGACGTTTTGGGCGCGCCCTCGGCCTCGGTATTCACACCAGCGCAGCGTGAAACCGGCGACGCCCGACAAATGATCCGGGCTAGTGCGGCACCGCTGGCTCGACCTGCTCGAGCGGCGTCGGACTAACGGCGAAGTGCCCCGCGAACGGATGCTCCTGGGCTGCGATCATGACGATCACCACCGACGCCGCCGAGGCGAAGAGCGCCATCGCGATCGCCGCTCCGCGTCGGTTGCCACTGTGTACGAACGCGATCGCGAACAGGGTGAGGATCGCCAGGGAGACCACGCCTCCCCACTTGGCCCCATTGACGGATGACTGGCTCACGATGATGCGCTGGCGCCG
>DATMMZ010000350.1:0-8678 GCA_035569455.1 Mycobacterium sp. | reverse complement strand
CGCAGCCGACGGGTGTCGAGTTTGCCTGTGCCGCCGCGCGGGACGTCGTCGTCGGATTCCAGCAAGAGCCACACGGTCGGCACTTTGAACGCGCTCAACAGTTTGCGGGCAGATCCACTCAGCTGCGCAGCGCTGAGCGCGCGGCTGCACACTACCGCCGCGCCGACCCGTTCGCCCGCTGCGCCGGACACGTTGGTGACGAAGGCGTTGTCGACGCCGTCGATGCTGCGCAGCGCCCGCTCGACCTCGTTGGGGTAGACGGTCGCGCCGCTGACTTTGAACATGTCGTCGGACCGGCCGTGGTAGAAGAGGAACCCATCGTCGTCGAGGTGGCCGAGATCGCCGGTGCGGTAGAAGCCGTCGGCGGTAAACAGTTCTTCGCGCCGACGGCGGCAAATGCCGCGCAGCGTGTGCGGTCCCCGGATCTGGATCATCCCAACGGCTCCCGCCCGAACCGGCTCGCCACTGTCGGGGTCGACGATGCGAACCTCCATGCCGGGGAACGGCTTTCCGCAACTACCCCACGCTGCCGTCGGCATGTCGGTGTCGGCGGGATAGCCGCAGTACGGTCCGAACGCCTCGGTCATGCCGAACAAGATGGCCCGTGCTCCGCGTTGAGCGCGTTGCTCGGGCGGTAGCAGGGCGTCCAGACTGCCTGGCCGCAACGCCGAGAGATCAACATCGACCGGATCCACGTGCCGTGCCAGTGCTTCGGCCTGATCCGGCCAGCCGCGAAACAGCGTGACCCGTTCGCTTTTCAGCAGCCGCAGAGTGGTTTCGGGCTGTGGAACCTCCTCGGTCACCAGCGTGGCACCGGCCAGCAGCACCGACAGAATCCCGCTGCCGAAACCGCCCACCCAGAAGAACGGCATCGGCAGATACATCCGGGTATCAGAGCGGATACAGCGAGCCGCCAGCCCCGATCGCGCGGCGCCCAATGCGCTGCCGTGAGAGTGCACCACTCCCTTGGGGACTCCGCTGCTCCCCGAGGTGAAGATGATGGTCAACGGGTCAGCGGCGGTTACCGTCGCGGTCATGGCGTCGACGATCCCGCGGGCCTGCTCGCTCGCAGTGGCAGTGGCGAGCCGGTCGGCCGTCCAGACCCGACGTAGGGCGGGAAGTTCGGATTGGCCGACAGACTGAAGGTCGTCCAGATAGCGGTGCCCGCGGAATTCCTCGACGCTCACCAGGAATTGCACCGAGGCGACGCGCAGTTGCGCGGCCAGTTCGCCGGCCTGCAGCAGGGTGCTCAACGGAACCAGCACGGCGCCGATGCGCGTCAGCGCGACGGCGGCCTGCACCCAGCGAGTGCCGTTGGGCATGATCAGGCCGACCCGGGTGCCCTTGCCCACGCCGGCGCCGACGAATGCCGCGGCCAAATCTCTTGTGGTGGTTTGCAGTTCGTGGTAGCTGATTCGGGACGCCGGATCGATCACCATCGGCTTGGTGCCGTCGTGGGCGGCGCGAAACCGCACGACTTGGTCGATGGTGGACGCCGCCGCTGGGTCAGGCATCGAACAACTTCTTCAGGTGCTGCGCGTCGACCTTGCCGCTGGACAGCAGTGGTATTTCGGTGCGGGGCAGGGCGAGGAACCGCTTGGGGATTTTGTATGCCGACAATTCCACCATGAGCCGCTCACGCAACGCCGCTTCGTCGAGACCGGGACCGACGACAACCGCGGCAACCAGCTCTCCCCGCTCGGGGTCTGGGATGCCCACTACGTGGGCCTCCATGCCAGTGACCTTGGCGATGGCCTTTTCAACCTCGGCGGCCGAAACGTTGGCGCCCGCCGTCTTGATCATCGCGCTGCGCCGGCCGACGAAATAGATGAATCCGTCGGCATCGGCACGTACCAAATCGGCGGTGTGGAACCAGCCTTCGGCGTCGAAGCATTCTTCGCGACTGCGCTTGTAATACCCCTGCATCAGGTATGGCCCCCGGATGCACAGTTCGCCGACTCCGGTCGTGTCAGGCTCGATGACCATTGCCTCGAAGCCGGGCGCCGGTTTGCCAAACGATCCACGAAAATGTTCGGGTTGGTCGGATTCGTCATCGCTGATCAGGACGACGCTGCCGGCCTCGGTCATCCCCAGCATGTTGTGGCGCAGTTCCGGATCTGTCGGCCGGGCGCTTGGCGCCATGATCGGATACAAATTGCCGCGACGCATCGACGACAGGTCGCGTCCAGCAAAGCTGGGGTGTTCGGCAAGGTGAGCGATCCCGGCAGCGAAGCCATTTGTCATGGTCGGCTTTTCGGCTTCGAGCAAGTCCAGTGTGTTACCCGCATCGCCGGCGTTGGAGCACACCAGTGTCGACCCGGTGACCAAAGTGGCAAGCAGGCCGAACGCGAAGCCACCGATCCAGAAGAACGGCGAATTGCAGAACAGCTTGTCACCAGGCGCGAAACCGCGGACCGCGTTGAGGTTCCGCTGGTGTTCGAGCAGGGCGGCATGCGTGTGCATTGCTCCCTTCGGGGCACCGGTGGAGCCCGACGTGTAGACGATGGCCAGCAGGTCAGAGCCGTCGACATCGTCTTCCATCGCCGCGAGGAGCGCGGGGTCGACGGTCTCGGCCAGCAGATAGAAATCCTCGATACCTCGGATCCGCCGAGCCGCGCCGGGACGGTAGCTGATGCCGATCCGCCGTAACTGCGGTGTGGTTCTGACGAGCAACCGTTCGTCACCATCCAATTCGGCGTCCGAGAGCACCTGAGCCAGTCGTTGCACGTAATCGTGCGAGCGGAAAGACGCTGCGCTCAACAGGATCTCGACATCGCTGTGGACCAGCTGCTCGCGCATCTCGCGCACAGTGACGAAGGTGGAGAACGGGACAACCACCGCGCCGATTCGTGCTGCCGCAAGCATCCCAACGACGAAGTCGGCCCCGTTCGGATAGAGCAGTCCCACATGGGTTCCCTTGCCGGCACCTTGGGCAATCAGTCCGCGGGCAAGCTCTGCCGAGCGGCGATCGGCCTCGGCGTAGCTGATGCGGTCACTGTCGCAAACAAGCAGCGGGTGGTCTGCTCGCGCGCGGGCTTGGTGTCGCAGGATCGCGGCGACCGTGGGGGAATCACCGGGCATGGTCGCTGTGGGCCGCACTGAAGAAGCGCCGGATCGCGCTCAGATCGGCCTTGCCCGACGGTGTTCGCGGGATCGTGTCGACGATGGCGATGTCGGTGGGGATCTCGTAGCCCGCCAGTCGTTTACGCAGATAATCGGCCAGCTCGGCGGCGTCGGCGGATGCGGATTCACGTAGTTCCACCATGGCGACGGGCGTCTCCCCTAGGCGTGCGTCGGGACGCCCGACCACAGCCGCACCCGCAACCGCGGGGTGGCCCTCCAGCGCCGTGCGCACGTCGTCGGGCATCACCTTGAACCCGCCGCGGATGATCGCCTGATCGGCGCGCCCGACAATCCAGACAAAGCCGTCGGCGTCGATGCGCGCCATATCCGTGGTCCGCATCCATTCCGCCGACGGTCCTAGCTGTCCCGGCTTGACCTCCAGCAGCCCGACCTGCTCAGGTCCGAGCGCTGAGCCGGCGTCATCGACCACCCGCAGTTGCGCGCCGGGGTTGGCCCGGCCGACGCTGCCGCGTTTGGCGCGCCAGTACTGCTGGTACTCAGCGAGCGTCCAGCCGGCGACTCCACCACCGAATTCGGTTGCGGCATAAGAGGTCAAAACGGGAATGCCGTACTTCTCGGTGAAGGCGTCGGCATCATCGGCCGACAGTGGCGCGGTGCCACAGGTGACAGCGCGGATGCTTTCCAAGTCCACTTGTGGCAGATCGGAGTGCAAGACCGTGCGCAATGCGGCCGGTACCAGCGATACCGTGCGGGGCCGGTACTTGCGCACCGCCTCGGCCCAAGCGTCCAGCTCGAACCGTTCCAGCAGCACAAACGATCTCGCCTCGGCGACGCACTGCAGCACCCGAAACACACCACCGATATGCACCAGCGGTGAGTTGACGATCGCGACGCCGCGGCGCAGCTCTGTCGGCGCCGGTGCGCGGTCAGGTTCGGGGCCCATCACGCTGCGCGCCAGCATGTCGTAGCCGAGGTCGACTCGTTTGGCGGGCCCGGTCGTTCCACTGGTCAACATCCGCACCGCGACCCCGGGCCGGTGAGCGGAGCCGGCGCTGTATCGCACCGGCCCAGCGACGTCGTCGAGCAGACCCGAAATCGACACCGTCGGGGTCCCGGTGGTAACCAGCGTCGTCAGGTCATCGGGCTCACCGATGATGAGCGGCAGTCGCAGCGCGGCGATATCGGCCCCGGTGCGGTCGTCGCCGCGCAACGGATTGATGGTGACCACCGTCCCGCCAGCCAGCAGCACACCGAGGAACGCCGCGACCTGACCGGGACGGTTGCGCAGCAACATCCCGACCTGAGGGTCGCGTTGCTCGGCCGCACGTGCCGCGATGCGCCGTGCCGTCTCGCCGACTTGCCCCCACGAAAACCATTGACCGTCATATTCGATCGCATTCGCCTCGGGCTGCAGACCCAGTACGTCGGCGATGCGTCGCGTGAGCGGGTGATCCGTCATCACCGGATCTTCGGTTGGCGCGGGGCGCCCTCGCCTTGGGCCGCCAGTTCAGCCTTGCCGAGCGGGTTGCCCAGCCGGGTATAGATCAGCCCCTGCTCCAACGCGGCGCGATAGGGCTTGTCCAATGACTCCCAGATCGCTTTCACCGTGCCCTGGGTCGCCGACGGCGGCTTGGCGGCAATAGCCGCAGCGATCTCATCAGCACGGGTCCATAGCTGGTCCGGGGCAACCACCTCCGACACCAGTCCGATCCGTAGGGCGGTGTCGGCGCTGACCCGTTCGTCGTTGCCCATCAGGGCCATTCGCAGCGTCTCGCCCAGACCGATGCGGCGCATCAATCCGATCGGCTCCAATGCGCAGACCAGTCCCGCCGATACGTGCGAGTCGAAAAATGTTGCGTCGGTTGAGCAGATGACCACGTCGGATTCGTTGATGAAGTAGAACGCGCCGGAGGTGCACATGCCCTGGACTGCGCACACCACGGGTTTCCACATCTTCTGCCACTTGGGGCTGAGCGCTTCGCCGGGATCTTCATGGTTCCAAACATTTTCGGGTTGACCGTATGGCGTCTTGATGTCCAGCCCGGCGCTGAACGCCCGGGTGCCCGCGGCGCGCAACACAACTGCATGCACCGACTCGTCGAGCTTGACCGTGCGCCAGGCTTCCGCCATCTCGGTGCACATGGTGCGGTTGAATGTGTTGAGCTGCTCGGTCCGATTCAGCGTGATGGTGGCGACGTGGTCGGCGGCGTCCACGTCGAGCAGGATGGTTTCGAACTTCATCGACACTGCCAATCCGGTGCCCGCTTTTCCGCGAAGGCTTTGGGGCCTTCCAACGCGTCCTCTGTCCGCAGCACCCGCTCGCGGAATGCCTCGGCGAGCATCTCGGCTTCGTGCAGCGGCAGATCCAGGCCCTTGAGAATGGCCAGCCGCGTTCCGCGAACCGCCAGCGGCGCGTTGGAGTTTACGATGCCGGCGATCTCACGGGCCCGTTCGAGAAGCCGGTCGTGCTCAACGATTTCGCTGATCAATCCCAGGTCGAAGGCGCGCTGTGCGTCCATCCGCTCGTGCTTGCCCATCAACGCCATCCGCAGGGCGACCGATCGGGGAAGCACCCGGGCCAGTCGCACCAGCTCACGCCCGGCGACCAGCCCGATGCTGACGTGCGGATCGAAGAACGTCGCGCGGTCGGATGCGATGACGATGTCTGACGTGGTGACCCAATCGAGGCCGGCGCCGCAGCACAAACCGTTGACCGCGGCCAACACCGGCTTGGCCATGCGGCGAAACGGTGGTGTGCCCTCCTGAGGTGCCTCCCACTGTTCATACGTCGATAGGTAGGGCCGTTCGTAGATCACCTTGCCGTCGGCGGGTATGGCTTTGACGTCCGCTCCCGTGCAGAAGGCTCGACCGGTGCCGGTGACGATCAGCAGCCAGACCTTGTCGTCGTTCTCGGCCTCTTCGTAGGCGGCCCGGAGTTCGGTGATCATGTGCGGGCTCAGCGCGTTCAGGGCATCCGGCCGGTTCAGCGTCAGGGTCGCGGTATGCCCGTCGACGTCGTAATTGATGGTGTCGAACGAGTCAGCAGGCATTCGTGTTCCCTCATCTGCCATGGAAATTGGGCGGGCGTCGTTGTCGAAAGGCTTCCAGTCCTTCTTTGAAATCGCTTGTCCGACAAGATAGTTCCAGGTTGAAAAGCTCCTGCGTCAGGGATTGGCCCAGCGACGCGTGCTGGCCGAAGCTCAATGCCTGCTTGGCCAGTCCGATCGCCACGGTTGGTCCGCAGGCCAGTCGGTCCAGTAGCTCCTCGGCCGCGTCATCGAGTGCGCCCGGGCTTACGGCCTGGTGAATCAATCCCCACTCGGCCGCATCCGTCCCGGTCACCTTCTCGCCGAGCAGCAGCATTCGCCGCGCCCGCGCCAGGCCGACCAGTCGGGGCAATAGCCAGGTCGATCCCGAATCCGGGCTGAAGCCACGTTCCACGAACGGCTCCCAGAACACGGCATCTGTGCTTGCTATGGCGAAGTCGGCGGCCAGCGCCAGGTTGCAGCCCATGCCCACTGCCCAGCCCTGCACGCTGCAAACGACCGGCAGCTGAATGCTGTGTACGAGCTCGATGACGCGGTGGGCGGTGTGCGGAATGCGTCGCACCAGATCACCGGTGCGGGGACGTTGCCCACCGGCGCTGTTGGCGGCCACCCAGTCGGCGCCGGCGCAGAAATCGTCTCCTGCGCCCCGGATGTGAATCGCGCGCAACGAGTCGTCGGCGGCGGCATCGGTCAGTGCGCCGACCAATGCCTCGATCATCAATTGAGTCAACGAGTTACGACCCGATGGGCGATCGAGCGTGACTCGCAAAACCGCGCCGTCCCGGCGTGCTGTCACCGAACCTTCGGCATTGGCCGCATCGGCCTCGTGACTCACCGTCGGATCCGGCCTTTCTCCACCGATACGGTTACCCATACAGTAGGCAATACGATTGCTACGCTGTATAAGTTAGCAAGTAAACGCTGCCTACGGAACAACCGGGTGAAAGAGGGTCGTATGGTCGACGGGGCATCGACGCGCGCCGATGACGCCAGATTCGGCGAGGCGCCGCTTGCCCAGACCGTGGTGGCCGCCGGTGCGATCCGGCGCCTCAGCTCACTGCTGCTTTTGCTGGAACACGCCCACCCCACCGTGGACACCATGATCGCGAAGTTCGCCGAGTGGGAGAACGAGCTGGCCGCCGCGGCTCCGACGGACAACGCGCCCCGAATCGGTGTGGTCGCCGACGACCCACGGCGGGTCTACCTCAACCACGCAACCGACATCGGCGCGTACAACCCATGCTTTCCCGAGTACCGATTCGATCACCTCGACGCCGAGAAGGCCGCCGGCCGGGTGTACTTCCCGCTGGTCTACGAAGGGCCGCCCGGACTGGTGCATGGCGGATTTCTCGGCGTTTTCTTTGACTGCGTCATACAGCATCAAAATTGCGTCACGGGCCTATCCGGCAAGACGCGTTCGCTCGTGGTCACCTACCGCCGGCCGACGCCGGTGTTGACCGAGCTGCGGTTCGACATCGTGCGGTCGCAGATCGAACGGGGCATCACGTCGACCGGGCGACTACTGCTTGACGACGAGGTGCTGTGTACGGGCGAGGTCAATACGTTGGCATCGCCGCCAGACAGGCTTTCCACGTTCCAATTCGGCAGGCGGCGAAAGGAGTCCGATACATGACCCCCTCGGACGGATCTGACGATCGCGTGCTTTTCGACATGGATCACGACCGGCGAATCGCCACGATCACCCTGAACAACCCTAAGCAACGCAACTCCTATGACGCCGCTATGCGCGAAGCCGTCGCCCGCTGCCTGGATCGGGTTGCCGAGGACGACGATCTCATCGTGGTGCTGCTGCGCGGAGCGGGCGGAGTCTTCAGCACAGGGGCCGACATGAACAACGCATACGGCTGGTACGGCGAGTCGGGTGCGCAGGGCGAAGCCTCCCCCGATCCGGCGACCAAGCGCCGGCCCAGTCAGCGTCGTCGGCTTACCGTGGACCGCAAGTCATTTGGCTTCTATCACAACTTGATGGGATTCCCGAAGGTGACGGTGGGGGAGATCGCTGGCTACGCCCTCGGTGGCGGTTTCGAGATCGCGCTGATGACCGACATCTCTGTCATCGCGCGCGACACGAAAATCGGCATGCCGGCGACACGTTTCCTTGGGCCCGCGTTGGGCAGCCTGCACATGTTCTTCCATCGGTTGGGGCCGGTTCTGGCCCGGCGCCTGCTGCTGACCGGTGACATCATCGAAGCGGGCGAGATCGAGCAATTCGGAATCTTCACCGACACATGCGATCCCGGCTCGGTCACGGCGCGCGCCCGGTACTGGGCCGAGAAGGCGGCGAAGATGCCCGCCGACGGAGTCGTCATCGCCAAGGAAGCGTTCCGGCTCGTCGAGCAGACCCAGGCATACCACGGTGAGGAAGTCGCGAGCTATCTGTTCCACGCCTTCGGCACCAATCTGCAGTTCGCGCCAGGCGAGTTCAACTTCGTCAAGACGCGCGCGCAGCACGGAGCCAAGGAAGCTTTCCGGCTGCGCGATGAACACTTCCACGTGCCGGAGCCCCCCGAACCTCAAGGGTAACAA
>DATMMZ010000349.1:0-6011 GCA_035569455.1 Mycobacterium sp. | reverse complement strand
CCCATCTGCACCACACGTCCTGGGAAGTCGAAGACATCGACGAGATCGGGCGCGGCGCACAGGATCTGCTCGCCGAGCATCCCGAACGTCACGTCTGGGGAATCGGCCGCCACTGGATCGGGTCGAACTTCTTCTGGTACTTCCGTGACCCGGCCGGCAACATGACCGAGTACTACTCGGACATGGACGAGGTCATCGACGATCAGATCTGGGAACCAGGCATTTGGGGACAGGACAAATCGCCCAATCACTGGGGTCCTCCGATGCCGCCGTCGATGATCAGCCCTGACGACCTGGCCGAACTGATGGCCGGACTGCACTGAAAAGGGAGCCAGTCATGGCCCAGCTCAGCTATCCCGATCCAAACCAAATCCCCGAGCCACTGGCCAGCATGCTCGCCGCGATACCCGGTGTTGCGGCCATCGACATGCTGGCCCACTCACCAGTACTCGCCGAGCACTTTCTGCGGCTGGCCCACGCCCAGTTCACCGCCTTAGAACTGCCCGAGCGTGCACGCGAGCTGGTCATCCTCAGCGTTGCCGCCAAGGGTCGATGCGAGTTCGAGTACCAACAGCACATCCCGATCTCGGCTGCCGCAGGCGTTGAACCCGCTGTACGGCAAGCCATCTGGGATCGTACCCTCGACCCGACCACCCTGCCCGACGCCGAAAACGTGTTGATCGGGTTCGTGACCGACGTGCTGAACCGACCCCGGGTAAGCGCGCGGCGGTTTGCCGCGTTGCAGCGTTTCTACCCGCCCCGCCAGATCGTGGAGATCCTGCAGCTGATCGGCTTCTACTGGGGCTTCGGCCGCATCTGCACAGTGCTGGACATCGAAGTCCAAACACCGACCACCCTTGACGCATTCGAGGCGGTAGCCAACCTCAGCGCGTGATAGCCGCAGCGGCCGTCCGGGCCCGCGTAGCTGTGCTGGCGTTGGCCGCCGCCGTGCAACCCGATCAGTGGCGCCATCAGTCGGGCGTCGTTCAATGATGCGGCGCCACAACCGGATCGGCGCTGGCCCCGATTGGGGGTGTCAGCCGCTGAGGGCGCGCAACGTCTCGGAGGGCTTGCGGCCGAACCGGCGTGCGTACTCCGCGGCGAACCGGCCATAATGCCCGAAACACCACTTGCGCGCGATAGCGGTTGCCGTGGTCAGCTCGGGGTCGGCGGCCAAGAGTTCCTCATGGGCGCGTGCCATCCGCACCTGGCGCAAATAGGTCATTGGCGGTGTGCCCACATAGCGCTGAAAGCCGTCATCGAGAGCACGCACACTCAGGCCCACCGCGGCAGCGATGTCGGCCACCGTCTCGATATCCCCGGGCTGACTCTCGATAAACTCCAGCGCATTGCGGATCGGCTTAGAACCCGGCACAGCCCTGGGCCGGGTGAGTTCCTCGGTGTAGTTATGTGTTTGACTGACAAGAAGACCCGCCATGATCAGCCGACCCAGCTGCCTGGACATCGCGGGCACCGCAGCCAGTCCGGCAGGATCAGTCAGCTCATTGTGTAACAGCTGCAGCGCTCGCGAGAACGGCGATGCGGCAAACAGATTGAACCCGAGGTCGAAGCGCAACGGCTTAGTGACAGGCGCCCCCAACATCCCGGCCAGCTCCGCCTCAACCGCAGACTGCTCGAAAAGCACTGTCTCCATGCGGCAATCGTCGGTCAGATACTCCACGACCACCGGGTTACCCGGCGAAACCACCACCGCCGATCCATCGGACACCCGCGCGCTGCCACAGTTACTGCTAATCAGAATCTTCCCACCGACCGGCAGGCACACCGCAATCAGCGGATAGCGCGACGAACGCACCATCGAGCTCGAAATCTCCAAGCAACCCAGAGTCAGGTTGGGCAGCTTGCACGTGGCCACCTCCATGCGCAAGGTATTGGCCCCCGGATCAGGCAGCACCGTGACGGCGCTGTATGCCTGGCTGAGTGCGTCGGTGGCGGTGTCGGCATCGCCGGCCGACAATCGCTGCAGCGCAGGCCAGCTCAGTTGCGGTGGCGTCGCGGTCGACGCTCGCCCCCAGCCCTGCCACGGCGCCGCCTGCGGGTCCTCCAGCAATAGGGTGCTGCCATGTTGATGACCCATCATCGACCTCACTTTCCAGATGGCTCACGCGGTAGGTTCAGAACCGGCGGAGGCCGGTGGTCACGCACTGGGCTCACCGGCGAAAGTCGGCTGCGATCGGCGGTGAGCATGTCGGTGATCAGATCAAGGTAGCGATACCACCCATCAGATCCCGCCTCAAACGAGGGAAGCGTGCCCACCAGCATCAGCACAATCCGCGGCACGTCTTCGGCAACTAGGTCGTCGCGGAACACGCCATCGTCTTGACCACGGCGCACGATCGCGGCGACAGGTTCAAAAAATCGGTAAGCCAGATCCATCGTCATCAACCCACTGCTCATCGCCGCCGCCATGGTGTTGGGGTCACCGGCGATAAACGACACCGCACCGCGCAGCGCGGCGCGCATCGCGTCGCGGGCATCAACTTCATGCTGCGCACACTCCAGCGCGACTCCCACGACCTCGTCGAAACGACGATCGAGCACCACCCGCAACAACGCTTCCTTCGTGGGAAAGCGCCGATACACCGTGGCCACCCCGACACCGGCATCGGCAGCGACATCCTCCATCGCGGCCTGCGGGCCGACGCTGGCAAACACCCGCTGCGCCGAGGCGATGATGCGCGACGCATTGCGCACCGCATCGGTGCGCAACTGACGCTCGCGTGTGGGCACCATCACATCTTAGACTAAGTGATAGCCATCTATCAAATAGTTCTGGTCCACGCGAATGCGCAGCCCGGACCGCTTCACGTGGCAGGACGTCGCAACGCGACGTGGTCGCCCGAAGGTAAACGCGGCGCGCGGCCCGACATCACCACACCTGACCGAGTCGGCCAGCGATGGATGCTGCCCGGCCAGAACTGCCTCGCCGAGCCAGCCGGCCCGTGTCTACCGTGGCCTCACCACTGGGTTTGTGGGTTTGCATCGAAAGCCCCGGCCGCCGCTGCGGGGCAAGACACGAGGAGGGCCGTGATGCGATTCGTTTTGACACACAACGTTACCGTCAGCACGCCTGCGGTTTATGACGCCAGTCGCAGCAAAGGGGATGCCGGTGCTGCGCATTGCACTCAGCAAGCGAGTGTGACCGAGTTGGGAGGAACCGCGTGCTCGTGACCGATTTCCAGCAGAGCCCCCCGTCGCCGGCCCTGCAGGTATACGACACCTTCGCCGAGGACACCGGTGCAGTCCCACCAGCCGGTCCCGGGACGGTCTCGGGCGATTCCGGTGACGCAGACCGCGGCACGGAATACCCCGTACTGGTTGCCGCCACCGGCGTCTCGGCCGTGAACGACACTTCCGAGGCCGCGAGACGAGCAGACGGTGTGGGCGGGGGACTTTCGCGTGGTCAACGGGAAGCGACGGGCGGCATCGGGCGGTCAGTGGGCTCGGTCGACGTCGGCTGCCTGTTGGTGGATGCGGTCGGGCTAAGGGTGGGCGATGACCGCGAACTGCTTCGGGACGTGTCGTTTGTCGCCCGTCCTGGTTCGCTTACCGCGATCATCGGACCCTCCGGCGCGGGTAAGTCGACGCTGGCCAAACTGGTCGCCGGAACCATGACCCCCACCACCGGCGCGGTGAGCTTCGACGGATACGACATCCATGGTCAGTACGCTGCGTTGCGCACCAAGATCGGGCTGGTTCCCCAGGACGATGTGGTGCACCACCAGCTCACTGTCGCCCAGGCTCTGGGCTATGCGGCCGAGATTCGATTGCCTTGCGCCTCTAAAGAGAAACGGCGGCGCTCTGTGGAAAGGGTGCTGGGAGAACTGGATTTGACTGACCACGCTCACTGTCGCGTGGACAAACTCTCCGGTGGGCAGCGCAAACGCGCCTCAGTGGCCTTGGAGCTGTTGACCAGCCCGTCACTGCTCATCTTGGACGAACCCACGTCAGGCCTAGATCCAGCGCTGGACCGGCAGGTCATGCGGATGCTCCGGCGCCTGGCCGACGCTGGTCGCGTGGTGTTCGTGGTGACGCACTGTGTGTCGTATCTGGATATGTGCGATCAGGTGTTGTTGCTTGCCCCGGGTGGTAAGCCGGCCTATTGCGGGCCGCCCAGCGAGATCGCCTGCATCACAGGCACAACCAACTGGGCCGACATCTTCGCAGCGGTCAGCGCCGACCCCGATGCGGCCAACCGTGATCATCGAAGTCGCAGCGGTGGGGCGCCGCCGAAGGCGGGGCCGGCTTCGGGAGGCGCCAAGTTGGCACCGCGAACGCCGAAAGGTCTTGTGTTGCGGCAGGTTTCCACCGTGGCGCGCCGCCAGGTCCGACTTGTACTGGCCGATCGCGGGTACTTCACATTTTTGGCTGTGCTGCCCTTCATCTTGGGAGCGCTGACGTTGCTGGTTCCTGGGCGGAGTGGATTTGCCACGACCGACCCGTATGGCGCGGCACCGGACGAGCCATCACAGGTTTTGATGCTGATCAACATCAGCGCGGTCTTCATGGGTACGGCGCTGACACTTCGCGATTTGGTCGGCGAACGGTTGATCTTTCGGCGCGAGCAAGCAGTGGGTTTGTCGTCCTCGGCATATCTGAGCGCCAAGATCGTGGTGTACTCGTGCATCACTGCACTTCAGACCGCTGTTCTCGCGGCGATTGTCGTCATCGGTAAGGGGGGACCCACGCGCGGCGCGGTGGTATTGGGGAATCCGGTGTTCGAGCTTTACGTGACGCTGGCAGCGACCGCGGCGGTGGCGGCAGCGACCGGACTGGTGCTGTCGGCGGCGGCGCGATCGCACGACCAGATCCTGCCAATGCTGGTGGCTGTCGTGATGTTGTCAATTGTCTTCTCCGGCGGGCTGATTCCGGTCACCGGGCGAGTCGTGTTGGATCAGTTGTCATGGGTGGTTCCGGCGCGTTGGGGTTTCGCCGCGTCGGCATCAACAATCGATCTTCGCCGCGTCGACCCGACGGTGCGGGTTAGGGATCCGCTGTGGTCTCACGATCTTCGATCGTGGCTGTTGGCCATGGGCCTGCTTTGTGCGCTCGGGATGGTGGTGGCCGTACTGGTCCGTTGGCGGCTACGGTTGGCGGCGTTGTGCCGCTATATCCGGCGAGTAGCACGAGAACCGGAGCTGACCGGTCGGCCGTCTGGTCGCAGCCGATTGCCTAATAAGTATTTGGTCAGGTTAGCGACTGCGCAGCACCGAAAATTATTGACACCAAACGATCGAGCGCCGATGGCTTCGACGAGTCGGTCGCGTGGGCGACATCGTGCCCGGCGTTCTGGTCGCGCGCGGGCGCGCGGCGGTGGCGTAATCGCGGCACACCGGACGCCTAGGCGATTAGATGCGGCGGACGTCAGGAGTTTGGGCGCTGGCCTCGGTACCAACGACGCGCGCCCATGTCGACCGATGCCGATATACGGCGGGAGGGGAATCGGATGGATGAGGTGCTCTATGAACGCAAAGGCGCCGGCGCTTGGCTTTGCCTTGATCGACCAGAACAGTTGAATGCGCTTAATCCCGGCACGATGAGCCAGCTCGCGCACCACATCGACCGCGCACGGGTCGATAACGAGGTCCGCGCGCTCGTGATCACGGGGAGTGGTCGCGCGTTCTGCGCCGGCGGTGACCTTACGGTGGCTCGCGAGCTCGCCGAAATGGATCCACCCTGCGGGCAGCAATTCCTCATCGATTTCGCCGTGGGTCGAGTGGCGCGCGCAGCCGGCCCGGTGTGCGCCGTAGGCAAGACGGTAGTGACGACAATCTAGCCGGGAGGTCAATCTTATGCACGTGGCAGCCATCGTTTTGAGCGTGGCTCTGGCTCTGTTATTTTTTGGCTCGGGTCGCTCAAAGCTTGTGGGCGACAAGCAGTCCGGGCGCCGCGACGATCTGCGTGCTGACCAGCGCCTGTGGTCGCTCATCGGCGTATTGGAAGTGGCCGGGGGGGTCGGGCTGCTCGTCGGGCTCGTGGTCCCGGTACTC
>DATMMZ010000348.1:0-12085 GCA_035569455.1 Mycobacterium sp. | reverse complement strand
GTCTTGCACGTCCCGTCCATCGGCCTGGTGGTGGCCGGCGATGTCGCCTACAACGGCGTACACCAGTACCTGCTGGAAAGTGCCAACGGCGGCATCAAGGCATGGTTGCAGGCGCTCAACAAGGTTGAGGCTTTACATCCCCGCGCAGTCGTGGCCGGGCACAAAAACAAGGACCTGCCCGACGACCCCAGCATCGTCAGTCAGACTCGCGACTATCTGCTGGACGCACAACGACTGCTCGCAGGCAAACCCAGCCCGCGTGAGTATTTCGACCACATGATCCGCCTCTACCCTGACCGGCTGAACGTCGGGCCGGTCTGGTACACGGCGGTTGCGCTGCTGTCCTGACAGACGAAATCTAGAAAAGGAAAGATCATGAGTGAGAAGGAAATTCAACTAGCGACGTCGGTGCATGAGGACGTGACGAGCTGGTTCTTCGAGGATTACCTGCCCACCTGGGTCGGCGTAGCCGCCGGAACGATCGCGCGGGGACCGGAATTCATCCTGGACTACTGGGCAGCGCCCCTGCATCTCAGCACCGAGCAGGGCGGCCAATGGTTCCACGACGCCTCGGCCGTGGTGCAGTTCCTGGAGGAGATGCAGTCCCGGCTTCAGACGGAAGGGTATGCCTATACCGACGTGCCAGACCAGAGGGTCAACGTATATCACGAGGGCGGTGCGGCCATCGAGGTCATCTGGTCGCGCTGTCGAACTGACGGCACCGAGATCGAGCGGCTGGCAGCGCATTTCGAAATCGGCCGCAGCCAAGCGGGCTGGCGAATCGTTGGGATTCAAATGTCGTCAACGACTGCCGACACGCTCAGCGAGGCCTGGCCAAGAACCAACTAGAACGGCCCACACAGCCCGCAAACCATCCCATCATCAACTCTAAGGAGACCGTCATGATCATCGACACCGCGGACCTCGACCCCACCAGCAGCTACAAACTTCTCATCGGCAGCGTCTTGCCGCGCGCGATCGCATGGGTCAGCACGAATTCGACCACCGGAGTCGGCAACATCGCTCCGGTGTCGTTCTTCACCGTCGTCGGGCGATTCCCACCCGTCCTCTCGATCACCTTGCAGCCCCGCTCCGATGGCGTCACGCTCAAGGACACATTCGTCAACATCCGCGACACCGGAGAGTTCGTCGTCAACATCGCCACATTCGCTCAGGCGGACGCGGTGCACCGCTCGGCCTTCGAGTTCGAAACCGATGTCGACGAGTTCGCCGCACTTGGACTGGAGAAGGCACCGTCGGAGGTGGTATCGGCTCCGCGCATCGCAGGTGCACCGATCTCATTCGAATGCGTGGTGGACCGCATCATCCCGATGCCGCCGCTGCCAGACCACGTGGTGTGGGGGCGGGTCAAGAGGATCCACGTGCGTGACGATCTCTACCTTTCCCGGGGACGTATCGACGTCGGCGCACTGGGCGTATTCGGAAGGCTCGCGGCAGAATACACGCTGGTGGACAACATCTTCACCACGCCGCTGCCCGAGGAACTCGTCGAGGAGTTGAGCGCGCAACGCGCCGGCCGGCTCGACGGGCACTCAACCGACTACTCGCCCATCGACACCTCTGAGTGGTCAGCTTCGGGCGCCACGAAGGCGATCGCGTAATGACCGCGACGGTGCTGTTCATCCACGGATTCCTCGATGACGCGACGGTGTGGGACGGCGTAATCGCGGCGCTGGCAGGCAAAGTCGACGTGATTCGTTACGACCTGCCTGGCTTCGGCACACGCAGCCAAGCCCCCACCGGTCCCGGAGCCGTTAGCCTCGAGTCGCTTGCGGCCGAGGCCGGCGACATGGTTGCCGGCATCGACGCGCCCGTGATCGTCGTCGGCCAGAGCATGGGATCACAGGTAGCCGAACTGGTCGCCGCAAGTCACGCCGACCGGGTGCACGGCCTGGTGCTACTCACACCGGTACCGCTCGGCGGCACCCAGCTACCTGCCGAAGAGCTTGCGCCTTTTCGAGCGCTCGCCGACAACACCGATGCGCAGCGCGCCTTGCGGGCGCACGTGTCACCCAATCTCGGTACGAACCAACTGGACCGGCTGGTCCGCATCGGAGGCGCCGTACGACCCGAAGTCGCCGGCCACTACGCCGACATGTGGAACGAGGGCGTCAAGAACGCACCGGCGACCAGCGCGTTCACCGGGCCGGTCCTGATTATCCGCGGCGGGGCCGATGCATTCGTGACCGAACAGCTCCTCGCCGCGATCACCCCGCGTTTTGTCCGAGCCGATGTGAAAGTCATCGACAAGGGCGGCCACTGGGTGCATGTCGAGTACCCGGAGGCTCTCGCGGCCATGATCCTGGAGTTCACCCAGGCAATCACGGAGGTGACAGCGTGAGCCAGGCGTTGCAGCACAAGGTATTTGTCGCGGGGCAGATCCCGCAGTCGGGACGCGGTCCGCTCCCCGACGGCAGCACCCGGATGTGGTCGCCGATCACCTCGACGCTGATCACGGGACGGGACGACGCCGTTCTGGTCGATCCACCGCTGACCAAAGCACAAGCAGCCGAAGTCGGTGACTGGATCGCCGCGACGGGCCGCACGCTGCGACGGATCTACATCACCCACGGGCATGGCGATCACTGGTTCGGCGCCCTCCCGCTACTGCAGCGGTTTCCCGACGTGTCAGTGCTCGCCACCGAGGGAACCAGCAAGCTGATGGCAGCGCAAAACCAACCTCAGTTTCGCGCGGAATTCTGGGACCGGGTCTTTCCAGGCCAGCTACCAACTGGCGAGGTCGACGTCTGCGTGGTCGACGCGGATGGTTTCGAGCTCGAGGGAGTTCGGCTCCAGCCGGTCGAAGTCGGCCACACCGACACCGACGCGACGACGATCCTGCACGTGCCGCAGATGGGTCTGCTCGTCGCGGGCGACGCCGTCTACAACGGCGTGCACCCGTACCTGACGGAATCCGGCGGTGTGACGGGAATCGACGAGTGGCTTGCCGCCCTCGACATCGCCGAAGCCCTCAGGCCCGCAACGGTTATCGCCGGCCACAAAGATCCGCGCTTATCCGACGACCCATCGCAGATCCAAGCAACACGGCAATACCTTACTGACGCGCGCCGACTGCTCGAATCGTCGGATTCCGCCGAGGCGTTCTATGCGGGCATGCTTGCCCTGCACCCTGACCGCATCAACCCCGGTGCGTTGTGGGGCGCCGCGATCACGCTATTCTCCCAGGGGTGACCGCCTGCTCGCCCGAATACGTGACGGTCCGCCACCTGACGACCTGACATCTTCGATGTCAAGCCAAGCGCCAATCCGCGAGCGACGCCGAAACGGACAGAGCAATCCCGATGCCCCCTCGTCACCCGACCCCGGATCAGCCCGATCGCCGGCCCGCGCTGAGCCAGGAGCTGATGGTTCGGCTGTGCGGATACGGGTCGCCTGAGGCTCTGGCCGCGGGCGACCTCCTGTATCAGCCGGGTGACGACCGCTACGACCTCATCGTCATCGAATCAGGTCGAGTGGAGATGCTTTGCGACGCCATCTCCGATCAGGCACCCGTTTGGATCGCCGAGATGGGACCCGGAGATTTCCTCGGCGAACTGAGCCTGTTCACCGGAGAGCGCATGTTCATCACGGCCCGTGCCCGAGAAGCGGGGACAATCTATCGCATCGGACCGCAAGGCTTCCGGCAACTCATGGCCCACGACGCCGAGCTCTCTGACGTCATCCTGACCGCGTTGTACAGCCGACGCGAGCTGCTGAAGACCGCACTTGCCGACACCATCGAGATTATCGACCATCGCAATTCGGCACCGGCTTTGGCGCTGGAGGTCTTCGCCGAGCGAATGGAGCTGCCACACACCTGGACCGATGCGGACTCGCCGCGCGGCACGGCCATGCTCACAAGCCTGGACCTGCAACCGGTAGACCTGCCGGCGGTACTGTTGCCCGACGGGGTCCTGCTCAACGCCGACCCGACGGAGCTGGCCCGGCGCATAGGGCTGGCGCCGTCGGATACTGTGACCGAACCGACCGACCTTGTCGTAATCGGTGGCGGGCCAGCCGGTTTGGCAGCAACGGTCTACGGCGCCTCGGAAGGCCTGCACACCACTATGTTCGACGCCGTCGCACCCGGTGGACAAGCCGGCGCCAGCTCACGGATCGAAAACTACCCGGGATTTCCCCGCGGGCTCAGCGGCGCCGAACTCATTCGCCGAACAGCGATCCAGGCCCTGAAATTCGGCGCGCAGCTGTACGCACCCTACCGGGTGGTGGAACTCGACGCGCAGCCCAACCACTCAATCCGACTCACCCTCGACGATCAATCACACATCACCGCGCGCGCTGTCATCATCGCCACCGGTGCCCGCTACAAGACGTTGCCGCTCCCCCGCTGGGCCGAATTCGAAGGTTGCGGGATCTACTACGCCGCCACGGAATTGGAAGCACGTCAGTGCGCGCAGTCTGCAGTCGTGGTCATCGGCGGGGCGAACTCTGCGGGACAGGCAGCCCTATTCCTTGCCGGCCGCTGCGCCCACGTCACCCTGATCCTGCGCGGTGAGAGCATCCATACTGATATGTCGGCCTACCTCGTCGACCGCATCGTCAACCATCCCGCCATCACCCTCGCTACCCACAGCGAAGTCACCGCCGTTGACGGCACCGAGTGCTTGGAATCGGTCACCGTTACCCACCGTCCCGACGGCACGACCACCACACTCACCAGCGCGGGGCTGTTCTGCTTCATCGGTGCGCTGCCCGACACGAGGTGGCTGCCGAACATCGCCACCGATAAGGCAGGCTTCATTCGCACCGATACCCAACTCGACTATGACCTCGGACCGTATTGGGACACACTGCGACGCCGGCCCCTGCCCTTCGAGACCTCTATCCCGGGTGTCTTTGCCGCTGGCGACGTGCGGCTTGGCTCGATGAAGCGCGTGGCCGCCGCGATCGGCGAAGGAGCAACCGCGGTCGCTTCCGTGCACGCCAAGCTCGCTCTGCACGAAGCCGGCAGATGAGTTAGCGGCCCGCGAAGACCGCCCGACCGGGGCCGAATTTCAGGAAGCTTTGGATCCCGCCGCGGGCATCCTCGGTGTCGAACAGGCCAACCGCCGCATCGATCAGCAGCGCGTCGGCGCCTGCGATGCCACCGGCGGAGTAGCCGCGGCTGAGCTCTTTGACCACCGCGAATGCGCGCGACGGTCCGGCTGCCAGTCTGCTGGCGAATTCCTGGGCGGCGCTGTGCAACTCATCGGCGGCGAGCACGCGATCGATTACACCCCACGCCGCGAACTCCTCCGCAGTGTGCAACTGCCCGCCCAGCGCCACCGAGCGCGCGCGCCCTAGGCCGGCACGTGCGGCGATCCGTTCGACGCCGCCGGCCAGCGGAACAATGCCCAGCCGGGTCTCGGGCAGACCCAGCATGGTGCCCTCGGCCGCCCAAATCAGGTCGCAGAACAGGGCCAATTCAAAACCACCGGCCATACACGTCCCGTGGACCGCAGCCAGCGTCGGGAACGGCAGCCGTTCGATGCGATGCCCCAGATCCAGGAACGAGCCGATCAGCGGGCGAAGCTGTTGTGCGGTCATGCCCGCGAACAGGGCGACATCTGCCCCCGCGCTGAATACCTTGCCCTCGCCGCGCAGCACCAATGCCCGCAACCCGTCCGCGGCTTCAACTTCGTCGACCGCCGCCAGCAGGTCGGAAATCAGTTGCTCGCCAATCAGATTCAGCGGTGGGCTGGCCAGCGTTACCGTTCCCAACGTAGCGTCCCGGGTGAACCG
Organism: Mycobacterium sp.; assembly: GCA_035569455.1. Taxonomy (GTDB): domain Bacteria; phylum Actinomycetota; class Actinomycetes; order Mycobacteriales; family Mycobacteriaceae; genus Mycobacterium. The sequence goes on along the minus strand of DATMMZ010000348.1, from coordinate 6,322 downwards.
GACCTTGGGTTCCGCGCTATTCACTCGCCGTTCCTTTCCCGGCCGGCGCGGCTTGCAGAGTCTGAGCCAGCTCGCGCCGCACCGCCGCCACCAGTTCGGCATTGGTATGCGCGTGCCCCCACAGCCCCCAGCCGCCCTCGGGCGCCTCGGTGAGCACCACCCAGATCCGCTCGGACGCGGGCGGCTTACCGGGTGCGCCGGCGATCAACTCGGTGAGGCGGGCCACCATGGCGATCTGCTTGTTGCGATCCAGCGCGCCGGCGTTGGTCAGCACTTGCACGCGCACGTAATCCGAACCGCCGTCGACGTTGGAGATCGCGCCGGCGGGAAGGTCGTGAATGAACGCAGCGGTGTTCTGGCGGAACATCGCAATATCGGGAACTTCCTCGACCGCCATGACCGCGGCCGCCAAGCGGCGCGCCAGCTCATGCTTGTCCTCGAACGCACCGGCCGGCGCGTATACGTCGATCATCGGCATCTCGTCACTCCCTCGTCCTGCCCGGCAGGCGCACTGCCGCCGCGCTAATCGGCCCGAACCGAGTATCGGTTGCTGGCATTCGGCGCTCACTCACCCGAAAAGGTGACCCTTGAGACGCCAGGCGCCTCACCCAAATGGGTGACGGCGCGCCAGCCGAAGCCATGCCATGTTGGGTGACGAACCACCTAGCCAATCAGGGACAACGATAGTGGCCACATCAACGGCGCCGACGATCGTTTTGGTGCATGGCGCGTTCGCCGACGCGTCCGGGTTCGGGGGCGTGATCCGCGAACTGCAAACCGCTGGACACACCGTCATAGCGGCGCCTAATCCGTTGCGCAGCCTCGCCTTCGACGCCGCAGCGCTGTCGGCGATGGTGAGCGCGATCGACGCTCCGGTGGTCCTCGTCGGGCATTCTTATGGCGGTGCCGTCATCACGCAAGCCTCGGCCGGGCTGGACAACGTCGCGGCGCTGGTCTACCTGGCGGCGTTCGGGCTCGAGGCGGGTGAAAGCTGCGCCAGCGTGCAACAGCCCTTCCCGCCGTCGCTGCTGGCGAGCACCTCCCAGCCCACGGGCTACGACGCACCGGGTGCGCCCCATGGACCCGACCTCTACATCACCAAGGAGCGGTTCCGCGAGACCTTCTGCGCCGACGTGCCCGTCGACGTCGCCGAGGTCATGTTCGCCACCCAGCGGCCACTCTCCCTGGCCGCGCTCACCGAGAACGCCACCGCCGCCGGCTGGAGGGCCAAGCCGTCGTGGTATCTGGTGTCCGAGCACGACAACGCCATCGCCCCCGCCGCCGAGCGGTTCATGGCCGAACGCATGGGCGCCACCACTAAGTCGATCGCCGGTTCCCACACCGCTTTCATCGCCCAGCCGGTGACCGTGGCCGGTTTCATCGCCGATGCCCTGGGGGCTGCATGACGGTGATCGATGATGCCGTGAAAGCCCATGGTGGACTTGATCGTTGGCTCGCCGTGACATCATTGGGCGCGCCCGTGTCGATCGGAGGGAGCCTGTGGGCCGACAGGGGGCACGACGGAGTGCTTGCCGACGCCGCGGTGTTGGTCGATCCGCATCGCCAGCGCGTGGAATTCAGTGGGTTCGGACCCCAGCGGTTGCGCACCTGGCTTGAACCCCGTCTGGTCACCGTGTGCACCGAGGGCGGCACCGAGGTCGACCGCCGCCGCGATCCACGGGCGTCGTTCCCGCGGGGCTCCGCGGCGCCTTGGGACGACATCCAGGTTGCCTACTTCGCCAGCTATGCGATCTGGAACTACCTCACGCTTCCTTTCTTGCTGACCACACCGGGGGTTGAGGTCTCCGAGGTCGAGCCCTGGCCGGCCGGTGACCCATCATGGCGTCGGCTCCGCGCCGATTTCGGTGCGGCGCCGATAGAGACGCACAATCGGGTGCAGTACTACAACTTCGACTCCGAGAACCTTTTGGTGCGTCACGACTATGACGCTGACGTGCTGGGGGGAGCGCCTGCCTCGAATCAGGCGGCGGACTATCGCGAATTCGGCGGCTTGTTGTTTCCCACGCGCCGGCGGGTGACTGCCCGCGACAGCGTTGGCGCTGCAGGCACCGGCCCAATCCTGGTCTCCATCGACTTCGGTGACATCACTCTGCACTGATTTATAAGTCCATTCACTGGACTCATCCGCAAATTTCTGGTTTGATTGCGACATGCTGCCGAACTCGTATGCCAGGCAGGATTGCTCGCTGGCGCGCGCACTTGAGATCGTCGGTGAACGCTGGACACTGCTGGTACTACGTGATGCGTTCTACGGAGTTCGGCGCTTCAACGATTTCCTCGCGCACCTGGACATGCCTCGCACAGTACTGAGCAACCGCCTGCGATCTCTGATAGAGCGCGGCGTGATGGTGAAGGTCCCCGATCCCGGCCATTCGGGGCGTTGGCTTTACGAACTGACCGACGAAGGGATGGCGTTGTGGCCGGCGTTGTATGCGCTGCGCTCCTGGGGAGAACGGCAATCCGGGCGGCGGCCCAGGATGTTCACCCACGATGCGTGTGGCACACCGCTGGATCCCGCGGGGCGATGCGAGGCGTGTGGTGTCCTACCAGCCCCCAATCAGGTCTTCGTGTCACCGCTGGGTGAACCCAGGCAGGGAGCGCGGACCGATCCTGTGGCCCTTGCGTTGCGGCGCAAGCACCGCCTCCTCGATTTCCTGCCAGTAGACGGCCCAGCCGCATGAGGCCGTACGGGCCGCTCCGCGGTCGTGACCACGAGCTGTCCACGGCGCTAGCCGTCATCCGCCGGACACGCACGCATGGTGCCAGCGGTGTGGTGCTGATCTCGGGGAACGCCGGAGTCGGAAAGACCGCACTGCTATCTGAAATTTGTCGTCAGGCGACGCACATGAACATCCGCCTCGCCCGAAGCAAGTGCGACGCGATCGAGCAGGCCTGGCCGGGGGCGCCAATGGTCGGGCTCCTGCGCACCGGCCGCGATCCCCTCCTGGCGGAACCCGAATTCCAGGAGATCAGCGCGCTGATCGCGGAGCCTCTGCTGCTCGTCGACCGTATCGCAAGCCACCTTGCCCGGCTTGCTGGTGGGCAGCGCCTGCTGATTGCCGTCGACGACGTGCAATGGGCCGATCGCGTAAGCCGATATGCCCTGCGGGCGTTGATCTCCCGTCTCGTCGGGCTTCCCGTCGTGTGGGTGCTGGTCAGCCGATCCGACGACGTCGGTCTTGTCGCCAGCGCCGCCGACAGTGTTGACGTCGAGCACATCCGACTGGGCCCGTTGGCCGACCCGGCGATTGCCGACATCGCGCGGGATCGCCTCGGCCCCAACCACGATGGGCGCGTTGGGCAAATGCTCGGCGCTGCCGGTGGGAATGCATTTCTGGCAGTCCAGATCATCGACGGCATGGCCGAGCACGACGAAACCGCCAGCGTGGATGGTATTCCCGCGCAGTTCAGATCGGCCGTGCGGCGGCGGCTAACCGATCAGTCGGTTGCCGCACGTCGGCTGGTGGAGGCAGTGGCAGTCGCTGGCCGTCCCGTGTCCATCATCGACCTGGCGGAGCTGTGCGAGATGAGCGGGGATCCCGCATATGACCGGGCCGTCAACGATGCGGTGGCGTCGGCTCTGGTCAAATCAACGGGCGCCGAGTTGAATTTCGACCACGACCTGCTCAAGGACGCGGTCTATGAGCAGATCGCGCCTGACGTCCGGTGCCGCCTGCATGCCCGGTTCGCCCGTCATTTTGCCGACCATGTCGGCGACCTCGTGCTCGCCGCAGCACATGCTCGCATTGCGGTATCCGTCGGCGACGAGGCCAACGGCCGAATCATGCTCGACGCCGCGGAGACACTGATTGCGACGAGCGCGGTTGACGCGGCTGACCTTGCGCTGCAAGCGTTTCAGACGCTGCGTCCCGGGCAGCCGCAATGGCTGGAGCTGGGTGAACGAGCGGTGTCAGTGCTGTCGCGCACCCAGCGTGCCGCCGACACGATCGCTGTGGCCGACGTACTCCTCGCGACCGTCGACGACGCCGACGTGGTCGGCCGGATCGAGACACACACCGTCGAGCCGATGTGGCTCTCTGGCCATTCCGCCGCTCTCCTCGAGCGCGCGGACCGGGCAATTGCCAGGGCGGGAACGCGGCGCGACCTCGTTGTCCGTTTCCGCGCGGCACGCGCGTTGGCCCACACTCGGCTCCTTGCCGCGGACCAGGCCACCGAAGAGGCCGAGGCGGCGCTGGCCGATGCGAGGACGTCGCACGACCATCATGCGCTCGCCTTCGCGTTACAGGCCGCAGGCGAGGCGGCCCACAACGAACGCCGACATCAGCTGGCCTTGAAGTACTTTCGTGAGCTTCGATCGGTGACAGGAGTTCCATACCTGTCCGAGGAGATCATGGAACTGCAGCTACTGGACCGCTACGACGACGCGCAGATGCTGCTTGACTGCGCGACCGGCGATAGCAGCGCCAAGGTGGATTCGATCCTGCCCGACCTGCTCTTCGCGCAACTCAAACAGCACTACAACTTGGGCCGTCTGCGGGACGCCGATGAAACTGCCGCGGTGCTCATCGAGCTCGGACAGGTGACTGGCACCACGGTGCACGTCGTTGAAGGCATCCTGATGCGCACGACTGTGGCGTTGTTGCGCGGCGAGTCCGAATTGGCCGCGCAACGCTTGCGACCCGCGTTGCACCTCGCAGACAACGACGCGATACACCATCCCGGCCTTTCATTGCTGTTGGGATGGCTGAGCACTCAGCAGGGCGACGTCGAAGGAGGGCGGCGGATCCTGTCGGAGCTACTGGAAACATCCCTGCGGATGCGCAGCTATTGGGCGTGGTGGCCCTGCTATGCAACGGTTTTGTTCAGCATCGGATTGATCAGCGGTGCAACAAATATCAGCGAACGCACGGTCGAGTTCGCGGAGGAAGGTGCGCGCCGCAATCCCGACGTCGCCACGCTTAACGGGTTGGCGTTGAATCTACGCGGATTGCTCGGCGGTAACCTCGGCATGGTCGCTGAGTCGATGCAGATCCTGCAGCACAGCCCCCGACCCATCTTGCGGGCCGCCGGAGCAGAGGGCTATGGCCGGCTGCTGCTGGCGTCCGGCGAACGCGAGGCCGGGCTCGGCCACCTCGATGCGGCATGGGACATATATGACCGCATGGGTGCATCGTCGCCACGGGCAAGGGTGCAGCGACTCATGAGGGAAGCCGGCGCCCGGCGCGCGAAGTGGGTCGGCGATCACACCGAGGTCGAGAAAGTGTCGCTCACCGAGGCCGAGCGCCGAGTAGCGTATCTAATCGCCAACGGGCACACCAACAAGTCAACTGCGAAATCGCTGGGTATATCGATCAACACGGTGGGCACGCATCTGAGGTCGATCTACTCCAAGCTCGGTGTGCAGTCTCGCGTTCAACTCACGAACATCTTGCGTGAGCTCGGTGAGATCGCCTGACAATCGTTGCGGTTCAGCCGGTTAGGATGCCACCTTCGACCGGAAGCGTGATGCCGGTGACGTAGCTGTTGGCGTCGCTGGCCACCGGTGACGATTGCAACCCGATCGTCGACGCGGAAGCGATCGAGGATTGTCATCGCTTAGTTCGTCGACGCGGCGCTGGTTGGCTTGGACGGCCGGTTTTCCCGGATCCAGCGCTTTTCTTCCTCTGACCCCGAGTCGGGTGGACGCATTCCCTGAATGGTCCATTGATCTCGGGGGGTGTCGTCGATGTGGATCTCCCAATCGAGTCCGCGGTCCCGGACAAACGGGTGAATCGTCTTGTTGATGAATTTCAGCAGCATCTCTCTGAGTTCAACCGGCATCGCGTACGCGATGTGGTCGATGGAGAACCGCACGAAGTCGTTTCGCGGCACGCCGCCAATGAACAGGGAATCCTTTGGCACATCGTGAAAGACGACCACCACATAAAAACGCGGCATCGTCATCTGGGGAAGACCGCCCGCTTGCCCCGCATAGATGTCGGTGATGGCTTCGGCGAAGGCGCGCTTGTCCTCGTTCGAATAGGTGCCTTCGGTGCAATATACGTTCCACAGCGGCATGGCTTCTCCTCGTTGTTTACCGGTCCTGCGACGCGCCCAGGTGCTCGACGAACCAGTCGCGAGCGGGGTGAGCGGTCTCCTTGAAAAACTTTGAGTAGGCATCGAAATGGCCACCGTCGTAGGTGAGCAGCTTCTTCGGTTCTAGGGCGGTTTCGTACACCTCCCGCTGAACCTCGGTGTAGGTGGTTCGATCGTCTTCCGCCAGGATCATCAGTAGCGGCTTGGGCGTCACATAGGGAAGCCAGCCCGCGGGCTCGAACTCGATGAAATTCTCCAGTGAACG
>DATMMZ010000347.1:0-4775 GCA_035569455.1 Mycobacterium sp. | reverse complement strand
ACCAGGTCGATCAATGCTTGCGGCGTAAGGTAATTCGTCCATTCGACCTGATGGCGCTGCGGCGCGTTGAACGGTGCCGGCAGCGTCACGTCGAAACGGCCCCTATCGCCATCGCTACCGATGATCTCGCCCAGCTCACGTACCCAGCCGAGCCGTTCGTCGCGGGTGTTCCATACCAGACCCAGTCGCCCGCCGGGCCGCAGCACCCGCGCCACCTCGGGAATGGCGCGTTCGGGATCGACCCAGTGCCAGGCCTGGGCGACCAGCACGGCGTCAACGCTGTTGTCCTCCAACGGAATCTCTTCCGCGGTGCCCTCCAGCGCAAGCGTGTTCGGCAGCGAGGCGGACAGCACCTCCAGCATGTCCGGAATCGGGTCGACGGCCACCACGTCCAGGCCGCGTTCGACCAGTCGGGTGGTCAGCTTGCCGGTGCCCGCACCCAGGTCGAGCACCTTGCTCGCACCGGCCGGCAGCAGCCAGTCGATCGCCTCCGGTGGATACGACGGGCGCCCCCGCTCGTAGGCAGCCGCCGCTGAGCCAAAGGACAGGGAGCGGTCATGCCTCGAGCGGGTCACCTTGGACACCTAAGGCACCCGCCTTCCTCATCTGCCAATTCGAGTGTCTTGCGGATCAATTCGCCGACCGCTTCGGATTCCACCAGGAAGCCGTCGTGCCCGCAGATGGAGTCGACAACCTGTAGCCCGGTGCAGCCCGGCAGCAGCTCGGCCAGCTCCTCCTGCAAGCGCAGCGGGTAGAGCCGATCGGAGGTAATCCCGCCCACCACGACCGGTACCGGGCAACCGCGCAGCGCCTCGGACACCCCGCCGCGGCCACGGCCGACGTCGTGGCTGTTGAGCGCCTCGGTCAAGACCACATAGGTGCCGGCGTCAAAGCGCGCCAACAGCTTGTCGCCCTGGTGCTCCAGGTAGCTCTGCACCGCGTAGCGGCCGCCGGTCGCCGGGTCTTCGTCGCCCTGGCTGTCGTTGGCAAAGCGGGTGTCGAGCTCCACCTCGCCGCGGTAGGTCAGGTGGGCGAAGCGGCGGGCGAGCTTCAGTCCGGCATCCGGTGCGCGCCGGGTGTCGTGGTAATCGCCGCCCTGCCAGTTCGGATCGGCCTTGATTGCCGCGATTTGGGTGGTCTGGGTGCCGATCTGGTCGGCGGTGGCGCGCGCACCAACCGCCAGCAACAGCCCGGACCGGACCCGGTCCGGGTAGCCGACGATCCATTCCAAAGCCCGGGCGCCGCCCATGGATCCGCCGACTACGGCGGCGACCTCGGTGATGCCCAGTGCGGCCAGCGCGGCGACATCCGCCTCCACCTGGTCGCGCACCGATATCGGCGGAAACATTGAGCCCCAAGGCTTTCCGTCACGGGCAAGCGAGCTGGGGCCGGTGGAGCCACGGCAACCGCCCAGCACATTGGTGGCCACCGCGCACCAGCGGTCGGTGTCGATCGGTGCACCCGGACCCGCCACCCCATCCCACCAGCCAGGCGCGGGATGGCCGGGCCCGGCGGGCCCGGTGATGTGCGAATCACCGGTGAGCGCGTGCAGTACCACCACCACGTTGTCCCGCGCGGGCGACAGCTTGCCCCAGCGCTGGACGGCGATGCAGACGTCGTCGATCACCGCACCGCTTTCGGTGGTCAGCGAGCCGATGTCGACCAAACCGATCTCGCCTTCGGCGGGCAACGTCTGGGTAGGTACGTCGGAGATCGTCATGTCAGAACTCCTCAGAAAGCCGCCACGGCCTGCGGGTCGCCGCTGGCCGCCGAGGTGCTATGTTTGCGCGCCGCGGCGAAGCCGAGCTCCAGGTCGGCCAGGATGTCGTCGATGCCCTCGAGGCCGACGGCCAGGCGCACCAATCCGGGGCTGACGCCGGTGGCCAGTTGCTCCTCGGGGCTCAGCTGGGCATGGGTGGTCGATGCCGGGTGGATCACCAGCGAGCGCACGTCGCCGATGTTGGCGACGTGGCTGTGCAGCTGCAGCGCGTTCACGAACGCCTTGCCCGCCTCAACGCCACCGACCAGTTCGAACGCCAGAACGGCTCCGGCTCCCTTGGGCGCCAGCTCCTTTGCCCGCTCATACCATGGCGAACTGGGCAGCCCCGCATAGTTGACCGACAGCACGTCGTCGCGGGCGTCCAGGAACTCGGCAACCCGCTGGGCGTTGGCGACGTGGCGCTCCACTCGCAAACTCAGCGTTTCCAGACCTTGGGCCACCAGGAACGCGTTGAACGGCGAAGCCGCCGACCCGAGGTCGCGCAACAGTTGCACCCTGGCCTTGAGCGCGAACGCCGGCGGTCCCAGCTCCGCATACACCACGCCGTGGTAACTGGGGTCGGGCGTGGTGAATCCGGGGAAGCGGCCCCGCGTCCAGTCGAAGGTGCCGCCGTCGACGATCACCCCGGCGATCGCGGCGCCGTGCCCGCCCAGGTATTTGGTGGCCGAATGCACCACGATGTCGGCGCCCTGTGCGAAGGGCTGAATCAAGTATGGCGTGGCGACCGTGTTGTCGACGATCAGCGGTACACCGTTGGCGTGGGCAACCCCGGAAACCCCAGGCGTGTCGAGGATGTCGATCTGCGGGTTGGAGATCGTCTCGCCGAAGAACGCTTTGGTGTTGGGTCGGACCGCCGCCTGCCACGAATCCAGATCGTCGGGATCCTCGACGAAGCTCACCTCGATGCCGAGCTTTGGCAGCGAATAGTGGAACAGGTTATAGGTGCCGCCGTAGAGCCGCGGGCTGGACACGATGTGATCCCCGGCACACGCGAGGTTCAAAATGGCGCATGTCTCCGCGGCCTGCCCGGAGGAAAGGAATAGTGCCGCCACGCCGCCCTCGAGCGCGGCGATGCGTTGCTCGACGACATCGGTGGTCGGGTTGCCGATCCGGGTGTAGATGTTGCCCGGAATCTCGAGGCCGAACAGCGCGGCGGCTTGTGCGGTGTCATCGAAGGTGTAGGACGTGGTCTGGTAGATCGGCAGGGCACGCGCGTTAGTGGCCGAGTCGGGGCTCTGGCCGGCGTGAATCTGTTTCGTTTCAAACGACCAATGCGCGGTGGGATCTTCGGTGGTCTCGGAGCTCACGTGGGTTTGCTTTCTGCTGGAAGTGGGCGAATCGGATGTCGGGTGCTCGTGGCCGTGACGCCACCGCGCGGTGACGTCAACCAGCGCTGCTTATTAGCAGCGAGTCACGACGAGACACACGATTGGCCGCCCCGATTGGGTCGGATGAATGCGCATCACGTTTCCCTGTCTACTCAGGGGCCCATCACGGAGGACCCGCGCTTGCCGCGTAGCCAGGTGTGGCTACTCAACCGGGTCATCACCCGGGGCACCCCACCGCGGTTGGAGGGTTGCCGGCCAGCAAGCCGGGGCTTGACGCTGGCGCTCATGACCGATAGAAAGCCTATCTCATCACCCCGACTCGGTGCCAACGGGACCGGTATGGCGTGGTGAACGCGCCTTGTAGGCTGGCTGGACGGGCAACCGCTCGCCAAGCTCGCACGGCTGGAGGATTCGGACTCCGATGTCCAATGAACCCAAGATCAAAGTCAAAGGCCCGGTAGTGGAGCTCGACGGTGACGAGATGACCCGTGTCATCTGGAAGCTCATCAAGGACATGCTGATCCTTCCGCATCTCGACATCAATCTGGACTATTACGACCTCGGCATCGAGCATCGCGACCGCACTGAGGACCAGGTGACGATCGATGCGGCCTATGCCATCAAGAAGCACGGCGTGGGCGTGAAGTGCGCCACGATCACGCCCGACGAGGCCCGTGTCCAGGAATTCAACCTGAAGAGGATGTGGCTGTCGCCCAACGGGACTATCCGAAACATACTGGGCGGCACTATTTTCCGCGAGCCGATCGTCATTTCGAATGTCCCGCGGCTGGTTCCGGGCTGGACAAAACCAATTGTCATCGGCCGTCACGCTTTTGGTGACCAATACCGAGCGACCAACTTCAAGGTCGATCGGCCGGGCACCGTTTCGATATCTTTCACTCCCTCCGACGGCAGCAAGCCGATCGTGCACGAGATGGTGTCCATCCCCGAGGACGGCGGCGTCGTGATGGGGATGTACAACTTCAAGGACTCCATCCGGGACTTCGCGCGCGCGTCGTTCTCTTATGCCCTGAACGCCAAATGGCCGCTGTATCTGTCGACCAAGAACACCATCCTCAAGGCCTACGACGGGATGTTCAAAGACGAGTTCCAGCGCATCTACGAAGAGGAATTCAAGGACAAGTTCGAAGCCGAAGGGCTGACGTATGAGCACCGTCTGATTGACGACATGGTTGCCGCCTGCCTCAAGTGGGAGGGCGGCTACGTGTGGGCCTGCAAGAACTACGACGGCGACGTCCAGTCCGACACCGTCGCGCAGGGCTACGGCTCGCTGGGACTGATGACGTCGGTGCTGATGACGGCCGACGGCAAGACGGTCGAGGCCGAAGCCGCGCACGGCACCGTCACCCGGCACTACCGGCAGTACCAGGCCGGCAAACCGACCTCGACGAACCCGATCGCCTCGATCTTCGCCTGGACGCGCGGACTGCAGCACCGCGGCAAGCTGGACAAGACCCCGGAGGTGATCGACTTCGCCCAGCAGCTGGAAGAGGTCGTCGTCGGCACGGTCGAGGGCGGGAAGATGACGAAAGACCTCGCGCTGCTGATCGGTCCCGAGCAGGAGTGGCAGAACAGCGAGGAATTCCTCAACTCGATCGCCGAAAACCTGGAGAAGGCGCTCGCTAACTAGCCGGTGGGCTGACGGC
>DATMMZ010000346.1:0-8470 GCA_035569455.1 Mycobacterium sp. | reverse complement strand
CTCCCGAGTCAGCCGGTTGCGGTCCAGCGGGAACACCCCGTTGAGGAAGGTGTCCCACTGCTGGACGACCAGCGTGCGGCCCCCGCCGTCCACCACACTGAGCTCATTGTCCAAACCGGCGTGCGACGTACCCGCACTCACGAACAACGCCCCCAGCGCAGCGACCAGAGCCAGCAGAACCCGACAGGCACTCTTCATGTTCTCCCCAGCTGTTCGTTGGCGACGTCCGAAGTCCCCGAAGGAGTGCGACTTCTCACGTTGCCCTCACGTGTTGTCCAGAGAAACTTAACTGTGCCGTCGCCGGTCAGCAACTCGAACAGCTACGCACGTTTCGTAAAGAGCCTGTAAAAAGTGACAGCCCGCGGCGGTCTGTCAGCCGACAAGATCGGCACGGGCCGGCCCCCCCGCACGGTGTCAACGATAAGCGATGGAGAACGTCCAGGGTGTGGCTGTGGCGCGGTTAGGCTGCAGCATGAGAAGAACGCGCGATCCGCCGCGAAGGCAACGGGTTTCGGTGCCCGGGGACGTGGCGCTAGCTGCAAGAGCTCTGGCAAGAGCCTGTGAACCTAGCACCGTTGAAGTCCCCGGATCACCCTGATTTCCGACTCATGCCCCACGTCCTCATGCCCCGCGTCGCACCTCGTCTGCCCCGCGACAGCAGTTGGCTGACAGCCCAATTGGCGTGTCGCGGTCGCCGTGCCCTCACCCACTCGTCTAGCCCGTGAGATCAGTTAGATAGACGCTTGACTGATACCCGCGAAATCCGGAGTCGCAGAACACCCAGTGCCGGAAAACTGCCAGAAAGCTGCCGGAAAGCACTGCGTCGCAATGATCTGCGCGACTCTGTCTCAGCTGGCTTATGACGAGGATTGCGCAGGCGCGGGTTTCGTGGTGATGTCACCCGATCCCGTCGCCTGTGTCTGGCTGACATCACTGGCCTGGTAGCAACTCAACGTCAGCATTACCTGCCCTGCGGTGGGGATGTTTCCAAAGCCCGGACCGGCGTACAGCGTCGGCTGGTCACCACCGACGAAGATGGCGGTGATGGGGAGGTCCTGCTGGTGCACGACTTTGCAGCTGGACTGCGCCGTCTTGTCCCCGACTACGACGGACGCCACGGCCGTGAATCCGGCCTGGCCGAGTGCCGTCTTGGCGTCGGAATAGCTCTTGCCCGTCATATCAGGCGACGCACCCGCGACGGCGGCCGACCACAACGCAAGCGACACGCCGGTCCCGGTCACGACCGCAAAGGCAGCAACCCTGCGCAGCTTCGACTTCTCCATCGTCAACCCGACCTCCATTTGTTTGAACTGTTACTGCCTGATTGAACTGTTAGTGCCCCGACGAAGAAGAGGCGGACGCCGAGCTGGCGGGCTTGGTGCAGTCGGCCGTCACGTACACGGTGGTGAAGAGCACCTGCTGGGTGATCGCCTTGGCACCGCCGGTGACCGGAGTGGTGATCGCCTGTCCGGGCGCGATCGATGTGACCGTGCACTGATCCAGCGGAGCGGTGCCGATCTTGTTCAGAATCACCCTGTAGTTCGACGACTGGAAGCGGCTGACGACAGCGTCGGCCTTCTCGGTCGAGGACGCGATGCCCGCGTACGGCACGGTGGGTGGAGTGGGCTCCCAGGAGTCGGCGTGCGCGGGCACCGCTAGTGCTGGCGCTGCGGCGAGCGACCCGATCAGAGCAATCATGCCGGCGACGTTTCTCATTGCAGTTCCTTTCAACGACGCGTGTGACCTGAGCGTGACAGTTGGTCCCTGGGAAATCACTGTCAAGTTGATTGTCGGAATGTTAAATCTCATCGGCCTCGCTGCCGCGCGCCGGTTCCCGCGAAATCCCCGGCTAAGACAGCTGTGACTGCGCTGCCCGGCGCTGCCCGGGGCTGATCAATCGTTAGGTCATCACTTGACTGATTCTACTGCGGGTACGGCGCGAGCGCGCTCTGAGCGGGTGCGTGTCACAGCAGAACCGACCGCGAATGTCAGGCGCGGCGCCGTCGGTCGCTCGAGAGCACGGGCTCGAGCCGCCGAGTGATGGCCAGCCGCACCATCGCGGCGGCATCGGCGTCGGCCAGCACGTAAACCCGGCGCCTTCCGAATCGTTGCGCTTGCACAAGGCCCGCCAATTTCAGTTTGCCTAGATGGTGGCTCACGGTCGCGAGGCTCTGGCCTGTTAGCTCGGCCAAGCTGCCGACGTCGTGCTCGCCGATGCTCAGTAACCACAGCAGGTGCAGCCGCACGGACGCCGACATCAGCCCGAACAGGGCAGCGGTGTCCTGCAGCACTGACTCCGGCAGTGCCTCCGCGCCGGCCGGGATCTTTTCGGGCACAACACGTCCTTCCCCATCACACGCGTCTCGAAGGATACTTGCACGAATATTTGAGTAATGCAGCCCGATGCGATTTCTCCTAATGTTCGTGTCGGCCCGCCTCATACGCGCTGTGGCTGATCGCGGTCGCTTGTACCTACGGGCTCGCGGCGCACCTGGTCAAGAAGTGCTACCTGCGCTTCGTCGGCTCGTGGATGTGAAGCACCGCGCGATACCTAAGCGAATACGTCGTTGAGGGTGACTGTGCGGAGGTTGCGGTCGCGGATGATCTCGACGAGCCGGTCGTACACGTGCGTGACGGGCGCGTGGTTGAGATGACCGATCACGATGTTCCGTGCCTTGAAGTACTGGTCGGCCATTTTGACGATGTAGTCCTCGGTAACCACGGTGGAGTCGGACAGTGAACCTGACCACAGCGTTGTGACCGGGTAGCCGAGGTCGGCGGCGAGTGCAGCCACCGTCGCGTTGTACTTTCCGTACGGTGGACGCAGGTAGGGCCGAGCGTCGACACCATAATTCGTCATCAAAAATTTGCTGTTGCGGTTGATTTCGTCGGCCACCCGAGATTGCGACACGGTGGTGAGGTCCGGGTGCGACCAGGTGTGGTTGCCGAGTTGAATCTGGCCGGACTCCACCAGCGGCCGCAATAACCCCGCGTTGTCGGTCCACGACCGGTATGTGCCGTTGACGAAGTACGTCATTCGCACGCCGGTGTCCTTGGCGAACTGCGTGTAAAGCCGGACCACGTCGCTGCTGACACCGTCGTCGACGGTCAACGCGAGCGAGTCCGAACCACCCGGCAGCACCGTGAGAACGCCCCTCCCCGGAAGCTGGACCCGAGTACTCGGCGGCGGTGGCGGTAACACCGGCTCCGCCGTCATCGCCTGCGGTTTCACAACCGCAGAAGTCGGCGCCGCCCCCGGCATACTCGCCGTGGCGGCAGCCGTATGAATCGGGACGCCGGCCGCGAATCGCGCCCCGCCGACGCCTCCGACAATGGCCGCGGCCAGACCCGCCATGAAACGGCGCCTGTTCGTTTCAGACACGGCATCAGTCGATCGACGGAGGTACGGCGGTCATCAGGTCATGACCGTAGCAGCGTCGCCTGAAGTCGTTGAGAGCGCACGGCGAAGTTTTGATGACTTGCAGCCTCGAACGGCGGGACCCCGAAACCGCACGGGTTGCACCAAATTATCAGCTGTGAAAATGCTGTTGACTTCCTGGGCACTGAAGCCATTGGTCGAATTGGAAGTACCACCCCTTGCCGGGATGCGTCAGGAGAGATCGCCGGTGAGATACCGCTGCAACGTCGGAGCCACCGCGTCGACGAGAGTGTCGACGTCCATCGAGTGGATTGGTTCCGAACGCACGGCGTAGCGCATGACGCCGAGGCCGACGAGCTGTGACGCACAGAGCGAGGCACGAAGCTTGACCTTGTCGGCGCCGAGCTTCTTCAGCAGCGGGTCCAGGATCGGAACCGTCAGGCTCTTCTCGACGATGTCGACGGTCTTGGCCATTCCCGTTGACGCGACGGCACTGGCCGCGAACGGACCGCCGCCGGCCATGTCCCAGGTGGTGATCAGCATGTACAGCGTTTGCCGGCCGGACTCATTGACGCTACCGGTGACGACTCGGTCGATGAAATCGCGAGTCGACCATGGCAGGCGAAGAATCTTCGAGACCGGATCCTGACGTCGACGTTGCTGCTGTTCTTCGCCCATTTCGTCAGAATCGCGTTCGAGTCGTACCGCCGTCAACGCGGCTCGCCGCTAGGGTTCGCCCGACTCTGGAGTAGGTACACGGGAGGACCGTGGTGGTGGTGTTGCGGTCACGCAGGCTACGGGGTCGGGCTCGTGGTCGGCTGGTCGTCGACTTTGAAGTCGAATTTCACGTCGCCGCCGTCGACGCTGGTCACGGTCACGTTCACGCCGTAAGTCTGTCCGGTGTCGGTGAGCGTGCACCTCAGCGTCGCGCCCTGGGCGCCCTTGAGGTTGTCCGGGCAATTGACCGAATCCGGTTTCTTACCGGCCTGCTGTTCGAGCTGGTCGCTGATCGCCTTTGCGACGTCGTTCTTGTTGAGCGTTTCCACCATGTCGAACTTCGCGGTGGAGCCTTCGATGCTGGTGACGGTGACGTTGACGCCGTAGCTCTGGCCCTTGATCTTCATGTTGCAGTCCAGCTTCGCCCCGACCGTCGCTTTCAGATCGTCTGGGCAGGACACCGATTCCGGCTTGTTGCCGGCCGCGTCGGTCATTTTCTGGTTGATTTGACTCTCGACGTCGCTCTTACTCACCGTCTTGGGGCCGGATGAGCACCCCGCGGTGCCGATCAGCAAACCTGCCAGCGCACACGGGATGAGCAGCGCCTGTGCAACCGATTTCGCCATGCACGACCTTTCCTGTTCGATGGTTGTCGTCAGGAAACTATGACACGCCATACAGGAATCCGGCGAACAGATGTGAAAATCGTTCGCTCACAGTCCCTTCCCAGGGGCACGGCGGCTTCTGGAGCGGAAGGTAAACGACGCAACGGTGAGCCGAGAGGCGACTCGGCGAACACCTGACCCGTCGGCTTCACCGAGCCGGTGCCCGGCTCGACGGCGAACGCAAGCGCTGCCGAATTGGCCAGGTCGGGTATTCGGAACGGGGGTCGGGCCGGATGGGAGGCGTCAGGCCCAGGTGCGCGCCGCCGCAGCGAGGCCGCTAACCAGCGCGGACGTGACCGGCGACAGGCCGTCGTCAGCGGGCAACTGGCTGCGCGGGCTGATCCCGCGAACCCGCGGCGACAGTTCGAGCTGGACCCCGCCGTCCCGCGCGCGGTTCACCGGGTTGTCCCGGTGCACGCCGCGCAGCTCGGGCGGAATCGCGTCGAGGTCGGTGACCAGGTGATACCCCGGCAGGTGGATGTGCAGGGCGAGGTGGGCGGCGAGCTCGCGGTTGCAGCCGCCGGCCAACAGCTGAGTGCTGCGCCCAATGCGGCCGTAGCCGTGCAGCGACACCACCACGTCGACGTGGTCGAGGAACGCCGCGAGCGTCGGCGACTCATCGGCACGGAACCGCGCCGAGGGCAGGTGATGCGGGTACCGATCAGGGTGCCGCACCACGTACACGGACGCGTCCGCCAAGTCAGCGGCCCGCTGCGCGATCACATCCGTCATTTGCTCCAGCCCGCCACCGTGGATGGCCAGGAATCCGAACCGGGACCGCTGCCGGCTTTCCTCCTCGACGCCTGATTGTCGCAACAGCTCGGAGAACGATTGCGGCCCACCGTGTCCCAACATCGTCGGTCTGGGCCAGTGCGACGGGTCCCAGCGTCGCAGAAATTCGATCCACCGGTGCGGCAGTCCGTGGTGCACCGCTCCGTCGATGATCCGCTCCAGGTAGCCCGGCCGTGGGTGGCCGGGCTCGACGCGGTGGTCGATGTACACCCAGGCGGCCGCGGGCCCGTCGAGTGTGTGCACGGTCAGCCTGTCCCGGCGATACCGCACCGGCACTCCCTCGGCGCTGTCGAGGGTTGCCAAGTCCCGATCGGTCAGGTCCCACACCACGCCGTGCACGTGGTTTCCGGCGAACCGTTCGACGGTGGCGACGCCGCGCTGGTTGATCAGCCAGTCGTGGTCGGCCAGCGTAGCTACGCGCGGGTTACCGGCGCCGGGGCAGCGCCGCGCCATTTGCCCGACGCACAGGTTCGAGCCGTAGGCGAAGTAGGCGTGCACCCCTTGTCTCGTTCCTCGCGTCCGCGGTCACCCTTGTGCTGTGAGGTACAAAAGCCCCACATTGAGCAGGGTAATGAGTCCGGCCACGATCCAGCCCAGCGCGGTGGTTGCGCGGTGGTTCGTGTCCGGGCCCATCACCGACCGGTCGCTGGTCAGCCGGACCAGCGGAATCAGCGCGAACGGAATCCCGAACGAGAGCACCACCTGGGAGAACACCAACGCGCGCGTCGGGTCGAGCCCGATCGCCAGGATCGCCAACGCCGGCACGAGCGTGATCAACCGGCGAAGCAGTAACGGGATCGACCGGTGCAGCAGGCCCGACATGATCATCGCGCCGGCGTACGCGCCGACCGAAGTCGAGGCCAGCCCGGATGCCAGCAGCCCGATTGCGAATAGCAGCGCGACGGTCGGCCCCAGTGCGTCCCGCACCGCAGCATGTGCGCCCTCGATGGAGTCCGTGTCGTGACGGCCCGGCAGGTTGGTGGCCGCCACCAGCAGCATCGCGATGTTCACGGCACCCGCCACGACCATCGCGAGCGCGACGTCCCACTTCGTGACGCGAAGCAGCAGCGCGCGCCGGCGGCCTTCGGGATGACCGTGACGGTCGCGGGCCAACCCGGAGTGGAGGTAGACGGCGTGCGGCATCACCGTGGCGCCGAGCATCGCGGTGGCCAGCAGGACGCTCTGTGCGCCGTGGAACCGCGGGACGATCCCGGCGACCACGTCACCGATCGGCGGCGGGTTGACGAAAAGGCTCGTCAAGAACCCGATCGCGATGATCAGCAGCAGCCCGGTGATGACGCGTTCGAACATCCGTTGGCCGCGCCGGTCGGAAACCATCAGCAACAACAGCGACACGATCCCGGTGATCACGCCGCCGACCAGCAGGGGCAACCCGAACAGCAGATGCAGCGCCAACGATCCGCCGACCACTTCGGCCAGGTCGGTGGCCACCGCCACCAGCTCGGCCTGCACCCAGTAAGCGAGCCGGGTGGGGCGACGCATCCGGTCGCCGACCGCCTCGGGCAGCGATCGGCCGGTGACCAGGCCCAGCTTCGCGGACAGGTACTGCACGAGCCCCGCCATCACGTTGGCGAGCAGAATCACCCACACCAGCAAGAAGCCGTACGCCGCACCCGCGCTGACATTCGCGGCGACGTTGCCGGGGTCGACGTACGCAATCGCCGCGACGAACGCGGGACCGAGCAGATACCAGCTTCCCCGCGGCCGAATGTCGGTGTGCTGCGCCACCGCCAACTTTCCTCCCGTATTCCGGGTATGCGAATAGGAAAGTTAGGTTAGCCGAAACCAGGCTGCGGCGCGAGCACCGAGGTAAAGCGTCGGTCAGATACCGAGGCCACCCAGGCCGATCGTGATACCACCGCCACCCCAGAAGGGCCATCCGAAGGGGTAGTTGGTGTTGTACGGAGGTGAGGTGCTGACCTGCGCATTGCCCGGTCGTTCGCACTGGGTGGTAGTGGGTGTGGTGTTCGTGCATTCGGGGACCGCGCCGGCCGGTGCCGCCGCGACGATGCCGAGCACGACGCCTGCGGCCGCGGTGATGACCCCAAGGGACGTTATGAGTGCCGACATGGCGATCGACTTCCTAAAAGCGACGGCGAGAAAGGACGGCTCTTAGGCGGATGGCGTGAATCTCACGAGGCCGTCGTTCCGTCGATGGGCCGGTACGCCAAGCCTACGCCTCAGGGGACCGCCCAGCCGCCGATCCCGAAGACCGGGTAGCCGGGGTACAACCAGGGATATTCGAGGAACGGGCCGGTGTTGACGATGACGTTCGGCGAGGTGTTGATCGATGTGTGGGTGCCGCGCTCACACTGCATCGTCCACGGCGCGACGGTGCCGCAGTCGGGTAGAGCTGCGGCGGCCGGCGCACCGACGAGGGCGATGCCGATCGCTCCGATCACGACTGCCGTGAGCGGCGCCAGTGTCCGCATGCCAACCCCTTAGCGGCGCCCTCCGCCGAGATCGCCGCTGCCTTCGCCGTAAGGCACCGGGTACGGGCCCGGGTATGCCCCGCCGAACGTTTCATCCCAGTAGGGCAGCGTGAAGTCGACCGGCGGACTGTCGTTGATCTGTACATTGCCGGGGGTTGAACACACAGTGTCGCCGCCGGTGTTGCTGCACGCCTGGTTGTCGTCCGCGGCGGCAACGGGAGTGCCGAGAACCGCCGCAACCGCCCCGGCGATCATCAGGCACCGGAATCGGATTCGCATCAAAGTCCTTTCGATAGCCGTTGTTTACGGAGCGTACAACCCGGTGCCGGTGATCAGGGGCAAGTCGAGTGTGGTGCGAATGCCGGGCTCGGCGGCGACCACTGCCGGGACGGCGTTGACGACCCGCATCGCGGTGGCCACCAGTCCGGCGTGGTTGTGGTCGCCGTTGGGGCTGCTCAAGCACA
>DATMMZ010000345.1:0-7216 GCA_035569455.1 Mycobacterium sp. | reverse complement strand
CACCAGGCCATCAAGGCGGCCAGCGATGGTGCGGTGGCGCTGCTGTCCTACTCGCCAGAAACTCTCAGCCGCGACTTCGCCAACGCCAAATCCCGGCTCACCGACGACTATCTGAACTACTACCAGCGGTTCGCCGACCAGGTCGTGGGGCCGTCGGCGCAGCGCGGCCACATCACGACGACCGCCACCGTGGTCAGGGCCGCCGTGTCCGAACTGCACCCGAATTCAGCCGTCGTGCTCGTGTTCGTCAAACAGAAGACCGCGAGCAAGGAGAAGCCGGAACCGGTGGTGACGTCGAGCAGCCTTCGGGTAACGCTGCTAAAGGTCAACAGTTCCTGGCTTATCGAGAAATTCGATGCCCTGTGAGCGTGCCGTGCGGGCCTCGATCTAAACCAGACCGTGATATGCGGAGTTGGTGTTAGTCTGTGAATTCGACTTCACTTGAAAATGGCGGTATTTAGCGCGTCAAGGAGCACATGATGCGTTCAATAAATGTAGCGGTTAGCGCAACGCTGGTGGCCGCCGGCCTGGCCGGCGGCGTGGGCACGGCCCCGTCGGCATGGGCCTACGACCCCGCCATCAATGGGACATACACCGCCACGGTGGTCGGCGACTGGGCCAGGTCACGGAACGTGTATCACCAAGAACCGGTGGTGCGAAGCACCTGGAGGATCAGCACGTCGTGCTCCACCGGCGAGGACTGCACGGGCCAGGTGGTCAGCGACCAGGGCTGGACCGCACCGGTGACCATGCATGACGGGTATATCTGGTACCTCAAACGCGACATCCCGAACTGGGAAACCTGTCCCGACGGCGCCTCGTTCCCGGGCAAGGACTACATCTATTTCTATCCTGCGGATCCGGAGACCGGTAACAACGTGCTTGGGTCGCCAGTCCTGGCGGGACGGGAACAGACGGTCGGGCCTTCCGGCGTCTGCGGCACCAACCTCCCGCTGGATATCGAGCAGCCGTTCAGGCTGGACAAGATAGGTTGACCCGGCGCACTTTTCCTGGTTTGGAGGCCTAACGGCCTGCGCTGGGCTTCACGTGGCGAACATGTCCTTCCACGTTTTGGGCGCCTTGGGCGACGTGGGTGCGACCAGATCCGACTGGCGATAAACCTGGCCATCCGGGGCGACGTAGCTACCCGTGTGCGGGTTGTACTGCGCGACGGCCACCGACGGGCCTGACTGCGACGCGTTGGGTCCGTACGCACTCGGCGCCACTGAGGGTACGGACGGCGCGCTGCCTGGCGCACCGGTCGGGGGCCCGGTCGGGTTAGCGGGAACGTCGAGTGGTGCTATGGGCGACACCTCCCCCATCTGCGCCGCCGGGCTCAGGGGCGCCGCCGGGGGCGGCGGCGGTCCCCCCGACGGGGCCGTTCCCCGCGGAACCGCCCCGGGCGGCAGTGGCGTTCCCTCCACCGGCCCGAAGATTCTCTCGCGGTTCCAGTTGACCCGGTCGTCGGGCGGGATGCCCTGCGCGATCAGGTTCGGGTCCAGCGGGTAGGTGCCGAACACGTGCTGTCTCATCGCCAGCGGTTCGAAAGGCTTGTCGCTCTCGCAGATTTCGACGGTCGGCGCACGCTTTCCGGGCTGCCCCTGACAGGGGTAGTTGCGGGCGCCACGCACCCCAATGGGTGAATCCTGTGGCAGTTTGCAGTACAGCCCGTCCGGCGTGTCAATGGTGCGGGTGTCGGACGGGGCACGCCATTGACTCGGCGGCAGGAAGCCGACCGTGCATGCGGGCGGATCACTGAGGATGAGATTGAAGGCGCCCGTGGCCAACCCGGTCGGGGCCTTAGTGCCGAGGAACGACTGAACCGAGGCGGTGAACGGCGGCAGCAACACCAACACCTGCTCGATTGACGCGTGGTACGTCACTGCGATTTGACCCACGGTGGTGAGGTTGGCGAGCAACACCGGCAGTGTCGGCTTGACCTGGTCGAGCAGCTTTGATGCCTCGTCGAAGGCCCCGGGCCCCTGTTCTAGCAGAGTGCGGATCTGCGGGTCGTTTTTGGCCAGCTGGCCGGTGACTCCGGCGAGGCTGCGCGCCCACAACCGGATTTGGCCGGCGGTCTGGGCTTGCGCATCGAGGAAGGGCCCGGTGTCTTCGGTCAGCCTGCGGGCTTGGTCCGAGACGCCGTTGAGGTCACCCGAGACTTGCGCTGAGGAGTCGAACAGCGATCCGAAATCGTAACCGGCCCCGTTGAATGCCTTGAAGGATTCGTCGAGCAAAGTGCCGAGCTTGCCCTTGGGGAAGCTGTTGATCAAGGCACTGGACTGATCGAGCACCGGCCCGATCGGCTGCGGGATCGTGGTGCTGTCCTTGGCGATGACCGAGCCGTCATGCAGGTAGGGCGGCGAGTCGGTTCGTGGCCGCAGATCTACGTAATACTCGCCTACCGCGGAGATGCTGCGCACCTCCGCTTGCAGGTCCGCCGGGATCTTCGGCGACGTGTCAAGGGAGAGGGTGGCTTCCGCGCCGTGCGGGGTCAGCCCTACCGCGGTCACCTTGCCGATCTGCACTCCGCGGTAGGTCACGTTGCTGAAGCGGTAGAGGCCACCGGTTGCGGGCAGTTTCAGCGTGACCGTCATCTTGCCGATGCCCAGCAGTGTCGGCGCCTGGATGTACCACAACACCATCACGACGACACCGATGATCCCCACGATCGCGAAGATCGCCAATTGGATACGGACAAAACGGGTTAGCATCAGCGCCCCCCGTCCGTCGGCTGGCTCGTGGCCGGAGTCGCGCCCGGTACCGGGGCTCCCTGGTCCGCCGGCGAAGCCGGTGCGGCGGGTGGCGGTCCGGGCAGCGCTGGCGCCCCGGGTTGCGGCGCGTCCGCCAGTCCTGCGCCGGCCGGCGCCGGCGCCACGGATGGCGGCACGGCCGCCGCCCCTGGGCCGAGCAGCGTCAGGCCCGCGATTAGCGGCGATACTGGCGGCACCGGTGGCGGTGCGTCTCCCGACTGTGGGTTGAGCGGCGCCGGCGGCGCGTTTGGCGGCGGCACCCCAGGTTGCCAGGGTGGCGGCAAGTGGGTCCGCAGCGGTTCCCCAACTGGCCCGGGCGCCACCAATCCGCCAGGTGCCCCGGGCGGCGCACCAAACCTGTATTGCAGGTACTCCGGATCCCCGGGCGCCGGCACGTTCTCCGCGCCCAGCCGTCCCCAGTGGGTACCCAGCAGGATGCTCTTGCGGAGCCCGGCGTTCGTCAGGTCGATGATGAAATACCCGTTGGTGTAGTCGCCTCGAACGTACCGGTCGATGAAGCCCTGAGTGAACGGGTACGTCGGCGCGTACGCAAGGGCCTGGTCGAGATCCGGCCCGATGTCGGCGAGCGCACCAATCGCCGGTGCAAGGTTTTGCAGGTTCTTGACCAGGTCATTTCCGGCGTCGTTGACCAGTCGGGTGGCGGTGTCGCTGAACGTCCCGAGTTTGTTGAGCGCGGCCGTGATGCGCGGCCGCTCCTTGATGAGCACGTCGAGTGCGGGCGGAATCTTGTACAGCGCCTGGGTGATCACGTCGCGTTGACCGGCGAACGTGGAGGCAAGGCGGTTGAGTGCCTGTATCGAGGCCACGAGGTTGTCGCGCTGCTGGTCGAACGTGCCGACGAATCTGTCCAGGCGGATCAGCAGATCGCGAACATCGCCCGCGCGCCCGGACAGGGCGGCGTTGAAGTTGTGGATGATGTCCCCGATCTGCCCCAGCCCTCCGGCGTTGAGGATCACCGACAGCGACGACAGCGTCTGCTCGGTCGACGGATAGGTCGACGACCGGTTCAGCGGGATGGTGGCGCCCGGTTGCAGCCGTCCGCTCGCCGGCTGGCCCAATGGCGGATTCAGTTCCAGATGCATGGATCCCAGCAGACTGGTCTGGCCGACGCTGGCCACGGCGTTCGCAGGCACCACGACATCGGGATTCACCGAGATGTCTACCATGGCATGCCAGTTGCGCACCGTCATCTTGCTGATGCTGCCGACAATGACGTCGTCGATCATCACCGGCGAATTCGCTTCCAGCGTGACGACATTCGCGATCTCGACGTGGTAAATATGGGCACCCGGCCCGCGTCCTACCGCGCCCGGCAGCGGCAGCGAGTTCATTCCGTTGAATGCGCATCCGGTCGCGGCCAGCATGACGGCCGCCCACAGGACGAAGACTCTCCGCACCAGCACCCGAGCGGTCATGGTTGTGGCCCTTCCGCCGGGAGCAGCATCTCGGGCACGCTCGCCGGGGCCGGCGGCGGTTCGACCGGCGTGCTGGGCGGCGGAGGCTCCGGCATCGCCGCTCCCGGTATCCGCCCCAGTGGCGGCGGCGGTGGCGGCGCCGGCGGCGTGTCACCGGGCAGCCCGGTATACGCGGACACCGCGGGCGGCAGCTCGGGCGGCGTCGGCTTCGGGCCCTCCCCACCGGGCGCCAGCCGTTGCTCGGTGTAAACGACGTTTTTCGGGTCAAACACCGGGGCCAGGAACGGGTTGATCGGGATCGGGAAATAGTTGAAGTTGAAGTACAGCAACGGGTTGAAGATCCGCAACGCCGGGCTCAGATACAAGCCGCACAGCTTGCCCGACTCGTTCGCGGTGGCGTTCTCCAGGCCCCCGAGTTGTGAACATAAGGCCCACACCGGATTGGTGAGGTTCTGCAGGCCAACCCCGCCGCGGATATTCCCGACATCCGGGTCGTAGTCGTTGTAGGCGTTTGCGACCGCGTTCGGCGTGACGTGCAGAACGTTTTTCAACGCCATTTTGTTGTCGACGAGAATCTGCGTCAGGTCGGCCAACCGCGCGATCTGCTCAGAGGTCTGGTCACGACTACCCGCGATGAACCGCTGCACCTCGCTGACCGCGCTCGCCAGGTCCGTCAATGCCGCGTCCAGGTCGGATTTGTTGTCGTCGAGCACGCTGGTGAGTGTGGCCAGCCGGTCGCTGAACTGCACGATCTGGACGTTGCTGTCCCGCAGGGCCGCGACGAAAGTCTGCAGATTCTTGATGATGTCGACGATGTTGCCGCTGCCGTTGGCCAGGATCCGGCCCACCCCCGACAGTTGAGCCAGCGTCTGCCGCAGCTTTTCACCGTTACCGCCGCCCAGCGCGTCGGCGGCGCTGTCGATGAACCGCGCGATCGACGGGGTCGACA
Source organism: Mycobacterium sp. (assembly GCA_035569455.1). Classification (GTDB taxonomy): domain Bacteria; phylum Actinomycetota; class Actinomycetes; order Mycobacteriales; family Mycobacteriaceae; genus Mycobacterium. The sequence continues at coordinate 2,078 of DATMMZ010000345.1, read as the reverse complement.
CCTTGCTGTTGGGACCCAACTCCGTTGCCAACCGCATCAATTGGTCTTTCACCTGGTCCCACTCGACGGGCACCGCCGTCCGGTCGATCGGTATCACCGTGCCGTCACGCATGGTGGGGCCAGTCGACCGGTAGGCCGGGGTGAGCTGGACGTAGCGTGCCGCCACCAGATTCTGGGCGACGATCACCGCTTTCGCGTCCGCCGGAATGGGCACGTTGCGATCGACGTGCATCACGATCTTCGCCTGCGTGCCCTGCGGCTGGATGGCCGCGATGGTGCCGACCTTCATACCGGACACCCGCACATCGTCGCCCGGATAGATGCCGGTGGCGGTGGGGAAGTAGGCGGTGATCGTCGTCGGGCGAAAGAAGGTGTTGCGGATGGCGATCGCTGTGCCGACAATGACGAGCCCGGCCAACACGATCGCCAGTCCCGCTTTGAGCCTCCCGCGTGGCATCGCCGCGAGCCGCATCATTGCGACCCTCCCGGGTCCATGTTGTACGGGAACGGGAAGAAGGCCCGCGGCCCGGCGGTGTCCGGTGGTATACCGGGGGTGCCATAGGCACGGAATCCCCAGGTGTAGTCGAACAACCACTGGAAGAACTGGATCGTGAACAAGTTCGGGATGAACGGGTTGTAGTAGAACCCGCTGGACACGGTCTCCCCCTGCGTCAGCTCATACTTCGCCAGCCCGGGCAGCGCTTTGGTGAGGCTGTCGCGGTTCTTTTCCAGCATCGCCGTCACAGAGTTCAGCTTCTCCAGCGACGGTGCCAGCTTCGCCTCGTTGTCATGCACCACGCCGGACAGCTGCCTGGCCACCGCGGACGTGCTGGCCAGCAGCCGCACGATCGCCTGCCGCCGCGTTACCAGCATGGAGAGCAGATCGTCGGCGTTGAGGATCAGCGTGTTGAGTTGCTGACTGCGTTGCGAGAGGATGCCGGTGACATCGGCGGCGCCCTTGAGCAGCTCACCCAGTGTCTGGTTGCGGGCGTTGAGGGTTTGTGAAAGCCGGGTCAGCCCGTCGAACGCGGGTCCCAGTTGCGGCGCAACCTGATTCAGTGTCGCCGACAGCGTGTCAAGGGACTGGTTGAGTGTATCGGTGTTGGTTCCCGCGATGTCGGTCGTCAGGTTGTCGACGGCCTCGGACAGTGAATACGGCGAGGAGGTGCGCGACACGGGGATGACGGCGTTCGGATGTAGAGTGCCGCTGCCCGCAGATTCGACGGTGAGCATCCGCTGGCCCAACAGCGAACCCGTCCTGATGTGTGCGGTGCTGGCCGACCCGAGCTGGACTTTCCCTTTGACGGTGAACGTCACCAGAACATCGCCGCGCTGCAGCGACAGGCCCGACACGCTGCCGACTTTGATTCCCGATACCGACACGTCATTGCCGACTGCGAGGCCGCCGGCATCGGAAAACAACGCCTGGTAGCGGACCGTGGTGGCGCGCTGGATGAGTTGTTCGGGATTGAGTCCGACGGCGATGATCAGCACCACCAGCACGGCGCCGATGAATCCGGCCCGAATGAGGCTTGCTCCGCGGTACCTATTCATCGGGACTCTTCGGTTCCGCACACCTTCCGGTGACCTGGTGGGTTATGCCTACTTCCACCGTCCGGTACGACAGATCGGAGACACGCAGCGCCAGTCCGCACAGGTAGTAGGGGAACCAGGCGCCGTACGAACCGAGCCTGGTCAGTTTGCGGTAATTGTTCGGCAACTTCTTCAGCGAAATGTCGATGAGGTTCTTGTCCTGGTCCAGCAACGGGGCTATCCGGCTCACTTGGTCCACGGTGCCGGCCAACGGCGCGCGGGCGCGGCTGAGCAGATCCGCGATCGAGGCGGTCCCATTGTCCAGGGCGGTGATAGCGGCGCCGATGGTGTCGCGGTCTTGCGACAGTCCGCTGATCAGCCGCTCAAGTCGGTCAATAGCGCCGGCGAATTTGGTGCCGTCCTTGTTCACGGTGGCCACCACGGTGTTGAGATTGTCGATCAGCTCCTGCACCGTTTGGCCATTGTCGGCCAACGCGTTGGAAAACGACGACGTCTTCGACAGCAGCGACTCCAGTGTTCCGCCC
>DATMMZ010000344.1:0-12636 GCA_035569455.1 Mycobacterium sp. | reverse complement strand
CCGCACTGGCGCTCGTGTCCACCATCGGTGTCACCGGCTACCTGGGAACGCGTCCCTCATCGGCGTCCTCGAAGCCGGTGTCCGGGCAATCCGTGCTGCCGTTCAACGGCATCGACTTCCGTCTCTCCCCGGGCGGCGTGGCGCTGGACAAAGCCGGCGATGTGTTCGTCACCAGTGAAGGCATGTACGGGCGGGTGGTGGAGCTGCCGGCGGGGTCGAGAACCCCGACGGTGCTGCCGTTCAGCGGTCTTTACCAACCGCAGGGGCTGGCGGTCGACAGCGCCGGCGCGGTTTATGTCGCCGATTTCAACAACAGGGTCGTCAAGTTGGCGGCCGGCTCGAACAACCAGACCGTGCTGCCCTTCGCCGGGCTCAACTACCCCGAGGGCGTGGCGGTGGACGGCCAGGGCAACGTGTATGTCGCCGACCGAGGCAACAACAGGGTGTTGAAGTTGACGGCCGGGTCGACCAACCAGACCGTGCTGCCGTTCACCGGCCTCAACAACCCGGATGGCGTCGCGGTGGACCCGGCCGGCAACGTCTACGTCACCGACACCGATAACAACAGGGTGCTGGAGTTGGCGGCCGGGTCGACCAATCAGACCGTGCTGCCGTTCACCGGGGTCAGTGTGCCCTGGGGTATCGCGGTGGACAACACCGGCACCGTCTACGTCACAGAACACGACAGCAACCAGGTGATGAAGTTGGCGGCCGGGTCGAACACCGCGACCGTGCTGCCGTTGACCGGCCTCAACACCCCCTTGGGGGTGACGGTGGACACCGCGGGGAATGTGTATGTCGCCGACCGCGGTAACGACAGGGCGGTCAAGCTGGTGCCCTGATGCTCATGTGTTCCGGCAAGGAAAGTTCGCGCACATCGTCCTAGGTTCCTTCGCGTAGCGACCTTCCGTTTTTCAGGTTGAGGTGTAGTCGGATATGGGAAGCTCGCGCTGGTCAAGCTAGACGAACTAGACCTATCTTGAGGATTCAGAGCACGCGATGCGAGCCGCGTGGCGGATGCGGAGCGGATGAAGATGAACCTGCGACTCGTCGGCACGTGCGGATGACGTGACCAGGCATGATGGAAGACTAGTGTGGTGTAGTGATGCGCTACCAAGTGACCGACGCCGACACCGCCGCGCAGGTCGGCAGCGGCGATGTGCCGGTGCTCGCGACTCCACGGGTAATCGCATGGCTGGAAGCGGCCACAGTGCAAGCCGCTGCGCCGTTCGCGGGTCCTGGCCAGACGACCGTTGGCACCGCGGTGCGCATCGAGCACCGGCGCGCGACCCACGTAGGCGGCACCGTGGAGGTCACTGCCGAGCCATTGCCGATCGATGGGCGATTTCTGACTTTCCAAGTGAAGGCCATTGACGATTCAGGACAGCTCGTTGCCCAGGGTGAAATCGATCGCGTAATCGTTGACCGGCAAAAGTTCCTCGGCCGCTGAGCGACAACTCTGGCTCAGGCCCAGCCCACGGTCGTTCGTTCGACGTCCTCGCGGTTTCGGCCGAGCCGTGGATCTTCGGTCAGAGCGTTGTCGGACGCCGCACCGGCCTCGGCGAGCCGTTCGCCGAAGCGGGTGGAAGTGAACTGCCGCCGGTTCAGCGATCCGGGTGTCGTACCGCGGTTTCAGCAAAAAAGCAGCCACGAACGGCTCTCACATCTCTTACGACAATCGTCTCCTAAGCAATTATCTTGTGTACAAGCTCATGCAGATTTCGCGCAGGGGCACCCGAGGCGCGCGCAGCATGGCGACGTCTCACTCACCACGACCACGCCGCGGTTAAGAACCATAAGTCTTGGCGGGCGATAACTTTGACAATTCTGAGGCCGCCGGGACAGCTATGGGGGCCCGCCTGGCGCCAGAGGGGCGCCGCACGTACGTCCACCACGTCAGCACCGACCCAATGACGTAGCACAACAAGAAAAGGCAGAATGCCGTCGTCTCCGAGCCGGTGCTCAGGTAGGACTGCCGCAGTGCCATATTGATCAATACGCCGCCGAGAGTGCCGATCGCGGCGACGATTCCGATCACGACGCCGGACATCGCGCGGGCCCAGTGGCGGCGTTCGGCTTCGATGACGTTCATGGAGTGGCTGCGTGCCTCGAAGATCGCTGGGATCATTTTGTACACCGCTCCGTTGCCGATGCCGCACAAGACGAATAAGGCCATGAAACCGATGATGTAGCCGGTCATGGTGGTTGCGCTCAAGGGGCCGGAGCGGTGGTCGGCGTGGCTGCTCACCGCGATCAGTTCGCTGACGGCCGCGATCATGGCGAACAGAACTCCCAGTGTGACGAGCCCCCCGCCGAGGCGGTCAGAGAGTCTGCCGCCGTACATTCGGGCTAGCGACGCGAGCAGTGGTCCGAGAAAGGCGATTTGGGCGGCATGTAACGACGCCTGCAGAGCACCTTGCCCAGTGGCCATGTAGTTCATCTGCAGCACCTGGCCAAAGGCGAAGGAAAACCCGATAAATGAGCCGTAGGTCGCGACGTAGAGCATTGCGAGGATCCAGGTGTCGCGCTGAACCAGAGCCGCTCGCATGGGTTTGTGCTCGCCGCGCGGCAGCTCCACATTGTCCAGGAAGAGTGCCGACGCGAGCGCGGCCAGCGACAGCAGCACCAAATAGATCGCGCAGACCCAGTACGGTTGCCGGTTGCCGGCGGTCGCGAGCACCACCAGACCTACGATCTGGATCACCGGCACCCCGATGTTGCCCCCGCCACCGGCAATACCCAACGCCGCGCCCTTGAGTCGCTGCGGGTAGAAGACGTTGACGTTGGCGATCGCCGCGGAGAAATTGCCGCCGCCCATGCCAGTTAGCGCCGCACACACCAAGTACATCCACAACGGCTGCCCGGGGTTGGCCAGCAGCAGAATCGTGCCAACAGTCGGGATCAACAACACCAGCGAGGAGAACACCATCCAGTTGCGGCCACCGAACTTGGTAACCGCCACCGCGTAAGGGATGCGTAGACAACCACCGACGAGGGTCGCTGTGGCACCCAGCAGAAGCTTGTCGGCCGGCGAAAGACCATACACAGAGCGGGGCATAAACAGCACCATCACCGACCAGATCGACCAGATCGAGTAGCCGACGTGCATGGCAAACACCGACCAGATCAGGTTGCGGCGCGCAATTTTCTTATTACCGGCCTCCCAAGCCGCAACGTCCTCGGGATCCCAGTTCGAAATGTGATGCGCGTGGCTCATACCAACCCTCACGTTCCAAGGTCAAACACAACGACGCTAACGTGGAAATCTCCAAGGTGACCTATGAGTAGCTGTGAGTTGACAACGAATTCGGCTCACCAGGCGCAACAAGTCTTGTGAAATCGCCTTTGATACAACAAGATTCTCGCTTCATAAATCAAATTTGTTAATTATCAACGCCTTACAGCTGAGCAGAAGGCCCAAGCACGCTATGACTAAGCCAAGCGTTGTGGAGGGAGATCCGCGGCCCGCCGACGCGGTCTAGAGCGCGGCAAAGAATGAGAGCCAAGCCTCAACAACGGTTCTCGATAGCAGATGCTCCTAGGGTGAGGACGCGGTTTCCGGGGCGCTCAGCAGTATGTCGTTGTGTTGGCCGGCTGCCGGCGGGGGATCGGTGACCACGGCGCTGAAGCTGGCGTAGCGGGCCGGTGTGCGGACGACCGTGATGGTGTCGTCACCGCTGCCGACTTGCAGGGCGAGGTCGTTCTCGGCGAACAGCGGGGTGTCGACGACTTGTTTCCAGGTGTAGGGCAGGCAGGCCATCAGGCCGCCTTCGTGTAGCAGCTCAACCCATTCGGCGGCGGTCTTGGCGGCCAGTGCCGCCTGAAGCTCTTCGGTCAACTCGGGGTAGTTGAGCGCCCGGGCGCGCTGGTCGATGAATCGCTCGTCGTCGAGGAGATCAGGCCGGCCGATGATCTGACACAGCTTCTGCCAGTGCTTGGGCACATACGCGCTGAGGACGATGTACCCGTCGGCGGTGCGATACGCATCTGAAGGCTGGGTGGCGAAGCCAACTCCTTTGCGCCGCTTGGCGTGTGGCGTTGGGCTTGGTGCCGGCCCGTCGCCGCTGGGCTTGTTCAGGTGCATGGTCAGTTGGTTGGCCTGCAGCCCCACCGCGACGTCGTACATGGCGACCCGGACGATGTCGGCCACCCCGTGGCGCTCGCGGTTGAGCAGCGCGGCCAATACCGCCTGGGCCAGCACATGCCCGCTGGCATTGTCGACGAGCTGGAACGGGATGATCTGCGGTTTGCCATCGGGCGTTGGCATCCCGGTGGTCATGCCGGCCTCGGCGGCGACCATCAGATCGACGCCCGGCCGGGTGCCGTGGGGGCCGTTGCCGCCGAACGCCGAAAGGCGGGCGTAGATCAGCCTGGGGTTGCGTGATTGCAAGTCGTTGGGACCCAGGCCCATTCGCTCCATGACCCCGGGGCGAAACCCTTCCAGCACGACATCGGCGGTATCGGCGAGCCGCAGTATCTGCTGCTTGGCCTCTTCGGTGGTCAAGTCCACCGCCACCGACTTCTTGCCCCGGTTGTTCGGCAGGAAGTAGGTGGCCAACGGCGGGCGTCCGGGCAGGACCGCGGTAATCTGCCGGGCCGCCTCACCACCGGGCGCCTCGACCTTGATGACCTCGGCGCCCAGGTCGGCCAGCACCTGTCCGGCCAGTGGCCCCGCCACGTTCTGGGTGAAATCGAGTACTCGAAATCCGTCAAGTGGCTTGGCGGGCTTGCTGTTTGGCCTGTTGGGCATTTGGTGGGCCTTTCTCTTTAACCTGCCTTGTGCAATTCCGCGGCGCAGTAGTAGTTCTTGCCAAACGGGCCGTCTTTGTCGCCGGACTGCAGCGGTAGTCCGTTGTTGGCCAACAAATCATTCAGCTGGGTGCGAACCGCGCGCCAGCCGTGGTCTTCCAGGTAGGTCGCCACATCGTTGCGCTCGCCGGGGAAGCCCAGGTTGTCAATTTCGACGTCGAGACCGTGCTCGCGCCACTTGTGGATGGCGGCGTTCAACGCCTGCTGGTTGGCCGACGAGTTCAGAAAGACTTCGGCCACCAGCCGACTGCCGTCGGCGCTGAGCGCGGTGATGTTGTCCAGTAACCGGTCCTGGGCGTCCGCCGGCAGGAACCCGAGCAGGCCCTCGGCGGCCCACGCGGCGGGCCGCTCGGTGTCGAACCCGGCCTTGCGCAGCGCCGACGGCCAATCGTGTCGCAGGTCGATCGGGACTGCCCGCACGTCGGCTGTCGGCTCGGCGCCGAGCTCGGCCATCGTGGCGGTCTTGAATTCGATGACCTGGGGCTGGTCGATCTCGAACACCGTCATTCCCGGTGGCCATGCCATTCGATATCCGCGCGCGTCGAGGCCTGAGGCCAAGATCACCACCTGGCGGATGCCAGCCGCCTCGGTCGCGTCGGCGAAGAATGCGTCGATGTAGCGGGTGCGCGCGGCCTGAACGTCGGTCATGCGCTGCATGCCCCACGGTGCGCCGGCGACGTCGATCTCGACGGAGTCGAGTTCGCCGTTGGCCCAGCGGGTAAAGAACTCAATGCCCACCGCCCGCACCAACGGTTCGGCGAATCGATCCTCGATCAGTGCGTTTTCGGCCCTGCTTGCCCGCGCTCTTCCCGAGGCCACCATGGTGGCAGTGGCCCCCACGCTGGTCGCCAGGTCCCAGGTGTCGTTGTCGGTTCGCCCCATCCGTATTTCCCTCTCCTGTCTACTGGTTAGCCAGAATAACGATACGGTCTCCAGACAGCGACGGCTCCCGGCCTCCGGCCCGTCTCGCCTCTACCATCGCCGGATGGAACCGATGATCTCGATTGCCGAGTCGCCGCACCCGACGCCGGTCGCGCGGAACGTTGGGTGGCAGCACCGCGCCCAGCGCGCACGGCAGCTGGCCTGGATCAGCCTGACCGTGTTGCTCATCGAGGGTGCCGTCGGGCTGTGGCAGGGGCTGGCGGTCGGATCCGTCGCACTGACCGGATGGGCGCTTGGCGGTGGGGCCGAGGCGATGGCCAGCGCGATGGTGGTGTGGCGCTTCAGTGGCAGTAGAACCCTGTCCGAGACGGCCGAGCGGCGCGCACAACGCGGTGTGGCGGTGTCGTTTTGGCTGACCGCCCCTTACGTCGCCGCCGAATCCATCCACCACCTGGCCGACGGCCGGCACGCCGACACCTCGATGATCGGCATCGCGTTGACAGCGATCGCCTTGCTGCTGATGCCGGTTCTGGGCTGGGCCGGCCACAACTTGGGCGCGCGGCTGCACTCGGAGGCAACCGCGGGTGCAGGCACCCAGAACTACCTGTGCGCTATCCAGGCCGCCGGGGTGCTGACCGGCCTCGCGATCACGGCCACCTGGTCCGGCGGTTGGTGGATTGACCCCGTGATCGGCCTGGCCGTCGCCTGCATCGCGGTCTGGCAGGGCATCCGATCCTGGCGGGGCCACGCCTGCGGCTGCTGATTACGGGATGGGCAGGTCCGGGCAGGCGGGAATGTAGTCGATGTCCGGCGCGACCCACACGCGCCACTGCTCTCGGCTCATGTTGGCGGTCAACTTGGCACATAGTGTTCCGGAACCGCCGAGGGTTGCCCGTTAACGGCGTCCCACAGCCGCACAGCGTGGTCCTGGCTGGCGCTGGCCAACCGTTGCCCGTCAGGGCTGAATGCCACACCGTGGACCGGGTCAGAGTGCCCTACAAAGGGCTCACCGCGGGGTTCACCAGTGCCCGCGTCCCATATTCGCACCGTGCCGTCGTAGCTGGCGCTGGCCAGCCGCTGGCTGTCGGGGCTGAACGCCGCATCGCATACCACGCCAATGTGCCCGGCGAGGGGCTCGCCGACGGGCTGCCCGGTGACTGCGTCCCACAACCGCACCGTCTGATCTCGGCTGTCGCTGGCCAGCCGCTCACCGTCAGGGCTGTACACCACAACCCACACCGTGTCGGCGTGCCCGATCAGGGGTTGGCCGACGGGCCGGCCGCTGACCGCGTCCCACAACCGCACCGTTCTATCGCCGGCGGCGCTGGCCAGCGCTGCCCGTCAGGGCTGAACGCCACGCCGACGTGCCACGTCTCAGTCGAGGCGATACCGGATCAGGCGGGAACTGTTGGCCACCACCGCAACCGACGATGCATTGTGCAGGATCGCGGCCAGCACGGGGGAGAGCGCGCCGCCCGCCCCGATGAGCAGCCCGGCGGCGTTGACGGCGATGGACATGCCGTAGTTCTCCCGGATCACGTCGACCGCCCGGGCGCCCAGGTCCCCAACGTCGAGCAGGCGATGCAGATCGTCGTTGGCCAGTGCGACGTCTGCGGTCTCGACGGCCACGTCGGTTCCGGCCAGCCCCATGGCGATGCCGATGTCGGCGGCGGCCAGCGCCGGGGCGTCGTTGATGCCGTCGCCTACCATGCCCACGACGTAGCCCTCGCTCTGCAGGTTGCGCACCACGGTGAGCTTGTCCTCCGGCATCACCTCGGCGCGCCACTCGTCGATCCCCAGCTCGCCGGCGACGACCCGGGCGATGTCCGGATGGTCCCCGGTGAGCATGATGATGCGACGAATTCCGTTGGCCCGCAGCTTCGTCAGCACCTCGGCGGCCTCCGGCCGGACTTCGTCCCGCAGGCTGATCAGCCCCACCAGCGTGCCGTCCACCGCGAGCAGCAGCGGCGTCTCCGCCTGGCTTCGCAGCTTGTCCACCCACCCAGCCGCCTTCTTGGACACCTTCACCTTCTCCGCGCGCAGCAGCGAAGGGCTGCCCAGCAGCAGGGTTCGGCCGTCGGCCCAGGTCCGCATGCCCAGGCCCACCAGCACCTCGCATTCCTCATGCGGCGGGATGCTGATGTGGCGTTCCTCGGTCGAGCGGATCACCGCTTCGGCCAGCGGATGACGAGAGTGGATCTCCGAGCTGGCCGCATAGGCCAGCACCTGCTCTGGCTCCCAATCTTTGTGCATGGCAACGATGTTCGTGACCACTGGCCGTCCGACGGTCAGCGTGCCGGTCTTGTCGAACACGATCGCGTCGACCCGGCCCGCCTGCTCGAGGTGGGATCCGCCCTTGATCAGGATTCCGCGGCGGGCGCCGTTGCCGATCGCGGCGCTGATCGCGGTCGGGGTGGCCAGTCCCACCGCGCATGGGCACGCGATCAGCAGCATGGTCATGGCACGGCGGACGTCTCCGGTAATCGCCAAGGTGATGGCCGAGACGATAAACGAGGTGGGAACGAACCGGCGGGAGAAATTCTCGCCGACCGTCTGGATGGGCGCCCGGTCGTGCTGCGCCTCTTCGACCCGGGCAATGATGCGGCCGATGGTGGTTTGGTTGCCGACAGCCTCGGCGCGCACCACCAGGCGCCCGCGCACCACCACCGAACCCGCGTGCACGTGTGTTCCGACCGTGACGCTGACCGGCAGGTTTTCACCCGTGATCGCCGATTGGTTGACGACCGCCTCGCCGTCGACCACCTCGCCGTCCACCGGGATCGCGACGTGGTCGTGGACCACCACCTCGTCGCCGACCTGCACGGCGCCGATCGGCACCTGTATCTCAGCGCCGGCGTCCGGGCCGTCGGTCAGACGAATCCATGCCGTGTCCTGGCTGCCGCGCAGCAGCTCCGAGATGGCCCGCCGGGTCCGCCGCAGGGTCAGATCCTGCAGGTACTCACCGATATTGAGCAGCCACAGCACTGTCAGCGCAACCACGTTCTCGCGCAGGATGAGGCTGGCCACGGTCGCCGCCGAGACCAGCGCGTCGGTGCCGGCACGACCGGAGCGAAGCGAACGCAGCGCACCGCGCAGGAAGGGATACCCGGTGAAGATGGTGACGCCGCTGGCGACCACGCGACCGCTCGGGCCGAGCAGCGGCGGTCGCGCGAACACGTAGCGGCGCACACCGAGCAGCGCCAGGGCGGCGCCGCCGATGACCATGCGAAGCACGTCGGTGTTGCGGATCTCGGACGAATGCGGTGCCCGAGCGGGGATCAGCTCAGCGGCGACGTGTGCGGCGTCGCTGATCGCCGCCAGTATCGCCGAGCGGTCGCAGCGCTTGGGTGAGTACCACACGACGACGGACCCGGTGCGCGGGTAGGCGTGCACCGCCCGCACACCGTTGCAGTTGGCGACGGCCTCTTCGACCGCCACGGCGCGCCGGGAGTTGGAGCGGACCCACCCCACCCGAACCCGCATGCGTCCCGCCGCATCCGAAACCACCACTAGCGCAGGGTCTTCGGTTATGGCGAGGGTCATATCAAGCGATCAGTGCTCGTGCACGTCGCTGACGGCCGGCGTGGGCGCCTCCTCGCCGATACGCTCCCGGGCTTCGGCCATCACGTCGGCAATCTTGAGCCTCGCCGACTCCGCCGCTTCTTCGGCCTTACGGGTTCCGCGCAGGCTCAGTTCGGCCGCCGATACGGCAGTCTCGTGCAGCGGCGCGTTGGCAAGGGCTTTTCGCACCGCCTCATAGGCGGTCACTCCGACCAAACCCGTGAATACCGTCGCCGCCGCTTTTGCCAATAGCGCCTGCACCGCCATTGTGTGAACCTTTCTCCTGGTTTGTCGGAGCGTCAACTGCCGCTCGGGCGATGTTAACATGTAAATATTGCGATATCGACATGTGTTGACCGCGCTTACAGGACCCGGGTGACCTTCTCGGCATCGACCCTGCGCTGCAGCAGCCCCGGATCGGGATTGGCGACCTGTACCAACGACGCGCCGACGGCCATGATCGCCAGCAGTCCGTCCACCAACTCATCGGGCCCGGCCCACGCGGCGCTGGAAAGCACCCGATCGCTTGACGTCAAACCCCTTGCCGCCGCGGAGTTCTCACAGTCGGCCAGGATCTCGTCGACCGACCGCCCGGCCAGCGCGGGCCCGGGGCGGCGCTCGGGAACTATTTGGTCCCCGTGCACCCGAACCGCGGTCGCATAGTCGGTGACGCCGATCGGCAAGTCGGGTGCGGGGCGGCCGAACGGATCCAGCGACAGCACCGCCACCTCACCGCCCGCGACGCAAGCGTCGGCCTCATCCAGTCGGTCGGCGGTGCACAGTGCTAAGTCGGCCGCAGAGTCGCCGAGCAGTGCCTCGGCGCCGATCCACCACACCCCGAACAAGACCGCCGCCGTCTGCCAATGCGCCGGAAGCAGGATCGCGATCCTGCTGACCGGCCCCGCGCCCAGCTCGTCGCGCAACAGGTTGCCGGTCTTGGCGGCCCAGTTGGCCAGTGTCACAGCGGACAACTCGATGCGTTCACCGGTGGCGTCGTCGTAGAAGGTGATGCGCGGGCCGACCGGATCGGCACGCAGCATGGGATCCAGGATCGCCCCGCTAAGCGTCGTCGACGTGGTCAGTTGATGCACTCGGGCTTGTCGGAACCGGCGGTAAGGATCGGCGATGGTGGCGGAGCGTCCGCGTCAGCAGACGACCCGGGATTCGACGCGCGGGCGGGCGTCACCGAGCCGCCCGAAAGCCCGGAGCCCGGACCGGTGTAGTCGTTGGCCAGCACCACCCGGACCGATCCCGGCGGGATCGAGCCATCGGCGACGACCGGCAACCCGCCCAGTTCTTTGGCCACTTGCTGGGCGCCCAGGTCGTCGGACTTCGTGGCCCGCACCTGGCTGCCCTTTACGTGGCCGCCTTCGTTGTTGCCGACCGCTCCCGTGGTAAATCCCTTGGAGTTCAACACCTCTGACACCGCTCCCGCCAGTCCGTTGATGTCGGTGTCGTTGACCACGTCGGCGGTGGTCTTGGCAGGTGTGTAGGCCAGCTGCTCGGTCTTGCCCTGGGCTTGGTCGTTGAGCAGGCTGGCGACCCAGTCCTGCACCTGGTGCGGATCCACCCGAACCACGCTTTGCATGCCGTCGTCACTCCAGCCGGCCCCGTCGAGCACCGGAATGGTGGCGAAGGCGACCTTACCTCCGGCCAGCTTGGACAGCTGCTGGACGAAATCCATGACATCCCAACCCGAAGAGATCACCACCGAGCGCTGGACGGCCGCCTCTAGCCGCTTCACCGTGGTGGGGCTGGACAGCGTCTTGCCGGAGATGACCTGGTGGGCCAGTGAGGCCATCACCGCCTGCTGGCGCACCACCCGGTCCAGGTCGCCGCGCGGCAGTTCGTGACGCTGGCGGACGAAGCTAAGCGCTTGCGGGCCGTTGAGTTTCTGCCGGCCGGCGGGAAAGTCGGCACCCGAAAGGGGCTCGTACACGGCGTCTTTGAGACAGACCTCGACGCCACCGAGCGCCTCGGTGATCAACGCGAAACCGAGCAGCCCGATCTCGGCATAGTGATCGACGGTGACGCCGGTGAGGTCGGCGACCGTCTTGATCAGTGCCTCGCGCCCGGCCTGGGTGCCTGCCGTCGCGGCTTCGGCGGCCGACGCACCCGCCTGGACCAGGCTGGTCCGCTTCGCCTCCCTGGTTTGGCCGTAGATGCCATTGATCTTGGTCTTGCCCAAGCCGGCTGCCTGCACGTACGAGTCGCGCGGAATCGAGATTGCGGTCGCCGACTTCCCGTTGTTGGGTATCCGGATCAGGATGATGGTGTCGGTGTTGGTGGCAGGTTCGTCGTCGGTGGCCCGCAATGTCGCCAGCTCCTGGGCCGACAACGGATTGCCGTGGGCATCGGTACGGCTGTCCAGGCCGACCAGCAAGATGTCGATCGCGCCGTCGTCGCCGCCTTGACCCAACGAGGGCGCCCACATGTGGAAGATGCCGTCCTCGAATGACCGGACGTTGCTCCACGCGACCCCGGTGCCGAGAACGATCGCAAGAGCCAGCGTCGTGGCAACCGCACGAACCACACGTTGCACAAGCATCACACTAGGTTACTTGCGCCACAGGCGCTTGCCGAGTAGCCAGCCCCGGTGTGCCCAAGGCGTGCCAGACTCAAACCGTGTCGGGCAGGATCGTGATCACCGGCGCGGGTGGGCAGCTCGGCAGCGCATTGGCGAAGCAGGCCGCTCGTCGGGGCCGTGAAGTGCTGGCGCTGACCTCGTCGCAGTGGGACATCACCGACCCCGGGGCGGCCGAGCGGATGGCGAGCAGCGGCCTAAAAAAAGGTGATGTCGTGGTCAATTGCGCGGCATACACCAACGTCGACGCCGCCGAGAGCGACGAGCCGACCGCCTACGCGGTCAATGCCGCCGGGCCGGAACACATCGCGCGTGCCTGCGCGCACGCCGGCGCCCAGCTGATCCACGTGTCGACCGACTACGTGTTCAGCGGCGACTTTGGGGCAGCCGCGCCGCGTCCCTACGAGCCCAGCGATGAAACCGGGCCACTAGGCGTGTACGCCCGCAGCAAGTTGGCCGGCGAAGCGGCCGTGCTGGCCGCACTGCCGCAGGCCATCGTGGTACGGACCGCCTGGGTCTACACCGGAGGGACCGGCAAGGACTTCGTCGCCGTCATGCGCCGGCTGGCGGCCGGAAACGGCCCCGTCGACGTGGTCGACGACCAGACCGGTTCGCCCACCTACGCTGCCGATTTGGCCGCGGCCCTACTGCAAGTCGCTGGCGGGGGTATATCGGGGCCCATCCTGCACGCCGCCAACGAGGGCGCGATCTCCCGCTACCAGCAAGCTCGCGCGGTGTTCGAAGAATGCGGTGCCGACCCGCAGCGGGTGCGACCGGTCAGCACGGCACAAAACCCGCGG
>DATMMZ010000343.1:0-3426 GCA_035569455.1 Mycobacterium sp. | reverse complement strand
TTCGGTGCATCGGGTCAGCATGACTATATCGACCGAACCACAACGGTCGTAAAAGGTCCGCAGCCGGACTAACGAACGCCCCGAACGCTCGGGACTTTGGCCCCTATCGGCGGGCGCGGTCAAAGAGTGTTCAACCTTTGTCTACGCGGTCCAGGTTTTTGACCGCGATTGGGTCGTTTTCGGTGATCCCGATTTTCGATGCGCCGCCCGGTGAGCCGAGGTCTGCGAAGAAGTCGGCGTTGATCTGGGCGTAGCGGCTCCACTGATCGGGCAGGTCGTCTTCGTGGTAGATGGCCTCGATCGGGCACACCGGCTCGCAGGCGCCGCAGTCGATGCACTCTTCGGGGTGGATGTAGAGCATTCGCGCGCCCTGGTAGATGCAATCGACGGGGCATTCCTCGATGCATGCCTTGTCTTTGATGTCGACACAGGGTTCGGCAATCACATATGTCACAACATCTCCTTCCTTACTGCTGTCAAGACGAGCAATACGGCATATTTGCTGGACCGCGCCTAGCCGTGCCCGATCCGTAGTAGCTCTGCCAGGCTCGGTACCTTGACCCGGGGACGCCCGTGCGGCTGGCCGGCCTCGCTTTCGAAACGGTCGATGGCCTGCCAGTGCGCGTCGGTTATCAGCTCGGGCTGACGCGAGGCCAGCCACTCGGCGAGCTTGTCGGAGTGGTCGGCGCGGAAACCCGCCAGCCCGGAGTCCTTCGCGCCGGCCAGATCGCCGAGCAAGGTGTCGACGGTGTCTTGGGAGTCTTTCTTGTTGGTTCCGATCACCCCGGTCGGCCCGCGCTTGATCCAGCCGACGACGTACTCGTTGCGGTTGCCCGCCACCCGGCCGCCACTGTTCGGGATGGTCCCGCTCTTGTCGTCGAACGGCAGCCCCGGCGTGGGCACGCCGCGGTAACCGACCGAGCGCACCACCAGCTGGACGGGCAGTTCGTCGCGCGCGCCGGTGTCCTTGGCCACCACCCGCCCGCTGTCGTCGCTGACCAGCTCGTTGTGCCCGAGCACGATCTGTTCGACTCTTTCGTCGCCTTTGATCTCTATCGGGGATGTCAAGAACCGCAACACGATTCGACGGTGTCCTCGGCGGGGCTCGCGTCCTGCGTAGTCACGCAGCACTTTGATGTTCTGCTTGCAGACCTTGCCCACCGCGGCCGCGTCATCGTCGCTAATGCCCTCCAGCTGCGCGGGATCGACCACCACGTCGACACCCTCGAGGTCACCCAACTCACGCAACTCCAGCGTGGTGAACGCGGTCTGCAGTGGGCCGCGGCGACCGATGATCACCACTTCTTCGACACCGCAGGGGCGCAGCGACTCGAGGGCGTGGTCCGCGATATCGGTGAGCGCGAGCACGTCGGGGTCGGTCACCAGAATGCGGGCGACGTCCAGCGCGACGTTGCCGTTGCCGACGACGACGGCCCGGCCGCCCGACAGGTCGGGCGACATGTCCTGAAAGTGCGGGTGAGCGTTGTACCAGCCCACGAAATCGACGGCGGCGATGCTGCCCGGCAGGTGTTCGCCGGGGATGTTCAGCGCCCGATCGGATTGCGCTCCGACGGCGTAGATCACCGCTTCGTAGTGCTCGGCGAGTTCGGCTGCGCTGATGTGTTCGCCCACCACGATGTTGCCGAAGAAGCGGAAGCGGGGATCTTCGGCGGTCTTCTCGAACTGCTTGCTGATCGACTTGATCTTGGGGTGATCAGGCGCCACCCCGGAGCGCACCAGCCCCCACGGCGTGGGCAGCATCTCCAGCATGTCGACGGCCACCTCGATCTCGTCGGCGGCGTCAGCGGCTTTCAGCAACGATGCCGCCGCAAAAAACCCCGACGGCCCGGAGCCGACGATCGCCACGTGGTAGGGACGTTCGACGTGCCTAGACATCTAGCTGGCTTCCTCGCGTGCGAGCGGCTCGCGCGACACCGGTTCGTCATAACTACGCACCACACGGCGTCTCATCGCGCCGGTCGTGTGCGCACCGATAACGCCGATGATGGCGTTGCTGATCACGTGCGGCGCCTCATCTAAGAGCATGTGCCCGGCGCTGGGCCGGTGTACGCGCATGGCCCCGGGGATACCGCGGGCCAGGTCGTGGGAATGCGACGGCGGGGTGAGCCTGTCCGCGCCACCACTGATGACCACTGTCGTGGCCGTAATGGAAATCAGCGTCCGATACTGGTCGTAGTGGCGTAGAGCCCGCAGAAAGCCGGCTTTCGTCGCAACCGGGGTGGCGTTGATGGTCGCCGCCGACACCGCGACAAGCGCGTCCCGGCTCGCCGTGCCGTATCCGCCATATCTGATAAGGGCGCCGCATACCGGCCGGGCGAGGGCACGAAGGGTACGGTCTGCGACGGCGTGCGGTGCGTGGTCTGCGAATGCGCAGAGGATGCCGGTGGCGGGGTTGGCCAGGAGCCGGCCTAGGCCGCGCTGGGCGAGTTTGCCCGCCGCGGTAGCGACGAGGATGAGCCCATGGGGTTGGACAGGCCGCTGGCCGGCGGGGCGACCCAGGTAGGCCAGGGCCACCATGCCGCCCATGGAATGTCCGGCAAGCGTGAGGGGGCCTGTCAGGCCGAGGGCTGCGAGCAGGTCGGCGAGGTCGGCGGCGAGTCGGTCGATGTGATAGGTGTGCATCGGTGCCGCCGCGGAGTCGCCGTGGCCACGGTGGTCGTAGCTGATGATCCGGATGCTGTCGCCGTATTGATGAAGCAGGTGATCGATCTGGATGGTCCAGGAATCTTTGTTCAAGCAGAACCCGTGGAGAAGGACGACAGTGCGGGCGGCGTCGCGAGATCCGTACTCGCGCACCGACAGAGCCACGCCGTCGCTTGTCGTTACCGTTCGCGTGATGCCGGGAAACTGAATTCCGGTGCGGTGGCGCATCATCGCGCTCCGAAAAGATAGGACTGCTCACCGAATTCGTCGTAGATTTCGATGTGCCAGCCGGGCAGCCAGATCGCCAGGCGCACATTCCGGCCCTGCGTGCTGATGGCCTGAGCGAACTTGCTACGGGACACCACGATGTGCCTTGCACACACGGGCCGGTCGGCGACTTGCGGCAGCGGCTGGGTGAAGTCGCGCACCGGCTCCATGTCGGGCTTATGGCGCTGGCTGTGCGGCATCGTCGTTGTCGTGCGGGAAGTCATGCCGCACCTGCCAACAGGTGCCCCCAGCGCGGGTCCTCGGCCTCATGCAGACCGCAACCGGTCCCGGCCAGCGTCAAGCATTTGGGGGTGGTGTCTTTGGGCGCCAGCAGTGGATGCAGTGGCTGCGCACCATGGGTCCAACCCAACACGGCCAAAGACCCGCCACGGCGCTTAGCAAGTCGCCACAGCATCTGGAGCACCGCGTGGGCGCGGTCGGTGCCGGCGTTGGGTCCCCACGCCAGCACCGTGAGGTCGTTTTCGGAGCACACCG
>DATMMZ010000342.1:0-6180 GCA_035569455.1 Mycobacterium sp. | reverse complement strand
AGGAAACCTGTCCCTAGTACGAGAGGACCGGGACGGACGAACCTCTGGTCCACCAGTTGTCCCACCAGGGGCACCGCTGGATAGCCACGTTCGGACAGGATAACCGCTGAAAGCATCTAAGCGGGAAACCTTCTCCAAGATGAGGCTTCTCACCCTTTTAGAGGGATAAGGCCCCCCGCAGACCACGGGATCGATAGGCCAGACCTGGAAGCTCAGCAATGAGTGCAGGGAACTGGCACTAACCGGCCGAAAACTTACCAACACACATCGCAACCACATATCCAGTTACGGCGAATTTGTCCAACAAATTTGCCTAGACGCCACACCCCCCACCAACACAAATTTAAATAGAGTTACGGCGGTCACAGCGACAGGGAAACGCCCGGTCCCATCCCGAACCCGGAAGCTAAGCCTGTCAGCGCCGATGATACTGCCCAATCCGGGTGGAAAAGTAGGACACCGCCGAACATACACAAAAACACCCCCTGTCACAGGGGGTGTTTTTGCATGTCCTCGTCCAATCTAATCGAACAATGTCAAATTCACCGACGCCCGGTGCCTCTCCAATTCGAGCAGGGTCTGCTTCCGATCCAGTCCGCCGCCATAGCCGGTGAGGCTCCCGTTGGCGCCAATAACCCGATGGCACGGAACGATGATTGCGACGGGATTATGGCCGTTGGCCAATCCCACGGCGCGCGCGGCACCGGGCGCGGCGATCTGTTCGGCGATTTCCCCGTAAGACCGGGTTTCCCCATACGGAATCGTCAGCAGAGCCTTCCAGACCCGCTGCTGAAATTCGGTGCCTCGTAGATCGAGCTCGACATCGAAGTCGACGAGCTCGCCGGCGAAATATGCGTTGAGTTGGTCGACCGCGTCAGCAAATGCCGTCTGATCGCGTGACCAGCCGGCGTGACTGGGCTCGTAGGTCTGATCGACCATCCGTACATTCGTCAACATCGAGCCATGCCCGGCCAGGGTCAGCGGTCCGATCGGGCTATCGATGGTGCGGTAGTGGATCATGCAACCTCCTGTGGTGGCCATTGGTTTACCGGGTGCTCGAGGGTGGTCCAGAGGTGTTGGGTGGCGTAGGAGCGCCAGGGGCGCCACCGGGCGCTGTGCTCGATGAGTGCCCGTTGATCCTTGGGCAGGCCCAACTGCTTGGCGGCCAGCCGGAGGCCGAGATCGCTGGCGGGAAACGCGTCTGGGTCTCCGAGGCCGCGCATCGCGATCACCTCTGCCGTCCACGGGCCAACCCCCGGCAGGGCCAGTAGCTGTCTGCGCGCGCTTTCCCAGTCGCAGCCGGCGTCCAGCACGACGCTTCCGTCGGCAAGGCCGGCGATGAGGGCATTGAGCGTCCGTTGTCGGGATTTGGGGACCGCCAGGTGGATGGGATCGATTTCGGCGAGCTGCTCGACCGACGGGAAGATATGGGTCAACGCGCCCTCGGGGTCGTGGACCGGCTGCCCGTAGGCAGCGACCAGCCTGCCGGCGTGGGTTCGTGCGGCCTTGGTCGATACCTGCTGGCCCAGCACCACGCGCACGGCAAGTTCGGCCTCGTCGACCGTGCGGGGGATACGTTGTCCAGGGGCCTTGGCCACCACCGGGCCCAGGTCGGGGTCACGGCTGAGCGCGTCCACTATCGCTTCGGGGTCGGCATCGAGGTCCAGCAGCCGCCGACAGCGGGCGATCGCCGTCGTGAGATCGCGGAAGTCGTCGAGCACAAGCAAACAGCGCACATGATCGACCGCCGGTTTCAGGGTGACGACGGCGCTGCCGCAGGGAAGCCGCAGGCTGCGTCGGAACGCACCGTCACGGACCTCCTCGCAACCCGGTACCGCGCTGGCGGCGAGATGGCCGAAAACGCCCTCGTGGACGAAGGGTGTGCGCACCGGCAGCCGAAGGGACACCGCCCCCGCAGAGGTGGCTCCGGATTTCAAGGACCCGACCCGGACCGCTGCACGCTTACGTAACACCGTCGGTGTGTTGTCGAACACCTGGCGCACCGTGTCGTTGAACTGACGGATGCTGGAAAACCCGGCGGCGAACGCGACGTCACCGAACGGCAGGTCTGTAGTCTCGATCAGCACCCGGGCGGTCTGAGATCGTTGCGCACGGGCCAGCGCCAGCGGGGCGGCGCCGACCTCGGCCTGCAAAAGCCGCTCCAGCTGGCGGGTGGTGTACCCGACGCGGGCGGCGAGGCCGCCGACGCCATCGCGGTCCACGGTGCCGTCGGCGATGAGCCGCATTGCCCGCGCGACAACATCGCCGCGCACATTCCATTCGGGAGAACCCGGTGATGCGTCGGGTCGACACCGTTTGCACGCCCGAAAACCAGCCCGCTGAGCGGCCGCTGCGGTCGGATAAAACCGCACGTTACGCGCGAACGGCGGCCGCACCGGACAACTGGGCCGGCAGTAGATCCGGGTCGTCAGCACCGCGGTGACAAACCAGCCGTCGAACCGGGCGTCCTTGGATTGGACGGCTCGGTAGCAGCGCTCGAACTCTTCGTGCACGCTTCCACAGTTACACCGGCCCACCGACAAAACTGGCGGAAAAGCGACATCGCGGTGTGGGCTGGTGGGATCTCGGTCGACCCGTCCTGTCGGCCGGTTAGATAGCAGCAGTTGCCCGCTCGTCGGTGCGCGGCCAGGAATCGCGTCGAGCTGCCACAGCGCCGCTATAGGGCGGGCTCGGCGGTGGCCTGGGCGCCCGCCAACCTGACCAGGATTTCGGGCATGGCGGTGGCGATTTCGTCGTCATCCGCCGGGTGGTTGGTGCCGAATCGTTCGGCTGCGTGCGGCACCGCCAGCTTGATGTCGTCCAGTACATGCGCCCCGGCGATGCGGGCGGATTTGCGGGTCTCGTCATGGGCCCACACCCCGCCGTGGTGCCCGCCGGCGGCGCCTATGACAGCGAGCGGCTTGCCGACGATCGCCCCGGCCTGGTAGGGGCGTGAAGTCCAGTCGATGGCGTTTTTGAGGGTGGCGGGGATGGTGCCGTTGTATTCCGGGCTGACCAGCAGCAGCGCATCGGCGCGCTGAACGGTGTCGCGCAGCGTCTGCGCCGGGGCCGGCACGTCACCCGGGCGGTCGAGGTCTTCGTTGTAGAACGGCACGTCGGCGAGTCCTTCGAAGATCTCGACATCTATGCCGTCGGGGGCGCGCTTTGCCGCGGCCTCGGCGAGTTGGTGGTTGTAGGAGCCGGCGCGCAGGCTGCCGACCAGGGCAAGGATCCGAGTGCTCATCGCAGTTCTCTTTCCGTAGCGTTACTTGCTTGCGCCAACAAACATATACTTGCTTGCGCGCGCAAGCAAGAGCTATGTTTGAGACATGGCACACAAAAACGCGGTGCAGCCAAGGACCGCTGAGGAGCACAGGGTGATCAGGGCATTTCACACGGCGTTCATGACGATGATGCGTCAATTCGACGCTGACCTGCAGCGCGAGCACCGGCTGTCGCACACCGAATACGTTGCGATGGATTTTTTGGTCGAAGCCCCCGATCGCACGCTGGGGCTCAGCGACCTCGCGGCGCGTTGCCAGCAGTCGCTGTCGGCGATCAGCCGCGCCGTCGGGCGCCTCGAAGCCCAGGGCCTGGTGCGGCGCGAACAGTCAACCCGGGACGCGCGCGCCTACAACGCCGTGCTCACCGACGCCGGGCTACAGCGCTACAACGAGGCCACGCCCACCCACAACACCAGCCTGCGCCGCTACCTGTTCGACCAACTCGAGGGCATCGACCTCGAGGCCTTTGGTGACGCGCTGCAACGCATCAGCGCCGCCGCCGATCATCGGACGACTGTCCCCTCGCCGACCAGCTGATTGGCCGCAATCAGGTCAAACGGGGGAGGCCAGCCGGGTGGGATGGTCGTGCCCGCGAAGTGTCACGGTCTCACCCAAAGACCAATGGGCACATTCGGTTTCGCTCGCACCCTGCACCGTGTCTGCGGTGGCTAACAATCGGCCGGGGTATGACTTGGCCAGTTCGCACAGTCGGGCCGCCTCGTTGACCGGCCCGCCGATCACGGTGTATTCGAACCGCTCTTTGGCACCGACGTTGCCCGCGACGACCTGGCCCGCGGCCACGCCGATGCCCGCCTGACACTCGGGCATTTCGTTGGTCAGCCGGTCCGCGATGGCCCGCGCCGCCCCCAGCGCCTCGTCCTCGGGACAGTCGAGGCGATTCGGTGCGCCGAAGATGGCCAGCGATGCATCGCCCTCGAACTTGTTGACCAGCCCGCAGTGGCGGTCCACCTCCTCGACCACGATCGTGAAGAACCGATTCAGGAATTGCACGACTTCGGCCGGGGGTCGGCTGGTCACCAACTGGGTGGAGCCGACGATGTCGATGAAGACGACGGCGACGTGGCGTTCTTCCCCGCGCAATTTCGGTTTCTCGCGTTCGGCGGCCAGCGCGACTTCGCGGCCGACGTGCCGGCCGAAAAGATCGCGCACGCGTTCGCGCTCTCGCAGGCCGTCGACCATCGCGTTGAAACCACGCTGCAGCTCACCGAGTTCGGTGCCGTCGAATACCACCAGGTTGCCCCGCAAGTCGCCCTGCTCGACGCGCTTGAGTGCCGCACGCACCACCCGCACCGGGGTCGCGGTCAACCAGGACATGATCCACATCAGGATGAAACCGAATATCAGCGTTGCCGCCGACACGATGATCACGCCCACCGCGAACTGGGTCTCGGTGAGATTTTGCATCCATGTCTGGAAGATCGCCGTCAGCGCGATGCCGATGACGGGTACGCCCGAACCGAGCAGCCACACCATCATGGTTCGGCCCATGATGCCTGACGTCAGCCGCCGTGGCGGTCGTCCCGCCTCGAGCGCCTGAGCGGCCACCGGTCGCAGTGCGAACTCGGTGAGCAGATAGGCGGCGGTGGCGACCAGAATGCCGCAAAAGCCCACCGCGAACAGAAACCGGGGGATGAACACGCGGTTGACCAGGCCGTAGAGGGTCGTGGACAGTATCGTCCCGATTCCCCACAGGCTGAGGTCGACCATCGCGACTCGCCACGGGGCCAGGAAGGTGTTGCGCTCGTCGATGCGGGTGGGTTTGCGCTCCTCGATCGCCCAGCGCAGCGCCAGCACCGTCCGCCGGGTAATCCAATAAGTGCCCACGGCCATGGCGAAAACGAGATAGCCCGGCACGACTATGAACGTGATCCACCCCGGCGCGTCGTCAAAAATGCTCGGCTCGGGAATGGCGACGATCACCAACAGCGCGGCGACGGCGATTCCGATCAGGTTCGCCGCCATGACGACGACGGTCAGGATCAGCTGGATGCGTATCCGCCGGCGTCGTTGGCTCTCCGAGACCCGCCCCAGCAGTAAGGAACCGTACGCGGGGGTCTCTTGCAGCCGACCGCTTTGACGGGTAACTCTCTCGAGCACCCGGCCCAAGCGCTGTGCCATGGTCTTCTTGGGCATTGTGGCGTCAGCCTAATTTGTCGGACACGCTCTAAGGTGAGTCGGGTGCGTCTAGTGATCGCTCGGTGCACCGTTGACTACGTCGGCCGGCTCACCGCTCATCTTCCGTCCGCGCGCAGGTTGCTTTTGATCAAGGCCGACGGATCGGTCAGTGTGCACGCCGACGACCGCGCCTACAAACCGCTGAACTGGATGAGTCCGCCGTGCTGGACGACCGAGGAGCTCGGCGGCCAGGCGCCGGTGTGGGTAGTGGAGAACAAAGCCGGCGAACAGCTGCGCATTACCCTCGAGGAGATCGAGCACGACTCCAGCCACGATCTGGGCGTCGATCCGGGGCTGGTCAAGGATGGCGTCGAGGCGCACCTGCAGGCGTTGCTCGCAGAGCACGTCCAACTGCTGGGCGCGGGATACACGCTGGTTCGTCGCGAATACATGACCGCGATCGGGCCCGTCGACCTGCTGTGTCGCGATGACCAGGGTGGCTCGGTTGCAGTGGAAATCAAAAGGCGTGGTGAGATCGACGGCGTCGAGCAGCTGACCCGTTATCTCGAATTGCTCAATCGCGACAGCCTTCTCGCGCCGGTGAGTGGGGTGTTGGCGGCTCAGCAGATCAAGCCGCAAGCGCGCACTCTGGCCGGTGATCGGGGGATCCGTTGTGTAACACTGGATTACGACAAGATGCGTGGCATGGATAGCGACGAGTACCGGCTGTTCTGACGTCCCCGATTAGACTGATTGCATG